>JAVHVD010000159.1:0-7736 GCA_032160745.1 Pseudonocardiales bacterium
CTCGCGGACCTCGAACGTCTCCAGGCCGTGCTTGTCGACGGTCTGCAGCGCGCTGGACAGATAGTTCAGGTGCGACTCGATCATGTAGACCATCGAGCTGTGGCCGAGGCCGGTGTTGGGTCCGACGACGAAGAGCAGGTTGGGGAAGCCGGCGACCGCCGCGCCCTTGTAGGCCTGCTGCCCCTGCTCGTCCCACACCGACGCGAGCGAGCGGCCGTCCTTGCCGACGATCCGTTGGTAGGTCGGCGAGTCGGTGACGTGGAAGCCGGTGGCGACGATGATCGCGTCGACCTCGCGGACGGTTCCGTCGGCGGTGACGATCGCGTTCTCGCGGACCTCGATGATCCCGTCGGTGACGAGGTCGACGTGGTTCTGCGCGAGCATCGGGTACCAGGCGTTGGAGATCAGAATCCGCTTGCAGCCGATCTGCCAGTTGGGTGTGACCTTGGCCCGCAGCTCCGGGTCGGTGATGCCCTTGGCGATGTTCTTCTCGGCCATCCGCTGCGCGACCTGGAGGATCTTCGGCTCGTAGGCGAAGCCGAGGACGAAGGCCTCCCGGCCCCAGTAGATCGCTTCCCGGGCGGCTCGCTGCAGGAACGGCACGTGCTGATAGGCCAGGCTCTCGATCTTGGAATAGGCGCGGTCGTGGCGCGGCATCACCCAAGGAGCGGTGCGCTGGTAGACGTCGAGCCGGCCGACCTCGTCGGCGATCGCCGGACCGATCTGGATCGCCGACGCCCCCGTGCCGATGATCGCGACGCGCTTTCCCTTGAGGTCGGCGTCGTGGTTCCAGCGGGCCGAGTGGAACAGCTCGCCCTGGAAGCTCTCGATGCCCTGGACGTCGGGCAGGGCCGGTTCGCACAGCGCGCCGACCGCGCCGACCAGCACATCGGCGCTGAAGTTGCCGCTGGTGGTGTCGACCAGCCAGCGGTGGGCGTCAGTGTCCCACTGCGCGAGTGTCACCTCGGTCTCGAACAGATGCTTGTCACCGACGTTGTACTTCGCGGCGACCGAGCGGAGATAGTCCTGGATCTCCGGCTGCGGTGAGAACGAGCGCGACCACTTGGGGTTCAACTCGAAGGAGTACGAGTACAGGTGGGACGGGACGTCGCACGCCGCACCGGGGTAGGTGTTGTCGCGCCAGGTGCCGCCGACCTCGCTGCCCCGCTCGATGACGAGGAAGTCGTCGCGGCCGTCCTGCAGGAGCCGGATCGCGGCGCCGAGACCGGCGAAGCCGCTACCGACGATGAGTACGCCCAGATGGCGGCGCTCGAGCTTGCCGGCTGTCCGGGCGGCTCGCGCCGAGCGGCGGGGAGTGGTTGCCTGCGTCATGGTGTTCAAAGTAAAGAGTCGTTGAACGCAAGTCAATAGGATTGGCTCACGTTCAATAGCGGGCTAGAGTGATGCGCATGACAGCGACCAAGCGGGTGCGCCTCAGCCCCGAGGCGCGGCGCCGGCAGCTCATCGAACTCGGCGTCGAGATGCTCGCCACCCGCCGCCTGGACGAGCTCTCGGTGGAGCTGATCGCCAAGGCCGCAGGCATTTCCCGGGGACTGCTCTTCCACTACTTCTCGTCCAAGCAGGAGTTCCACGTCGAGGTTGCGAAGGCCGCGGCGGCGGAGATGCTCCGGCGCACCGGGCCGGACACCTCGCTGGCACCGGTCGACGCCCTGCGGGGGGCGTTGACGTCGTTCATCGACTATGTCGAGGAGAACCCGGACAACTACCGCTCGCTGGTGCGCGGTGCCGTCAGCGGCGACGCCGAGATGCGGGCCATCTTCGATGCCACCCGCAGCACGATGGCGCAGCGGGTACTCGACGTCCTCGCCACGCAGGGATTGGACGTGACCCCGCGGGCGACGCTGGCGATCCACGGCTGGGTCGCCTATGTCGAGGAATGCGTTGTCCGCTGGATCGACACGCACACCGTCGAGCGCGACCAGCTGCTGGACATGCTCACGAAGTCACTCCCCGCGCTGGCGCTGTCCGCCTCGGATGAGGAGATCGGCACCCTGGTCTCGATCCTGACCGCCGAGAGGGCCATCGCCGGGAAATAGGACCGGTCCGGAATTGCTCGGGCGTCCTAGAATCCAGCCATGGTGTTCTCCGTCGATCGCAACCCCAGCCCCAAGAGCGATGAGGAGCGGGCGGCGATCCTCGCGGCGCCCGGCTTCGGAAAGCACTTCACCGACCACATGGTGCGCATCGACTTCGCCGACGGTCGGTGGGGCGAGGGCCGGGTCGTCCCGTACGGCCCCCTGACCCTCGACCCGGCGACCGCCGCACTGCACTACGGCCAGGAGATCTTCGAAGGGCTCAAGGCCTACCGCCAGCCCGACGGCTCGATCGCCACCTTCCGACCGGACGCGAACGCCGCCCGCTTCGCCCGTTCGGCCCGCCGCCTCGCGATGGCCGAACTGCCCGAGGAGCTGTTCGTCGAGTCGCTGCAGGCGCTGATCGACGTCGACAAGGACTGGGTGCCGACCAATCCGAGCGACTCGCTGTACTTCCGTCCGTTCATGATCGCCACCGAGGTCGGACTCGGCGTGAACACCCCGTCCAGCTCGTACATGTACCTGCTGATCGCGTCGCCTGCGGGCCCGTACTTCACCAGCGGCATCAAGCCCGTGAAGGTGTGGCTGTCAACCGAGTACACCCGCGCCGCGCCCGGCGGCACCGGCGACGCCAAGTGCGCGGGCAACTACGCCGCCGCCTTCCTCGCCCAGGCCCAGGCGACGGCGAAGGGCTGCGACCAGGTCGTCTGGCTCGACGCCGCCGAGCACCGGTGGGTCGAGGAGATGGGCGGCATGAACCTCTACTTCGTCCACGGGTCCGGTCCGTCCGCGCGGATCGTGACGCCGGCGCTCACCGGGACCTTGCTGCCCGGCATCACCCGCGACTCGCTGCTCAGCCTCGCCGAGGAGCTCGGTTACACCACCGAGGAGGGCAAGATCTCGACCGACGAGTGGCGCGAGGGCGTCGCGTCCGGGGCCATCACCGAGGTGTTCGCCTGCGGTACCGCCGCGGTGATCACGCCGGTCGGTGCGGTGGACGGTGAGCACGGTGGCTGGACGATAGGCGACGGCAATCCCGGTCCGATCAGCATGCAGCTTCGCGAGCGGCTCGTTGCCGTGCAGACCGGCCGGGCGCCTGACACCCACGGCTGGATGCACCCGCTCGGCTGACTCGCGTGGACATCACCTCGCTGATCGATCACCTGGCGTTGAACGGACCCATGCTCGCGGTTGGCGCTGCCGCGGCCGGTCTGGACACCCCCGTGCCAGGCACGCAGTGGGACGTCCGCTCGCTCGTCACCCACGTCGGTGGCATCCACCGCTGGGCGGCCGACATCGTCGCGACCGGCAGCGGCACGGCGGACACCGAGGCCGGGCGGGCAGTGGGCACCGGGCCCGGCGACGCCGAGCTGCTCGACTGGTTCCGCGAGGGGCACCTGGCGCTGGTCGACACGTTGCGCTCGGCGCAGCCCGATCTCCAATGCTTCACCTTCCTGCCGGCCGAGTCGCCGCTGCATTTCTGGGCGCGCAGGCAAGCACACGAGACAGCGATCCATCGCGCCGATGCGCAGGCCGCCGCCGGGGACGTGGTGCCGTTCGCGGACCTGTTCGCGCAGGATGGCATCGCCGAGATCCTGCACGGCTTCGCCGCCCGGCGGAAGGCCAGGGCGCTCGAGGCGGCGACGACGATCGGTCTCGACGCGGTGGACGGACCATCGTGGCTGATCACCCTGGGCGGCGAGCGGATCGAGGCGGTCCTGACCGAAGATCTCGTCGGGGCCGATGTGACGATCCGCGGGCTCTCGTCCGACCTCTACCTGTGGCTGTGGAACCGGCCGTCCGAGGTGATCGTCGACGGCGCCGACGCGGTCGCCGCGGGCTGGGCCAAGACAGTCCGGGTCCGCTGGTCCTGACCGCGGGTTTTCACCTGTCGTGGCCCCGTAGCGGCGCGACACGCGGCGAGTTGCGCCGCAGCGGGGCCAAGACAGTTACTGGGTGGGCCAGCGTCGGAAGTTCAGGTGCGACCGGCTCGGCGTCGGTCCCCGCTGTCCCTGGTAGCGCGAGCCGTAGACGGCGGAGCCGTACGGGTGCTCGGCGGCGCTGGAGAGCTGGAACAGGCACAGCTGGCCGATCTTCATGCCCGGCCACAGCATGATCGGCAGGTTCGCGACGTTCGACAGTTCCAGCGTGATGTGCCCGGTGAAACCCGGGTCGATGAAACCCGCGGTCGAGTGGGTGAGCAGCCCGAGGCGGCCGAGACTGGACTTTCCTTCCAGCCGGCCGGCGAGGTCGTCGGGCAGCGTGACTATCTCGAGCGTCGACCCCAGCACGAACTCGCTGGGGTGCAGCACGAACGGATCGTCGCCGTCGGGCTCGACCAACGTGGTGAGCTCGTCCTGCTGCAGCGCCGGGTCGATGTGGGTGTACCGGGAGTTGTTGAAGACCCGGAAGAACCGGTCGAGGCGGACATCGACACTGGACGGCTGGACGAGCGCCGGCTCCCACGGCTCGACGGACAGCCGCCCGCCGTCGATCTCGGCGCGGATGTCGCGGTCGCTGAGAAGCATGGGCAGCAGGTTATCGGTCCTCGTCCGGCGCGCGCGGAGTCGCCTGGACGAAGTCGATGATCGCCGCGGCGAGTTCCGGGCCGGCGTCCTCCTGGAGGAAGTGCCCGGCGTTCTCGATGGTCGGATGCGTACGCCCTGCCGCTCCCGCCATCGTCCGCTCGAGGATCGGTGCCATCGCGCCGGTGATCGGATCGCTGTCGGAGAACGCCAGCAGCATGGGTGTCGTCGAGCCGGCCAGACGATGCCACGCCGCCCGGTTCGCGCCGCTGGCCGGGTTGTCCGGCTGATAGGGGACGAGTCCGGGCATGGCGCGCGGGCCCGCCTTGTACGACTCGTCCGGGAAGGGCGCGTCATAACCGGCCCGCGCCGCGTCGTCCAGGCCGCGCTTGCAGCCGGCCGCGACGAAGCGGCCGATGTCCAGCGACGGCGCCGACTGCACCGCCATCCGGAACTGGTGCCAGATGTCGGGCATCGGCTGGTCGCCGGTGGGCAGGCCGGTGTTGGCGGCGACGATCCGGGCGACCCGCTCCGGATGCTCAGCGGCCAGCCGCAGGCCGATCAACCCGCCCCAGTCCTGCCCGACCAGCGTGATCCCGCGCAGGTCGAGAACGTCCTCGACGAGGAAGCGCACCCACTCGACGTGCCGCGCGTACGTGTGGTCCTCGGTGCGGGTCGGCTTGTCCGACCGGCCGAAGCCGACGAGATCGGGCGCGACCGTTCGAAGGCCGGCGTCGGCCAACCGCGGGATCATCGAGCGGTAGAGGTAGGACCAGGACGGCTCGCCGTGCAGCAACAGCACCGGTTCACCGTCGGCCGGCCCGTGCTCCACCCACGCCATTCGCAGGGAGCCGCCGTCGCCGTCCGGGACCTGCGTGTGCTGCGGCTCGTACGGGAAGTCCGGTAGCTGAGCGAACCGTTCGTCGGGCGTGCGCAGGGTCTGCATCTGCCGAAAGCTACAGCGCCGCTGGAATTCGTCTCCCTGGGTGACAGGTCCGTCGCCATACGCTATCTTCACATCCGGGGATTGACGAACGGCGGGGCCGAACAGTCAGCACGAGGAGACCCGCCATGTCCAAGCCTGTCCGCCGTCTTTGCGTCATGTCGGCGGTCCTCGCCATGAGCGCGCTTGCCTTCGCCGCGCCGGGGGCGACGCTGGGCACCCGCCAAGAAGCGTTGTCTGCGCCGGCGCCCAGCGGCCCGACTTGCGGTGACACGATTCTGAAGGCCGACGGTGTGCCGTGGAAGTGCACGTTCGACGACGAGTTCAACGGCACCTCCCTGAACACTACGAAGTGGACCGTTCAGCAGACGCCGACCAGCGGCTACGCCACCGGCCCGCTCGGCTACCACGCGTGCTACATCGATCGCCCCGAGAACGTCTCGGTGTCCGGCGGCTACCTGGCCCTGACCGCGCGCAAGGAAGCCTCCACATTCAACTGCGGCGCGTTCTTCAAGACCCAGTACACGGCCGGTTCGGTGAGCGGCTTCGGCAAGTTCAGTCAGGCCTACGGGCGCTTCGAGGTCCGGGCGCTGGTTCCGCAGGCGGCCGTGCCCGGACTGCAGGAGTCGTTCTGGCTGTGGCCGGTGAACTCGACGAAGTACGGTGCGCAGCCGGCCAGCGGTGAGATCGACATCGCCGAGTTGTACAGCCAGTACCCGACCCTCGCGATGCCCTACATCCACTACAAGCCAGGTGTCTTCGACCCGAACCTGACCAGTTACAAGTGCACGATCGACATCACCAAGTTCCACACCTACACGCTCGAGTGGACGCCCTCCAGCCTCACCGTCATCTACGACGGCAACACCTGCCTGGTGGACAACTGGAAGCCGGCGGCGCCACTCGTGGCACCGCAACCGTTCGATCAGCCGTTCTTCCTCGCCCTCACGCAGGCCCTGGGTATCGCCACCAACTCCTTCGATCCGGCGACCACACCGCTGCCCGCGACCACGCTCGTCGACTACGCCCGCATCTGGAAGTAGCGCCCACCCAGCGCACGCACGGCCGACGCCGGCCGAGCACTGCGACGGTGATACTGCCCGGTGGTGGCGTGCCACATGCCGATTTGACGTGTGCCGTTCCATCTCCGCTTCAACACGCATTTCACGCTATGTCCCACGCCGTTGGCGTGACAGCTTGGGCGCGTGGGTTGAGGCACTCGCGCGAAGGCCGCCTAATCAAGCTGCGGCCGGGGGGCTCCACGCGCGCGACGTACTCGGAAGGGTGTCGTCGCCCGAATACGGGGGAGCCGCCACATGATCCGCAGCACGCGCAAATCTACGGTCCGACTACTGGCCGCCCTGAGCGGCGCGGTGACGCTTTGTGCGCTCGCCATCGTTGTTCCGAATCAAGCCGAAGCAGTCGTGACCTGCACAGCGCCGGCAGCTACGACAGTCCTGTCCGGAAGCAACTTCGAGATCGACGCCAATGGCAACCTGAAGGTCGACGGTTCGACACCGTGCATCGACTGGCTGACGGCCGGAGCCGACTCGGCCATTCGTTCCGGAGTCGTCGTCAGGAACGACAAGCCCTCGGGAGCGACGGACGACTCGTTCGGTCAGGGCACGGCCGAGAACGACATAAACCCGACGATCGTCGACGGCTCGATCCCGCCGAACAAGAGCGATCTCAAGACATTCGGGGTGTACAGCGAAGACACGACCTCGCCGAAGTACCTCGAACTGTTCTGGCAGCGGGTCAACAACCCATCGGGCACGACGAACATGGACTTCGAGCTCAACCAGAAGTTCTGCGACCCGACGGCGACCGTCACCAACTGTGCGAACAACGGCACTGGAACAACACCGGAGACGCCGCTCCGCACGCCTGGTGACAAGCTCATCACCTACGACCTCGCCAACGGGGGCACGTCCCCCGTCATCTCCATCCGCACCTGGCTCGCAGCCGCAGGTAAGACTGCCGCCCAGTGGGGCGCGGCCACCGCCGTCAGCAGCAGCGACAGCGCGGGCGCGGTCAACACCTCGACAATTCCGGCCAACCTGTCGGGAGGACTGTCTCTGGATGCGAATGGCGTGAGCCCATATACGTTCGGTGAAGCAGCGATCAGCTACAGCGCACTGTTCGCCTCGGGCAGCACGAACTGCCGGACCTTCGGCGGTGCGTACTTGAAGAGCCGCGCATCCGACTCGTTCA
>JAVHVD010000160.1:0-5972 GCA_032160745.1 Pseudonocardiales bacterium
GCAATCACGCTGTCGCCGGGCTAACCGCCCGCGCGACGAGCCGACCTCGATCGGCAACGCGAACCGGCGCACGCCGAAGTCGCGGCCAAGCGACCATGCCGCAGAGCGGCGCTACCGGCTCTGCCGCTCGTCGCGCAGTCGTTCCGATAGGTCTGTCGGTGACAAGATCCGGGTATGGATGACCCCCAAGAGATCAAACGCGCTGAGCGGGTGATCGCACTTCTCGAACACAGCGTGCGAACCGAGTTACAGGTCCGCAATGGAATGCTCGACCTGGGCCTCAGCGACACCGCCATCGAGGCGCTGATGCAAGGGGTCACCTCTGGGCTCCTGTACGCCTTTGCTGTCAACTGGTCGCCTGACTTGGTGAAGTCCGGACAGGTGCATCACTGGGAGGAGGCTGGCCGATTCTTCTTCACGGTGCGGGGTCTGCCTCCTAGACTCACCGTCCTCCCCAAGCGAACCAACGGCGGTCGCATGGGCCAAGAGTCACGAGGTCTTCCATTGGCAAACGACCGGCTCTGCCGCGAAGCGGCTCCGCCGGCTCTGCCGCAGACAGGGCGCTGTTCTGCCGATGACAGCTCACCTGACTCCTCTGTCGGCCTGGTGTTAACTGCTACCCCTCGGCCGGGAGCGACGGCGTCGCATCGAGATCGGCGAGCCACGCGTTCGGGAACAGGCGCCGCCTCGCAGACGTCACGGGTCAGTAGCCGGCAGCGGAGACGGACTGGGGCGATTGTCCGGCGCGGAACAGTTCAGCGCGGCTGCGGGAAGAGCGTCGTCTCGACAGCGCCGCCGGTCCACGCCGGGTACAGGCGCACCAGCCGGTCGGTGCGAAGGAAGTCGTCGCGCAGGTCGGCCGGCATGCCGTCGTAGGGCGAGGTCTGGCTGGCGTGCCGGGCGATCGCCTGCTCGCGCAGCGGCTGCAGGTCGGCGACGTCGATCACGGTGCTGATCTGCTCGTCCGGCCGGCCCAGGCCCTGCCGGTCGAGGTCGAGGTGCGCGCTGTCCGGGCGCACCTGCTCCAGCTCGGCGAACCAGCGGGCCAGCAGCGCCCGGGGCAGGGCCCAGCCGTACACCGGTAGGCCCGCCTTCCGGCCCGCCGCCAGCGCGGCGCGGCCGATGGCGACGTGGTCGCGGTGCCCGTCGCCGGCGTCTGGGTCGAGGGTGAGCACGAGATCGGGCCGCACGTCCGCGATGACCCGGTCGAGCTCGGCGGTCACTTGCTCGTGCGACGCGGCGGCGAGCGTGCCGTGGTTCGGCTCTCCAGTCATCCCCGAGTCCAGGAAGTCGAGCAGGACGAAGCGTCGGGCGCCCAGCAGCACACCCGCGTCGCGAAGCTCGGCCTCTCGCACCACCCCGAGGTCACCCTCGATCCCGTCCGCCTCGCCGGCCTCGCCGCGCGTCGCGCAGCACACCGTGACATCTGCGCCCTGCCTGGCGGCGAGGGCGATGACCGAGCCGGTGCCGAAGGTCTCGTCGTCCGGGTGGGCGACGGCGACGAGCAGTCGGTTCACCACCGCACCGCGAGGAACTGCTCGATCGCCGCAGCGACCTGCTCGGGCACCTCCAGGCACGGGAAGTGGCTGCTCGCCTCGAGCCGGTGGGCGGCGAACCACGGGTGCGTGTCGGCGTATGCCTGCTGGGCGGCGAGGAACTCGTCGTCGCGTGGCTGCCCGTAGAGGTGCAGTACCGGGCACGGCACGGCCAGCGCGGCGAACGCGTCCAGCGGCACCGGTTCGGCCTCGAAGGCCTGCGCGATCTCACGGCCGGCGCGCGACCACATGGCGGACCCGTACTCGCCCATCGATGCGATGTAGGAGTGCACGGCGGGGTCCTGCACGCCGTGCGCCCACATCGCGAACAGCGCGGTGCGGGCCTCGGTCCAGGCGTCGGGATCCTGCAGGGCGGCGAGCGCGCCCGCGAACGGCGGCGGGGCGCCGAGCGGCATCCAGTCCAGCAGCACAACCGCGGGGACCCGGTCGGCGCCGAGCCGTCGGCGCAGTTCCAGCCCCACCCAGCCGGCGTGCGAGAGCGCGACCGGTACGAACGCCTCCAGCTCGAGCTCGTCGGCGAGCTCGACGGTGCGGCTGACGAGCTCGGCCGCACCGAAGTCGGTCCCGGGATCGGGAGTGCGGCCGTGTCCCGGCCAGTCGACCGACACCGCCCGGCGGTGCTCGCTCGCGCGGACGTGCAGCGGGTCGAAAACCTCGCGGCCGCCGCACCAGCCGGGCAGGTGCAGCAGGGCCGGGCCGCCGCGGCCGAGGTCGGTGGCGGCGAGCGTGGTCGTGATGGTGGTGGTCATCGCGTACCTCCGGAAGATGCCGGCCTGCGGCCGACGGCGACGAAGAAGGGCAGGAAGTGCACCGGCCGGGTGGCCGCGGCGTCTGAGCGGGCGGCGGCCGCGTTCCAGCTCTCGAAGTGTGCGGCGGTGACCGCCCCCTCGGCGACCATCGCGTCGCGGGCCGCGAAGGCGGGCATCCGCACTCCCGACGGGAACTCGACGATGCTGTAGTGGCCGGTGAAGCTGACGAGTTCCAGGCCGGCGGTCTGCAGGAGCCGGCCGAGCCGCAGGCCGATCCGTGGGTCGTTGCCGCGCGCGCCGTGGAAGCGCGCGTAGGTGTCGTTCAGGTCGTCCAGTCCCGGGTCCTCGCCCACGGTGCGCACCCCGGTGAGGTCGACGTCGACGAGGTACACCCGCCCGCCGGCACGCGGGAGCGTGGCGAGGTGGTCGACGATCGCCTGCTCGTGCCCACCGTTGTGCGCCAGCACGTGCCGCATCATCACGACGTCCACCGACCCGGGCTCGACGCCAGTGGCGGCGGCGTCGCCGGCGCGCACCTCGACATTCGTGGCGCCGCTCTGCGCCACCAGCGCGCGTGCGGTGGCGAGCGCGTGCTCGTCGCGCTCGATTCCGATGACCCGGCCCCTCGGGCCGACCCTGGCCGCGATCTCGACGCTCATGGCCGCGGGGCCGCACCCCACGTCGGCGACTACCGCCCCACGCGCGATCCCCGCCACGTCGAGCTCGGCCGCCTCCAGGACCAGTGCGCGGTCAGCCATCCATCGGTACCGCGCGACCTCGGCTTCGCTGACGGCGAGCGTGTAGTCGTCGGTCATGTCAGCGCGCCCCCCTCGTTCCGCGGATACTGCATTGTGCATCATGACGCTACTGCAGGATGCAGTATTGTCAAGGGGTGCCGAACATCAAAGCGACCCAGACGTCCTATGCGGTGCTCGGCCTGCTGGCGCTGAAGCCCTGGACGACCTACGAGCTGGCCCGGCAGTCCGAGCGCAGCCTGCGCTGGTTCTTCCCGCGGGCCGAACGAGCGGTGTATCTCGAGGCAAAGCGGCTTGTCGCGCTGGGCTGGGCGGAGAGCACGAAGACGGCCACCGGCCGGCGGGCGAGCACCGTGTACGCGATCACCCGCGCCGGACGCAGGGCGCTGCGCGCGTGGCTGGCCGCGCCCAGCGCGCCGCCGCAGCTGGAGTCCGAGGGGGCGATCAAGATCTTCTTCGCCGACCAGGCCGGCACCGAGCACCTGCGCGCCACCGTCGAACTTCTCGCCGAGCAGACCGACGACGCCCTCGACCGGTTGGCGACGATGGCCGCCGGCGCGTTCACCTTCCCCGACCGGATGCGCACGAACGTGCTGTCGATGCGCTTAGTCAGCGACGTGCACCAGGCACTCGCCGACTGGGCCGACTGGGCCGCCGGCGCGGTGGACGTTCTCGACGCCGGCGATGAGGCCGCCGTCGAGCGGCAGACCCGCGAGACGTTGGCCGTCATCGCCGGCCGGCCCGCGCGGGCCGGGACCCCGTCCAATCACTGACCGGTCGGCTGCGTAATCGCGCCCTGCCGACGAACGGCCGCATGGCGCGTACGACGCTCGACTAACGCACGGATGCCGCGGCCCGGACGCCGGCATCCGGACCTGGCTTCGGTCGCCGTTGACGGGTGCGGTGCGTCGCCGAGGGTAGGTCCGGCGACCGTCGTTCAGAGCTGGGTTTCGCGGGGTTGTCGGGCAGGGAGCCGGTGAGCAGCACCTCTGACCACTGCGAGCGCCGACCACAGGACAACCGGCTCTGCCGCGACACGGGTATGGCGGCATGGCGTCCGCTCACTGCCACCAGCAGTGCGGTTCCTTCGGGATAGTGCTAGTTTCATTGGCACTATGCTGTGGACCATTGATCCCGTGTCGCGGCTGCCCTTGCAAGAGCAGATCGCTGGCTGCGTCCGGAGGGCCGTCGCCGAGGGGCAGCTCGCGGTAGGCGAGCAACTGCCACCGGCCGCGGAGCTCGCCCAGGCGCTGGCCGTCGACCGCAACACGGTCCTGACCGCCTACCGGAAATTGCGCGATGACGGCGTGCTCGAGTTCCGCCGGGGACGGGGAGCTCGGGTCGCGACGCAGGCCCGCCCCCGCGCTTCGGTCGAGCAGGCCATGCGGGACGTGATCGAACTCGCGCGCAGCCAGGGCTACCCGCGGGCCGACCTGATCAAGATTGTCGAGGAGTTGGCATGACGGGAACGATGGTCGTCTACAGCGGCCGGACCACGAACTGGCCCGTGATCGCCGTAGCGGTTGCCGGCGGTCTCGCGCTGGTTGTGTTCGGCCGGCCGTGGGCTGGACCTTGGCCCGGCATGATCGGGCCGCTCGCGATTGCCCTCGTCGCGCTGGTCGTTGGTCTCGTGACGTCGACAAGCCTGCGCGTCACGACTGGCCCGCTCGGTGCGCACATCCGCTGCGGCGTTTTCGGTTGGCCACGCTTCGCCTTCCCGCGCGAGCGCATAGCTCACGGCGAGGTCGTGACTGTCTCGATCTGGCGATCGTGGACGTGGGGGATCAACTGGACGCCGCGCGGCGGTTGGGCATTCTTCCTGCGCTCAGGCCCCGCAGTGCGATTGACACTCACCAACAGCCGGCAGGTGACGATCGGAGTCACCGATCCGTCAGCCGCGCTGGCCGCACTGGGCACGTCGTAGCGAACGACCGGACATGCCACACGGAGTGCAGTCATGCCGACGGGCTGCCCGCCTGGCGCCGGGTCGCCTGTCGCGAGACGGTATTCGCCCCTGATTCGGCTGCGACGCAAGCGGTCAAGCGGTCGCCCGTCGAGTTGTCGGCGGCTCTCGTTAGCGTGTCGCCATGCCGAAGGCAGAATTGGCGGAGCTCGTTGTCGCAGATGCCGAAGCGCTCCGGGCGTGGCTGTTGGAAAACCACACCACGTCGCCGGGCGTGTGGCTGGCTCTCACCAGGAAGGGCGGCACGATCACGACGCTGACTTGGCAGCAGGCGGTCGACGAGGCGCTGTGCGTCGGCTGGATTGACGGCCAGTCGCGCAGGCGCGATGACGAAACCTCCTCGATCCGGTTCACCCCGCGCGGGCCGCGCAGTTCGTGGTCGCAGCGCAACGTCGGCAACGTCGCCCGGCTGGAGATGGACGGCCGGATGCTGCCCGCTGGCCGCGCCGCTGTAGAGGCGGCAAGGGCTGACGGGCGATGGCAGGCTGCCTACGCCCCACAGGCGGAGGCCGAGGTGCCAGCCGCGCTCGCGGCCGCGATCGCCGCCAACACCGCGGCTCAGGCGATGTTTGACGTGCTCACGAAGGCCAACCGGTTTGCCCTCATCTACCGCCTCGGTTCAGTGAAGCGGGCCGAGACCCGTGAGCGCAAGATCGGCGAGTTCGTCGCGATGCTCGCTCGCCACGAGACGATTTACCCTCAGAAAGCCCGGCCTGCGGATCCGACCGATCAGGATGCGAGATCGGACAGGCCATGACCGGAATTGCCGCGAAGCGGCTCTACCGGCTCTGCCGCGGATCGAGGGCTTACGGACCTGCTCGCCTGAGGTCCTTTCGCATGACTGGTCGGCTCGGGTAGGTGCGGCCGATCTCGCGGAAGCCCGCGGCCTGGAACATCGACAGGGTGCCCGTGAAGAGGGCCGAGGGCGAGGGCGAGCCTTTCAGGCCAT
>JAVHVD010000161.1:0-16268 GCA_032160745.1 Pseudonocardiales bacterium
TCGGGATCGCTGCACTGCTGTGCGGGGTGGTCGGAGTCTCCGCTGCTTGCTCCGCGACCTCGTCGGCATCCACAACGACTCCCTCGGCAACCGCCACGTCGTCCTCGGCGGCAGCAGCAGGGCGCCCCGGTGCCGGCGGCGGCGGAGCTGCCGGCGGGGGATCCAACGCTCGGTCCGGCCCGGCGGCCGGGGGATCAATCGGCACGGTGAGCAACGTGTCCACGTCGGGGTTCACACTGACGACATCAGCGGGTCAGAAGGTGACCATCAAAGAGGCGTCGGCCACGAGTTATGAGAAGGGGACGAGCGCCACCTCGGCGAGTGCCGTCACGAGCGGCGAATCCGTCCTCGTACTTGGCACCACCAGCGGAACAACCATCACTGCCACGCAGGTCGTCGTGCAACCGACTGAAGTGTCATCGACGAGTTATTCGGCGTCACCGGTGTCCGTTTTCCAGCAGGGGGCGCCGAGCGCAGCCAAGCAGGACGGTCAGATTCCGGCGAACTACACCGAGGGATCGGGGACGATCCAGAGCGGAACCGTCGCGAACAAGGCGACCGAAGCCGCGCTGGCGGCCTACCCAGGGGGCGTCGTGGACCGCGTTGTGAAACTGAGCAACGGCGAATACGAAGTCCACTACATCGGCGTCAATTGGCCGCACCACATCTTCGTCAGCTCGGACTTCAAGGTCCTCGGCGCCAACTAGGGCCAACTGGGACGGGAACCATCGCGGGTCGTGTGGCTCGAGGAACGCGCGGTCATGCGGCGGTTCCCGGCCGTCTCGTGTCGATCATGATGCTTTCTGCCGGTCTCAACCCGGCAGAAAGCGTCATGATCACGTGAGTGTCGGACGTCAGCCGGCGATGCGTTCCCGAGCCTTCGAGGTCGCCTCCTGGGCCGCCAACTTCGCCTGCTTCGCCTTCTCCGCGGCCACGTCCACGTACTCGCTCTTCACCTCGGCCAGGCGCTTGGACGCCTTCTTGGAGGCCTTCTCCGTCCGCTTCTGCGCCTTCTTCGCCGACTTGGCCGCGCGTTTGGCCGCCTCGGCCTGCAGGGCAGACGCGGTCTCGCGAACCTGCTTGAGGTAGTCCACGCCGTCCTTCGAGGCCTTGCTCGCGGCCTTGCGCGCGCTCTCGGTCGACGCCTTCGCCGAGGCCCTGGCCGCCTTGCGACTAGCTCGGCGGCTCTTCTGGGCCCGCTTCTCCGACACGGTCGCCTCGAGCTCGACCACCTTGTCGTGCGCCGGCTCCAGGGCAGCGTCCGCGACGAGCGCCGTGCCGATGCCGAACATCCACACGTCCTTGGCCAGCGGCGTGCCTCGCACCGTCGGCCGTGGGCTGCCCTCTTCATGCATGCCCGGCGTGTTCCAGTACACGTTCAGCAGCGCGCCGGAGAACCCGGCCAGTACCGCGCCCGCGACCATCGGCGGAACGATCGGCAGCAGCAGCGCGCCACCGACGGCGATCTCGCCGACGCCGAGTGCCTTCGCATAGGCCTTGGGCTGCATCTTGCCGAGGAAGGGATACGTACCGCTCGCGAATCCGTGCAAGGTCTTCGACGTGTCGTCGTCCGCGCCGAGTTTTCCTACCCCGCTGTTGAGGATGTAGGCGCCGGTGACGGCACGCAGGGGAGCACGGCGGAGCTTCGCCGACACACTCATGGAGTCTCCTCGGGTTCGGGAATTGCCTATGCAGGCGTCATACCCAGGACGGAAGCCACATATGCGCGTGCCAGTCGTCGTAGGTCAGCAGCCCGCCGGTGAAGATCGGCCACATCCAGGCGAAGTCGGCGATCACGAGGGCGAGGTAGACCGATACCCCGGCCACCCCCCAATGTCGGCGCCGTGACGTCCGCTCGTACTCCTGGTCCGCGTCGACAGCCGCCTGGCGCAGACCGGGATCCTCGGCCTCGGCGTCGAGGTCACGCGGGGGACGGCGGCCGATGCCCGGCCCGATCATCGTCCCCAGGGCGAGGACGACGCCGATGATCAGGAACGGCACGAGCGGTGCCATGTAGAACAGGAACATCGTGCGCTTGAGGTCCTGGAACCACACCAGCCAGCCGGCGGCGAACGCGACCCACACGGCCGCGGCCCGCCAGTCGCGCGTGGTGACCCAGTGCCAGGCGAGCCAGAGCAGCATCGGCGCGAACGCCCACCACATCAACGGCGTGCCGATCAGCAGAATCTCCCGAGAGCACGTTGCGCTGCCGCACGCATGGCTCGAACCGTCGTAGTAGAAGTCGACGGGACGGCCGAGCACGAACCAGCTCCACGGACTGGATTCGTACGCGTGACCGCTGTCGAGGCCTTCATGGAACCGGTACGCGTCGAGCGTGTACGAGCCGAGTGACCGGATCGGGTCCGGCACCCAGCCCCAATTGATCGGGACCTTGAGCGTGAAGATCTTCAGGTTGAAAGTCAACCGGGCGGAGGCGCTGTGAGTCTCGGCCCAGTGCCGGTTCCAGGCGTTCTCGCCGGTGAACCAGCCGAGGTAGCAGAACAGGTACGCGGCGATCGGCGCGACGAACAGCGAGCCGAGGCCGGGCAGGAGCGCCCGGCGGCCCCATGAGCGAGTCGGGCGGCGCACGCCGGCCGACTTGAGCGCCGCGCGATCCCAGACCAGCGACAGGATGACGAAGAGCAGGAAGAAGGACAGCCCGGTCCACTTCACCGCGCAGGCGAGGCCGAACATGACGCCTCCGACGAGGCGCCACGGACGCGGGCCGAGCGACGGCGCGCCGGAGGTGAGGTCGGCGCCGTCGGCGATAAGGCCGGCGAGCCGGGCCCGTATCTTGTCGCGGTCGATCACCAGTGCGCCGAAGCCGGCGATCACGAACGTCTGCAGGAAGATGTCGAGGATCGCCGTCCGGGCCAGGACGAGCGACATGCCCTCCATGGCCATGAGCAGGCCGGCGATGAACCCGAACAGGTTGGAGCGCATCAGCCGGCGGACGATCCGGGTCATCATGATCACGCCGAGGCAGCCGAACACCGCGGGGGCGACGCGCCAGCCGAGGGAGTTGGTCAGGTACGCGTCGGCCGAGTGGTCACCGCTGAAGACGCCTTGCAGCCACTCGGAGCCGGCGATTAGCCACTTCCCGAGCGGCGGATGGACGATGAACATGTAGCCACGGTTGTCCTCGTAGCCGTACCGCAGCAGCTCCTGGGCCTCGGTCCCGTAGTAGACCTCGTCGAAGTTCATCCCGTTCTTCGGGAAGAGGTTCTTGCCCGGCGGGAAGCCGAGCGCCCAGAACCGGGTGAACCCGGCGATCAGCGCGATCACGAGCAGGGCCAGCCAGCCGAGGCGCGGGTTCGGATCGCGCCAGGGGGCGAGGGCGGCGGGCACCGGGCGGGGCGCGGCCGGCGGCTGGTGCGGTGGCTGGTCGCCGGGGGGCTCCGTGGCTGCCGGTGCCTCGAGCGTCGCCGTCACGCATCGATAGTAGGGCCGAGCCCTCGTCGACCCGGTCTTGGCCGCGCGGCGGCGATCATCCCGGTGTGTCGCGCCGCAGCGAGGCCAACGGGTTACCGTGCAGCCCGTGGACGGGTCGGGGCGGGTGCTGCTGGCGGGTACGCCGCTGGGCCGGCCCGACGACGCCTCGGCCCGGCTGCGAGAAGCGCTGGCGACGGCGCCGGTGATCGCGGCCGAGGACACCCGGCGGCTGCGCCGCCTCTGCGCCGACCTCGGGGTGACGCCGGTCGGTCGGATCGTCTCGTTCTTCGACGCCAACGAGGCGAGCCGCGTGCCGCAGCTGATCGAGGCCCTGCGGGACGGGCAGGACGTCCTCGTCGTCACCGACGCGGGGATGCCCTCGGTCTCCGACCCCGGCTACCGATTGGTCGCCGCGGCGACCGACGCCGGGCTGGCGGTGACGTCGCTGCCCGGCCCGTCGGCGGTGACGACGGCGCTCGCGGTGTCCGGGCTGCCGGTCGACCGGTTCTGCTTCGAGGGGTTCCTGCCGCGCAAGGGCGGGGAGCGTCGCCGGGCCCTCGACGCGCTCGCGGCCGAGCGCCGGACGCTGGTCTTCTTCGAGGCACCGCACCGCCTTGCCGCGACGCTCACCGACCTGGCGGCGGCGTTCGGCGGCGAGCGCCGCGCCGCCGTCTGCCGCGAACTGACGAAGACCCACGAGGAGATCCGCCGCGGCCCGCTGGCGCAGCTCGCCGAGTGGGCCGCCGGTGAGGTGCGCGGTGAGATCACCCTGGTCGTGGCCGGAGCGCCCGAGGTGATCGGCGCGGTCGGCGCGCAGGAGCTGGCCGCCGAGGTCGCCGCGCGTGAAGCGGCGGGTGAGTCGCGCAAGGACGCGATCGCGGAGGTCGCCCGACGGCGAAATGTGCCGAAACGCATGGTCTTCGACGCCGTGGTTTCGGCCAAGCGCAGCTGACCCGACGCTGTCTATTGCGGCCCGGTCGAAGCGAGAGAAGCATCTGCGCCATCAGCGGTCTGAACGGGGGAGCACGCATGTTCATTCAGGTATTTCAAGGCAAAGTCAGCGACGAAGCAGCCGCACGGCGCACGCTGGAGCGTTGGCGGCAGGAGCTGATGCAGGGCGCGGTCGGTTTCCTCGGCAGTACTGCAGGCGTAAGTGCGGACGGAACGTTCATCGCGTTGGCGCGCTTCGAATCCGCTGAGGCGGCCCAGGCCAACAGCGAGCGGCCCGAGCAGGGCGCGTGGTGGGCGGAGATGGAGAACGCCTTCGACGGCGAGATCACCTTCATGGACTGCCCCGAGGCACAGCAGTGGCTGGCCGGCGGATCGGACGACGCGCACTTCGTCCAGGTCATGGAGGGGCGCAGCGACGACGTCGCCCTGATGCACGACCTGATGGGCCGTCATCCCGACGAACTGCACGCGGCCCGCCCCGAGATCCTGGGCGGCGTGATGTTGGACGTCGGCGACGGTCGCTATGTCGACGCGTTCTACTTCACCTCGGAGGAAGCGGCGCGCAAGGGTGAGAAGCTCGACGTGCCGCAGGAGCTCCGCGCGGACATGGAAGAGGGCATGCGCCTGATGGGCGACGTCACCTTCCTCGACCTCCGCGAGCCGATGCTCGTCTCGCCGGGCCGCTAGCGAGCACCTCCGCCGGCGCGCGCACTCGGCACCGATCGGGGATCGCGCTGCGCAACGCGGCCGCCCGGGTGATCCCCCCGGCGCTGGCCGCACGTCCCATGCAGAAGATCGTCGGCTGGCACCCACCGGCGTAAGGCGAAACCGGAAACGGCCGCTCACTACGCTGGACCGGTGAGTAGCGAGCACATCCTGACCGCCGTCGCGTGGCCGTACGCGAACGGCCCGCGGCACATCGGGCACGTGGCCGGATTCGGCGTCCCGTCGGACGTGTTCAGCCGGTATCAGCGGATGGCGGGCAAGAAGGTGCTGATGGTCAGTGGTACCGACGAGCACGGCACGCCGATCCAGGTGCAGGCCGACAAAGAGGGCGTCACCCCGCGCGAGCTCGCCGACCGGAACTCGTTGGTGATCGCCAAGGACCTGCAGAATCTCGGGCTGTCCTACGACCTGTTCACCCGGACGACGACCAAGAACCACTACGCGATCGCCCAGGAGCTGTTCCTCGGGCTGCTCGCCAACGGGTACGTCTTCCCGCACACCCAGCTGGGCGCGATCAGCCCGTCCACCGGCCGGACGCTGCCCGATCGCTACATCGAGGGCACCTGCCCGATCTGCGGCTACCCGCATGCCCGTGGGGACCAGTGCGACAACTGCGGCAACCAGCTCGACCCGATCGACCTGATCAACCCGGTGTCGAAGATCAACGGCGAGACGCCGAAGTTCGTCGAGATCGAGCAGCTGATGCTCGACCTGCCGGCGTTCGGCGAGGTGCTGGCCGAGTGGCTGAAGAAGCAGAACCACTGGCGGCCCAACGTCCAGAAGTTCAGCCTCAACCTGCTCGACGACCTCAAGCCGCGCTCGTACACGCGCGATCTCGAGTGGGGCATCCCGGTCCCGCTGGACGGGTGGCGCGACCGGCCCGAGAAGTCGATCTACGTGTGGTTCGACGCGGTTGTCGGATACCTGTCCGCGTCGATCCAGTGGGCGCAGATGACCGGCGACCCGGAGGCGTGGCGCGCGTGGTGGCAGGACCCGGACTCCCGGGCGTACTACTTCATGGGCAAGGACAACATCGTCTTCCACGCCGAGATCTGGCCGGCGATGCTGTTCGGCTACTCCGGCATCGGCGCCAAGGGTGGCGAGCCGGGGCAGCTCGGCGCGCTCAACCGTCCGTACGAGGTGGTGTCGAGTGAGTTCCTGACGATGGAGGGCAAGAAGTTCTCGTCCTCGCGCAGCATCGTGATCTACGTCGGCGACATGCTGTCGCGCTACGACGCCGACGCGCTGCGCTACTACCTCGTCGTCGCCGGTCCGGAGAACCAGGACACCGACTTCACCTGGTCGGAGTTCCTGCGCCGCAACAACGACGAGCTCGTCGCCGGCTGGGGCAACCTGGTGAACCGGACGATTTCGATGACGGCGAAGAACCTCGGCGCGATCCCTGCACCGGGCGCGCTCAGCGACGCCGACCAGGTGCTGCTCGCGGCGTCCAAGGCCTCGTTCGGGACGATCGGCGACCTGCTCGCCCGCTCCCGGCAGAAGCAGGCGATCGGCGAGGCGATGAACGTCGTGTCGTCGGCGAACAAGTACCTGTCCGACATGGAGCCGTGGAAGCTCAAGAACAGCGACCCGGAGCGCATGGCGTCGGTGCTGCACGTCGCCCTGCAGGTCGTCGACGACGCGAAGACGCTGCTGACGCCGTTCCTGCCGTCGTCGTCGTCGAAGGTGCACGCCATGCTGCGCGGGGACGGGCGCTGGGCCGGGATGCCGGAGCTCGTCGAGGTGGACGAGCAGACCGCGGTCGGCTCGCCGTCGTATTCGGTGTTGACCGGCGACTACGACACCGGCGCGCGCTGGGAGTCCGTCCCGATCGACGTCGGCCGGCCCTTGGACGCGCCCACGCCGATCTTCACCAAGCTCGACCCGTCTGTGGTGGACGAGGAACTCGCCCGCCTCACGGCCGAGTGACCGACCCGTCCGGGCTCCGACTCGCGGTTCCGGTCTTCGACGCACACACCCACCTGGACGCCATGGCGCAGCGGGCCGGGCTCGTCCCGTCCCCGCGATTCGTCGAGCAGGTGATGGCCGAGGCGCGGGCCATGGGCGTGGTGGCCGCGGTCACCGTCGGCGACACCATCGCGTCGTCCGACTGGTGCGTCATGGCGGCGAACGCGCACGCCGACGTCTACGCCGCGGTCGCCGTCCATCCGACCGAGGTGGCCGGCCTGGACGACGCCGGCTACGCCCAACTCGAGCGACTCGCGTCCGACCCGCGGGTCGTCGCGGTCGGCGAGACCGGGCTCGACTACTACTGGGACCGCACCGAGCCCGTCGATCAGCAGGCCCACTTCCGGCGGCACATCGATCTGGCCAAGCGGGTCGGCAAGCCGCTCATGATCCACGACCGCGACGCGCACACCGACGTGCTGCGCATCCTGCGCGAGGAGGGCGCCCCCGACGAGGTGGTGTTCCACGCGTTTTCCGGCGACGCCGACATGGCGAAGGAGTGCGTGCGCGCCGGCTACGTCCTCTCCTTCCCTGGCGTGATCACGTTCAAGAACGCGCCGGCCCTGCGTGAGGCGGCCGCGGTGACTCCGCTGGACCACTTGCTCGTCGAGACCGATGCCCCGTTCCTGACGCCACATCCCTTACGGGGGAGGCCGAACGCGCCGCGGCTCCTGCCCCTCACCGTGCGCGGTCTGGCCGCCGCGAGCGGTCACGATGTCGACGAATTGTGTGCCGCGGTGGCCCAGAACGGCCGACGAATCTTCGGCTTCGATCTGCGCTGACGACGGCCGTTAGCTGCCCATTTCGGCGTCCGCCACGCCCGTCGTGGCCCCTTTCACAAAAATTTCTCGATTAATTTTGCCGCAGTGCGGGAGCGATCTTGAAGTAAGGCCGGCGTGAACCGTCGACGGCAGGTCGAGGCATCCGGTTTCGTCCCCCACGACGCCTGCGACAGAGCAATCCGCCGCGCGGAACCGGCTCGGGCGTGTTCGAGCCGGATTGGACCGCCGAGAGTTCCGAGATTGGGGTGCGCGGGGCCTCCCCGCGATCCCGACGAACCGGGCGGAACGGACTTCGTTGGTTTGGAGGGGCGAAGAACGGCTGGTTAGCGTCCTTGCGAAGCAGACAAGTGCGCGAAGCGTGCGACTAGCGATAGGAGTTCTGAGTGCGTCGCAGCCTCAAGTACGGCCTCTACGGTGCAGTACTGGCCGGAGTCGTGGGTGGCACAGCCGCCTTCGCAACGGCCGCCAACGGAACGCCGATCACCCTCGTGGTGGACGGTCAGACCAAGAAGATCGATACCTCCGCCCATGACGTCGCGGGTGCGCTGAAGGGCGCTGGCTACAGCGTCGACGCACACGACATCGTGGCGCCGTCCCTTGGCTCCAAGATCCACAACGGCTCGAAGGTCGTCCTGAAGCAGGGCCGGCTTCTCCACCTGATCGTCGACGGCAAGCCGAAGGACGTGTGGACGACCGCCCCGACGGTGGCCGACGCGCTGGCTGCGCTCGGCTACCAGAGCTCGGACTTCGTGTCCGTCTCGCGGTCGAAGCGCCTGCCGCTCACGGCGACCAGCCTCGAGCTGCGGACGCCGAAGAGCGTCACGGTGCTGCACGATCACAAGACGCAGCGGGTCGTCACGACCGCCCCCACCGTCGGGCAGCTGCTGCGCGAGGTCGGGGTCCCGGTCGGTGTCAACGACCGGATCAAGCCGATCGCCGCGTCGAAGATCACCCCCGGGCTGCGCATCCGCATCGAGCGGATCCTGACCAAGAAGGTGACCAGCCGCGAGGCGATCTCCTACCCGGTCGTCCGGCACAACGACTCCTCGATGTACCAGGGCAACACCAAGGTCGTCACCTCCGGTCGGCAGGGCAGCGCGAACGTGACCTATGAGGTCGTCTACATCGACGGCAAGGCGTCCAGCCGCAAGCTTCTCGCCCGCAAGGTGGTCGCTGCCCCGCGGACCCAGGTCGAGCGGGTCGGGACCAAGAACCGACCCGTCGCACCGGCACCGGCACCGGCACCGGTCGTCTCGGGCGGCGGTGGCGGCCTGAACTGGGACGCGCTCGCCGCGTGCGAGTCCGGCGGCAACTGGCACATCAACACCGGCAACGGGTTCTACGGCGGGGTCCAGTTCGACTCCGGGACCTGGCTGTCCAACGGCGGCGGTGCCTACGCGCCACGGGCTGACCTGGCCACCCGCGAGCAGCAGATCGCGATCGCCACGAAGGTGTACAACGCCCGGGGCTCGAGCCCCTGGCCGGTCTGCGGCTCCCGCCTCTGAGGGATTGCATCACCCGCACCATCCTCGGCCGCGACCGTCTCCGGAGGGTCGCGGCCGATGGCCATAATCCACATTTCTGGGACTACGTGTTCTCGGTCGGCTGCCGATCCGTTACAGTTCCGTGACCGACAGCTAACTCGTGCCCCCCCGCCCCGAGGAGCCCCGCTCAGTGCTGCGCAGCTTCAAGTACGGCCTGTACGGTGCCGTGCTCGCCGGTCTCACGGCCGCCCCCGTCGTCTGGAACTCCGTCGACAAGTCGGTGGACCTCGTCGTCGATGGGCGCGCCCACACGGTCCAGACCACCGCCCAGAACGTGGGCCAGGTGGTCCGTTCGGAGGGTTTCCGGGTCACTGGTCATGACCTGTTGGCGCCCGCCGCGTCGGCCCATGTCAAGGACGGTGCCCGGATCGTGCTGCGCCGCGGCCGGTTGCTCCACCTGGACGTCGACGGCAAGCGCACCGACGTCTGGACCACGGCGCCCACCGTGGCCGAGGCGCTGACGCAGCTCGGCTATTCGGCCGGCGACTTCGTGTCGGTCTCCCGGGCCCGGCGGCTGCCACTGGGCGCCACCAACCTGGCGATCCGCACGCCGAGACTGATCACCGTCGTCCACGACGGCCGGCGTGACCAGGTGACCACCACCGACGCCACGGTGGGCGCGGTCCTCGACGACCTCGAGATCACCGTCGGCCCGTTCGACCGCGTGTCGGTGCCGCTGAGCGCCCCGGTGAAAGCGGGCCAGAGCGTCCAGATCCGGCGGGTCGCCAAGAAGCAGGTCACCAGGACCGTCGCCGTGCCCTACCCGACGCAGACCCGCCGCGACGCCACGCTGACGGTCGGCACGACCAAACTTGTCACCCCCGGCAAGAAGGGCCAGGCCCGGGTCACGTACGCCGTCGTCTACATCGACGGCAAGGTGGTCGGCCAGACGAAGCTCCGCTCCGTCGTCGTCGCGAAGCCGACGCCGCGCGTCCTCAGGGTCGGTACCAAGCGCGTCGTCACCGCGACCACCGCGGCCGCGGCCGCCCCCAGCGCACCGGCACCGGATCCGGGAACGGCGAAGGCGATCGCCCGGCAGCTCTTGACCGCGCGCGGGTGGGATTCGGCGCAGTACGACTGCCTGGTCACTCTGTGGAATCACGAGAGCGGGTGGCGCGTGCATGCGTCCAACCCGAGCGGCGCGTACGGCATCCCCCAGGCCCTGCCTGGCTCGAAGATGGGCTCGGCCGGCCCGGACTGGCAGAACAATGCCGAGACGCAGATCAAGTGGGGGCTCGGCTACATCGCGAGCCGCTACAACACCCCGTGCGGCGCCTGGTCGTCCTGGCAGTCGAACGGCTGGTACTGAGCAACACCGAGCCACCGGCGACGCGATAGGACCGGCGACGCGATACGACCGGCGACGCCCGGATAGGGTCGAGCGATGGATCTGCTCGAGGACGCGCGGGCCCAGCAGGACGATCTCGTCCGGCTGCGGCGAACCCTGCACGCTGACCCGGAGATCGGGCTGAAACTGCCGCGGACGCAGGAGCGCGTCCTCGCCGAACTGGCCGAACTACCGCTGACTCTGACGACCGGAGCGGCTGGCCTGTCGTCGGTGGTCGGCGTGCTGCGCGGGGGCCGCTCCAGCGGGCGCAGCGTGCTGCTGCGCGCCGACATGGACGCCCTGCCGGTCGCCGAAGAGACCGGCCTCGACTTCGCGGCCGCCAACGGCGCGATGCACGCGTGCGGCCACGACCTGCACACGTCGATGCTGGTTGGGGCAGCGCGGCTGCTCAGCGCCCACCGCGACGAGCTCGGTGGTGACGTGATCTTCATGTTCCAACCGGGCGAGGAGGGCTACGACGGCGCGCGGCACATGGTCGAGGCGGGCGTGCTCGACGCCGCCGGCGCCCGGCCCGAGGCGGCCTTCTTCATGCACGTGACTTCCTCGACCTTCCCGAGTGGGACGGTGGCGGTCCGGCCGGGGCCGATGATGTCGGCGGCCGACGTCCTGCACGTCAGCGTGGTCGGGTCGGGTGGGCATGCGTCCGCGCCACACCGGGCGCAGGATCCGATCGCGGTCGCCGCGGAGATCGTCACGGCACTGCAGACGCTGGTCACCCGGCAGTTCGACGTGTTCGACCCGGTGGTCGTGACGGTGGGCAGCTTCCATGCCGGCAGTCAGCACAACATCATCGCGGAGCGGGCGACGTTCGAGGCGACCGTGCGGTCCTTCTCGCCCGAGCACCAGAAGGCGATCAGCGAGCGGGCGGTGCGGCTCTGCCGCGGCATCGCCGAGGCGCACGGGCTGCGGGCCGACGTCGACTGGCAGACGCTCTACCCGGTGACGAGGAACGACCCGGACCAGGCGGCGTTCCTCGCCGACACCGTGGCCGCGATGTTCGGCGAACCGGCCGCCGTCCTCATGCCGAATCCGCACACCGGCTCGGAGGACTTCTCCCGCGTGCTGGACGAGGTGCCCGGCGCGATGGCGTTCCTCGGCGCGACGCTGCCCGGCCGCGATCCCGCGACGGCGCCGTTCAACCACTCCCCACTCGCGATCTTCGACGAGGGCGTGCTGTCGTCAGGAGCCGCGCTCTACGCGCAGCTCGCCGTCGACCGTCTGGCGTGACCCTGCTGGGGCCCGCCGACATCCGCGTGCTGGCCGCCCGGCTGGGAATCCGGCCGACCAAGACGCTCGGGCAGAACTTCCTGCACGACGCGAACACGATCCGCCGCATCGTCCGGACGGCGGCGCTGGTCGAGGGCGAGACCGTGCTGGAGGTCGGGCCGGGCCTGGGATCGCTGACGCTCGGGCTGCTCGACGCGGGTCACCCGGTCGTGGCCGTCGAGATCGACCCGGTACTGGCCGGCGCGCTGCCCTCGACCGTTGCCGAGCGGCTACCGGGGGCGTCGCTCGAGGTGGTGACGACCGACGCGCTGCGACTGACCGACGTGCCGGGAGCGCCGACCGCGCTGGTGGCGAACCTGCCGTACAACGTTGCGGTGCCGGTCGTTCTGCACCTGCTCGCCGTGCTGCCCTCCTTGCAGCGCGGGCTGATCATGGTGCAGGCCGAGGTGGCCGAGCGACTGGCGGCGCCGCCCGGCTCGAAGGTGTACGGCGTGCCGAGCGTCAAGGCGGCCTGGTACGCCGACACGACGCGGGCGGGATCGGTGCCGCCGAGCGTGTTCTGGCCGGTGCCGAACGTCGATTCCGGGCTGGTGCGGCTGGTGCGCCGCGACCCGCCGGTGACGACGGCCGAGCGCCGCGAGGTCTTCGCCGTGGTGGACGCAGCCTTCGCGCAGCGGCGCAAGACCTTGCGCGCGGCCCTGGCCAACTGGGCCGGGTCGCCCGCCGCCGCCGAGGAGGCGCTGCGCGCGGCCGGGATCAGCCCCCAGGCCCGCGGCGAAACCCTGACCGTCGCCGAGTTCGCCCGCCTGGCCGAACACCGGCCGTCCCGCTGAGCCGAGGGAGGACGGGCGGACTTAGGACCGCCCGGCGAACAAGCTGGTCACCGAGCCGTCCTCGAAGACCTCCTTGATCGCCTTGCCGAGCAGCGGCGCGATCGAGAGGACGGTCAGCTTGTCGAACTGCTGCTCGGGCTGGATCGGCAGCGTGTTGGTCACGATGACCTCGCTGATCCGGCTGTTCTTCAGCCGGTCGGTCGCCGAGCCGGAGAAGATGCCGTGCGTGGCGGCAATGACGACGTCGGTCGCGCCCTCGGCGAAGAGCAGGTCTGCGGCCTTGGTGATCGAGCCGGCCGTGTCGATCATGTCGTCGATCAGCAGGCAGCAGCGCCCGGCGACGTCACCGACCACCCGGTTGGCGACCACCTCGTTGGCCGAGTCGATGCTGCGGCTCTTGTGGACGAACGCCAGATCCCGCCCGCCCAACGCGTCGGCCCACTGCTCCGCGGTCCGCACGCGCCCGGTGTCGGGCGAGACGACCACGAGGTCCTCCTGCCCGTACTTGTCGCCGACGTAGTCGGCGAGCAACGGCAGCGCGAAGAGGTGGTCGACCGGCCCGTCGAAGAAGCCCTGGATCTGCGCGGTGTGCAGGTCGACGGCCATCAGCCGGTCGGCGCCGGCCGTTTTGAACAGATCGGCGATGAGCCGGGCGGAGATCGGTTCGCGGCCGCGGTGCTTCTTGTCCTGGCGCGAGTACGGGTAGAAGGGCGCGACCACGGTGATGCGCTTCGCCGACGCCCGCTTGAGCGCGTCAACCAGGATGAGGCTCTCCATCACCCAGTCGTTGATCGGCGTGGTGTGCGACTGGATGACGAACGCGTCCGTGCCGCGGACGGACTCGTTCGGCCGGATGAACAGCTCGCCGTTGGCGAACTCGCGCCGGGTGGTCGGCGTGACCGTCACCCCGATCTGCGCGGCAATCTCATCGGCGAGCTCGGGGAACGCACCACCCGACAGCAGCACCAGGCTCTTGCGCCCGACCATCTCGAGATTCGACATCGCTCAGTCTTTCTGGTCGTCACTGGCCCGGGCCGCGGCCTCCGCGGCCGCCGTGCCCGGTCTCTTCCGTGCCACCCAGCCTCGCACGTTTCGCTGTGGAGCTCGGGCCACCGCCATCGCCCCGGGCGGGACGTCCTGCGTGATGATCGATCCGGCCGCGGTGTAGGCCCCGTCCCCGACGTGGACCGGGGCGACGAACATGTTGTCCGCGCCACTGCGGACGTGGTCGCCGATCACCGTGTGGTGCTTATCCACGCCGTCGTAGTTGACGAAGACGGTGGCGGCGCCGATGTTCGTGTGCTCGCCGATCGTCGCGTCCCCGACGTAGGAGAGGTGCGGGATCTTGGTGCCCTCGCCGACGTCGGCCTTCTTCAGCTCGACGTAGGTGCCGACGTGGACGTCGTCGGCGAGGACGGTGCCGGGACGCAGATAGGCGTATGGGCCGGAGGTCACGTCCGCGCCGATTCGCGCGTCGACCGCGACGGTGCGGGTGAGCCGGCTCCGCGGCCCCACCTCGGTCCGCGTCAGGCTGGTCTCCGGGCCGATCTGGGAGCCCTCGCCGA
Organism: Pseudonocardiales bacterium; assembly: GCA_032160745.1. GTDB lineage: Bacteria > Actinomycetota > Actinomycetes > Mycobacteriales > Jatrophihabitantaceae > Jatrophihabitans. The sequence goes on from JAVHVD010000161.1 coordinate 14,377, forward strand.
TGCGGCACGCGTGCAACTCGACCGACGGCAACAGCGTGACGTCGGGCTCGATCTCGACGTCGGCGTCCACCCAGGTGGTGAGGGGGTCGACGACCGTGACGCCGGCCCGCATGTGCGCCTCCAACAATCGCGTGTTGTACAGCCGGTGGGCCGCGGCGAGCTGGACGCGGTCGTTCACGCCGGCCGTCTCGCCGGCTGGGGCGATCACCGCGGCGATGGCGTGGCCGGCGTCGGCCAGGATCCCGACGACGTCGGGCAGGTACTCCTCGCCCTGCGCGTTGTCCCTCGACAGGTCGTTGACCGCGACGCGCAGCAGCGCGTGGTCGAAGGCATAGACGCTGGTGGCGATCTCGGCGACCTGGCGCTCCTCGGCGCTGGCGTCCTTGTGCTCGACGACGCGCGTCACGCCTCCGTCGGCGCCGCGGAGCACCCGTCCGTAGCCGGTGGGGTCGTCGACCACGCTGGTCAGCAGGGTCACCGCAGCGCCGGACGACTGATGCTCGGCGACGAGCGCGGCGAGCGTGGCCCCGGTCAGCAGCGGGGTGTCGCCGGGCAGCACGACCACGGTGCCTGCCGCGTCGGCGGGCACCGCCTCGAGCGCCAACCGCACGGCGTGGCCAGTGCCGTTCTGCTCGGCCTGGACGACCGGTTCGGCGGCCGGGGCGATCTCGGTCAGATGCGCCGTCACCTCGTCGCGCCGGTGTCCGACAACGACGACGGTCTTGTTCGCGCCCAAGCCTTCGCCTGCGGCCAGGACGTGGCCGAGCAGGGACCGGCCGGCGAATCCGTGCAACACCTTGGGTAGCGCGCGGGATTTCATCCGAGTGCCCTCGCCCGCGGCGAGGACGACAACCGCAGACAGCGGATCAGGCACGGCGGGACGACTCCTTTTCGTCACAGGCCCGGCGCAGGCCCGATTTGCTGGGGGACTCGGACTCGAACCGAGACTGCACGGCTCCAAAGGCCGGCGGGCTGCCGATTACCCCATCCCCCATCTTGGATGGCTCTTCGCGCGAGCGCTCATCGCGCCCTCGCTCCGCGAGCGCGCGGCCAGCCTATTTCATGCCGGAGGTCCCACTGCGCCGGATTGTTGTCTACGCTTACGTAACCTACGCTGCCGTAACTGCTGGGCGGCGGATCCGGACCCGCAGCCGCGCTTCCGTCGGAAGCCGGCCCCGAGCCCCGAGGAGCACCTCTCTCCATGACCATGGTCGACGACCGCCGCGGGACCAGCCCGGCCGATCCCAAGCCCGTGTTCGAAGGCACCAAGCGGCGCGGCGAGCAGTTCATGCTCTACACGTTCGTCATCGTCCCGTTCCTCGCGTTCCTCGCCGCCGTTCCAGTGGCATGGGGGTGGGGGATGGGCTGGACGGACGTCATCCTCTTCGTCGTCTTCTACTACGTCTCCGGACTCGGCATCACGGTCGGCTACCACCGCCTGTTCACCCACGGCTCGTTCAAGGCGAACCGGCCCCTGCGGATCGCCGCGGCCATCGCCGGCTCGATGGCGATCGAGGGTCCGGTGATCCGGTGGGTCGCCGACCACCGCCGCCACCACGCGTACAGCGACCGGGACGGCGACCCGCACTCCCCGTGGCGCTACGGCGAGTCGACCGGCGCGCTGATGAAGGGGCTCTTCTGGGCCCACCTCGGCTGGATGTTCGACGAGAACCACACCAACCGGGAGAAGTACACGCCCGACCTGATGCGTGACAACGACATCCGCATCGTCGACAAGCTGTTCCCCGTGTGGCTGCTGTTGTCGATGCTGCTGCCGCCGGCGATCGCGGGGCTGATCCACATGTCGTGGGCGGCGGCGCTGTCGGCGTTCTTCTGGGCGTCCCTGGTCCGGATCTTCCTGCTGCACCACGTCACCTGGTCGATCAACTCGA
>JAVHVD010000162.1:0-5719 GCA_032160745.1 Pseudonocardiales bacterium
CGTTGGCCAGTTGGTAACGCCGCGGGTCGTCGTTGGTCGTGTGCGGGTTCATCCGGTAGGTGAACGCCTCGATGAGCGATGGCCCCTGTGCGTTGCGGGCGTTGTCGAGGGCCTTGCGCGTGACCGCGAGCGTGGCGAGCACGTCGTTGCCGTCAACCCGGACGCCGGGGAAGCCGTAGCCGATCGCCCGCATGTACAGCGGGACGCGGCTCTGCCGTTCGACCGGTTCGCTGATGGCCCACTGGTTGTTCTGGCAGTAGAAGACGACCGGGAGGTTGCCGGCGCCGGCGAAGACGAAGGACTCGTGGACGTCGCCCTGACTGGACGCGCCGTCGCCGAAGAACGCGAGGACGGCCGTGTCGCGGTCGGGGTTACCGGTGCCCACTGCGCCGTCCCGGACAACCCCCATGGCGTAGCCGGTCGCGTGCAGGGTCTGCGCGCCGATGACGATCGTGTAGAGGTTGAAGTTGTGCGCGCGGGGGTCGAACCCGCCGAGGTTCGTTCCGCGAAAGAGCCCGAGGAGGGTGAGCGGATCGACGCCGCGGCAGTGCGCGACGCCGTGCTCGCGGTAGGTCGGGAAGGCCATGTCCTGCGGCTTGAGCGCGCGCCCGGCGCCGATCTGCGCGGCCTCCTGACCCAGCAGTGAGGCCCAGAGACCCAGCTCGCCCTGGCGCTGCAGCGCGATGGCCTCGGTGTCGATGCGACGGACCAGGACGAGGTCGCGGTAGAGCGAGGCGATCTCGTCGTCGGTGATGTCGAGCGGGTAGTCGGGATGCTCGACGCGCTGCCCCTCCGGCGTGAGGAGCTGAACGAGATCAGGCTCCGGCTGCACAGCGGTCACGTGCTCGCTCACCGCTGCCCTCGCTTTGCTCGGGGGGTGGCTTCGCATGCGCTGTGCTTATTGTTCGCTCGCTGACGCTCGCTCACCGCCGGCCTCGCTTCGCTCGGGGGGTGGCTTCGCATGCGCTGTATCTATTGTTCGCTCGCTGACGCTCGCTCAAGTCCACTCCTCGGGTACGAACGGACGGGGTCGCCGGGCCGCACGTGCTTCGGTCGCTGAGGTCCGTTGGTACAGGGGTGGCGTGCCAACTGGACTACCCAGGGGTTCCTACCATAACCGTGACAGCGGTCACCGCGCTCGTAGGCAGCAGCCATGCGTGTGCACGCCGGACCGATCAGAAGGGCGGCTCGTCGTCTTCAGCTTGCGCGTCGATCCCGGGCGGGTCGGGTGCAGCCGGGGAAGCGGCAGGTCCGGTCGTGGGCGATGACGTGCCCGGCCAGTGGTTGTGGGGGGCGGATCCCGTCACGCCGGGCAACTAGCTCCGCGCGGGAACCGGGTCAACTGGAACGAGTGGGCCGAGCTCGTCGGGCAGTGGTCGGCCGTGGACGACGCGTAGGCGGGACACGGCCCGGGTCAGCACGACGTAGAGGCGCCGCAGACCGTCCACCCGACTCGGCTCGGCCGCGACGATCGCCGCGGGCTCGACGAGGACGACCGAGTCGAACTCGAGACCCTTGGCTGTGGTCGCGGGGACGACCGCGATGCGGGGATCGGTGTCGTCGTCGAGCGCGGAGGCGTCGAGCCCGGCTCGCTGCAGCTCCGCGAGCACAGCCTGTGCCTCGACGTCCGGCACGATGACGCCGATCGACCCGTCGGCCGCTGCGCATTCACGCACCTGGTCGACGAGCGCAGCGCGGCCGGCGAAGCCCAGCGCGCCCGCCCCATGGCGAATGGACGTCGCGGGTGGGACGCCGGCGGCGATGTGCGGCAGCAGCCGGTTCGCGACCTCCAGCACCTCGCCGGGCACCCGGTACCCGGCGGTCAGTGGACGCACGACGGCGTCGTGGCCGAGGTGGCGCAGCGTCGCCGACCAGTCGCCCGGCGCCCAGGGAGTGGTCGCCTGGGCCAGGTCGCCCAGGACGGTCACCGACCCGAGTGGGCAGCGGCGGGCGATGGCTCGGCACTGCATCGCCGAGAGATCCTGGGCCTCGTCGACCACGGCGTGGACGAAGGTCTCGGTGCCATGCAGGAGAGCGTCGAGCTCGTCGAGCAGGACGGTGTCGGCAGCCGTCCACTTGATCGACCGCACCGACCGCGGGGCACGCCGGTGCAGCGCCGCCCCCTCCTCGTCGGTGAGCGTGGCGGTCGAGCATCGGCGCAGGAACTCGCCGTCGTCGTACAGCCGGGCCAGTAGGGCCGGCGCCGAGAGTTCCGGCCACACCGCGTCGACCCAGTCGCGCACCGCCTGCGAGCGCGCCACGCGCGCGGTGTCGGCGTCGGTGGGCGCGCCTCCGGCGTCCTCACGCTGGCGACGGACGTCCTCGGCGACCTGGGTGCGCAGCCGCTCGCGGGCCACCGACCAGCGCAGCCCCGTCCCAAGGGCGCGGCGGGCGTCGTCCACGTACCGACGCAGGTGGTGGGCGCCGATCCGGTAGCGCTTCGTACCGACCACCGCCACGACATCGTCGGTCGGTTTCGCGATTTGCGTGAGCACCGCCCGACGAACCACGTCCGCCATCCGGGCGTCCCCCTTGAGCACCGCCAACGCGGCCGGCTCGGTGTCCGTGGCCTCGCGACCGAGCAGCCCCGCGACGGTGCTCTGGGTGATCCCGCCCTCGCCGAGCGAGGGCAGCACCTGGGCGATGTAGTGCAGGAACGCGTTGTTCGGCCCGACGACGAGGACGCCGGAGCGACGCAACCGATCGGGATAGGTGTAGAGGAGATACGCCGCCCGGTGCAGGCCGACGGCAGTCTTGCCGGTGCCCGGGGCACCCTGGATGCACAGCGAGGTGTCCAGGTCGGCGCGGACCAGCTCGTCCTGGTCGGGCTGGATCGTGGCGACGATGTCGCGCATCGGGCCGACACGCGGACGCTCGATCTCCTCACGAAGCAGCTCTGAGGACAGGCCGAGCGACTCGCCCCGGTCGAGGTGCTCGTCCTCCATCGAGGACAGGACGCCGGCCGAGAACCCGAACCGGCGGCGCAGTCGGATGCCCATGCGGTCCTCGGCGGTCGCGCGATAGAAACCCCGGGCGATGGGCGCCCGCCAGTCGATGACCACCGGATCGCCCACCTCGTTGCGGACGTGCCGCCGGCCGATGTGGAAGGCCTCGGTCCCCTCCTGCCGGTCGCCGGACTCGCGATCGCGGTCGATCCGGCCGAAGAAGGGGGGCGCATCCGGGTCGGCGCCGAGCGCGTCGAGGCGCTGGGCGCGCAGGCGGCCCAGAGCATGGCTGGCCAGTTCGTCGACGCCGTAATCGGCGATGTGCCCGGCCGCCTCACGCATGGTGGACAGACACGAGCGCGCGAGCTTGAGATGGGACCGTTCAGAAATCAGAACCTGATCGTCGGTCACGGTTGGTCGACATTACCCGCTGCGAACAACCGGATTCTTTCCGAATCGGTCCGTTCATATACCCAGATCAGGGGCTTACGGAAGGTCGGAGAGGACGGTTACGACACGCCGGCGGCGGTGTCGCGCCATTCATCGCTACATTTGCTCGGCATGGACGAGATCCGACAGCTGGCCAGCCGCGAGGTCTACCGGTCGCCGTGGATGGCCGTCCGCGAGGACGAGGTCGAGTTCCCGTCCGGCACCCGCGGCACCTACTCCGTCGTCGACAAGCAGGACTTCGTCGTCGTGCTGCCCTACGCCGACGGCGGGTTCTGGCTGGTGCAGCAGTTCCGCTATCCGGTCGGCCGGCGGGAGTGGGAGTTCCCCCAGGGTGGCTGGCCCGCCGGGCACACCGGGCCACCCGCCGACCTGGCCGTCGCTGAACTGCGCGAGGAGACCGGGTTCGAAGCGACGTCGTTGCGCCACCTCGGCCACCTCTACGCCGCGTACGGCTACAGCTCGCAGGGCTACGACGCGTTTCTCGCGACGGGACTCACGCCGGGACCGACCGACCGCGAGGCGACCGAGGCCGACATGGTGCATGAGTGGCGCCCGGAGGAGGAGGTGCGGGCGATGATCGGCCGCGGGGAGTTCGCCGATGCGCACAGCGTCGCGGCACTGGCTCTGTACGACCTTCAGCGCGGCGCGGCGATGCGCTGAGTCGTCAGTCCTGCAGCAACGCCCGCAGCGCCGCGCCGTCCCGGGCGAAGTCGAAGGAGAACGGGGACTGAAAGACCCGCCATTTCGCCGTCGTGTCGCCGGGGCGAAGCTCGGCTTCGCCGAAGAAGTGGTGGTAGTCGTCGCCCTTCGCCGCCGAGATCGCCCATTCGTTGCGGGCTATGTAGCGGTCCGAGCTGATGACGATGCGGCGCCCCGGCCGAGTGCAGTACACGGCGTTGAACATGCCCGATCCGCCGAATCCGGCGACCACCTCTGCGTCGGCGAAGAGGTCCACCTGCTCACGAATGGTGAGTGATTCGGGGCGGACGATCTCGAAGTCGTGCTCGGCGAACAGCGCTTCCACCTCGGGTCCGTTGCGGCACGGGCGCAACGCGTCCGGTGGCCGGGTCACGAAGATTCGGCGCGGGGATGGACGGCGATCAGCCGCCGGGGTGCGCAGTCCTTCGCGCAGCCGACCCCAGATCTCGTGCATCTCCGGGTGGACGTAGATGCCGTTGTAGAACATCTGGGTGCAGCCGATCAGCGTGTCCACCCGCACCGGCCGGTCGATGCACACGATGTCCGTCGGCGCTACACCCCACGCCGCCAGCAGCGTCCGCTGAACGGTGGACGGTTCCCCGCCCGGCTGCAGGGTGCTGAGGAGGATCTTCATGTCGGGATGAGCGGCGCGGGCCTGCTTCAACCCCCACAGCTTGGCGATGTCCTCGGTCATGAAGTGGCCGAAGTGGCCCGGGAACTCGGAGTCGAGGTGGTAGTACACGCCCGGCAGCGGTTCCGCGCGCGTGAGCGAGGGGTCCAGGACGGTGAAGTGCGTGTCGGTCGGCGACACCAACGGCGACCGGGTCTGGAGCCTCTCCCGTAACCCGTGGTGGAACGACACGGGGAGCAGCACGTCGCCCTGCACGGCGAGCTGCCGCGGCGCGCAGACGACGTCGCGGTACTCCCGCAGGTACATGCGCGGCACCGGCATCGCGGTCCGGAACGTCTCTTGGAGCTTGTTGGCCTGCGCCCGTCCCCGGACGGCCCCGCTGACCGGCTCCCTCGTGTCGATGACTCGGCCCCAGCGCGGACCGAGCCGCCCGGACAGTACGGCGTCGGCGTCGGGGTCGTGCACCTTCAACGCGTGAACGCCGGCTTTGCGCACGGTGATCACATGCCGGTCGTAGCTGACATCGTCAATGGCGTCGGACCGGAACCGCTCGTCCGGGCGTAGGTCGGTCCGTGCCGGATCGGCCTTCACCTCGAGCATGCGGCGCAGCGTTGCCCAGACGTCAGGTTCGGAGCCGCCGTCCGGACCGGGATCGCGCAGCCCGTCGATGATGTAGAGCCCACCGTCCTCGACATGGAAGAGCAGATTGCGCAGGGTCGCCGGCTTCACTCGTTCGTTGACCGTGGCTTCGACCAGGACCTGCACCGGTGGCATCGCGCTGAGCGCCTTGTGCATCGCGTTCACGGTCGGGGTGCGATGGATCGTGACCCGCCACCGAGTGGACCGTGGGGCCGCCCGGCCGCGGGTATGGTGCAGGACGTGTACCTGCGCGCCGGGGTACCGGCGCGCAAAGACGGCGCCGACGCCGCCGGGGTTCACCGAGACGATCACCGCCAGGTGGCGTACCGGCCGTCGACCGATGGCGGCCTCGACC
>JAVHVD010000163.1:0-4352 GCA_032160745.1 Pseudonocardiales bacterium
GCCCCCGGGTCGTTGGTGCGCGGGTGCCCGCTGTAGTCGAAGTGCCAGCCGAACACGGCCGGGACGATGCGGAGGTGGGCGGTCGAGGAGATCGGCAGGAACTCCGTGAGCCCCTGGACGATGCCCAGGATAATCGCCTGCAACAGGCTCACGAGGCGACGCCTGCCTTGTCGAGGGCCTCGGCCGCGGTGCGCAGGCCGGCGATGCGCTCGTCGTGCGAGTCGCCGTACGGCACCAGGCTGACGGTGGTCACGCCGGCCTCGGCGTAGGCCTGCATGCGGTCGGCGATCCGCTCCATCGGGCCGAGCAGCGCGGTTCCGTCGACGAACTCGAACGGCACCGCTGCGGCAGCCTGCTCGTACTCCCGTGCCAGGTACAGGTCCTGCACCCTTGCCGCCGCCTCCTCGTATCCCATGCGCACTGCCAGCGCGTTGTAGAAGTTCTGCTCGCGGCTGCCCATCCCGCCGATGTACAGCGCCGAGTACGGGCGGACCGGCTCGGCGCACTGCTGCAGATCGTCACCGACCACGAGCGGGACGGTCGCGGAGATGTCGAAGCCGGTGAGGTCCTTGCCCACCGTCGCCCGGCCGGACCGGATCAGATCGAGCTGTGGACCGGCGTGCTCGGGCGAGAAGAACACCGGCTGCCACCCGTCCGCGATCTCGCCGGCCAGCTCGAGGTTCTTCGGACCGATCGCGGCGAGGTAGATCGGGATGTGCTCGCGCACGGGATGCAGCATCAGATGCAGCGCCTTGCCCGGCCCGTCGGGCAGCGGCAGCTGATAGGTCTCGCCGGTGTAGCGCACGCGCTCGCGGGACAAGGCCAGCTTGACGATGTCGATGTATTCGCGGGTCCGGGCCAGCGGTTTGGCGAAGCGGACGCCGTGCCAGCCTTCGGACACCTGAGGTCCGGAGACGCCGAGACCGAGCCGGAACCGCCCCTCCGACAGGGTGTCGAGGGTCGCCGCGGTCATCGCGGTCATCGTCGGGGTCCGGGCCGGGATCTGCAGGACCGCGCTGCCGAGATCGATCGTGGAGGTCTTCGCAGCCAGCCAGGACAGGACCGTGACGGCGTCCGAACCGTAGGCCTCCGCGGCCCACACGACGGAGAAACCGAGTCGCTCGGCCTCGAGGACGACGGCCAGGTCGTCCGCGCCGTTACCGCGCATCCCCCAGTAGCCGACATTGAGTCCCAAACGCACGATCAAACCTCGCTTTGCTCGGTTGATCGGCAGAGCCTGCGCAAGTTGTTCGCTCCGCTCACCGCGTCACCATAGCGAGCACCGTCCGACGGGCCCGGGCGCCGAGCCGGTAGCTTGCGTCCTGTGAAGCAGCGGACGGCGGGGCGGAGCGGCTTGAAGGTCTCGCACCTCGGCCTCGGGACGATGACGTGGGGCGTCGAGACCGATGCGGACGAGGCGGCGGCGCAGCTCGTGGCCTTCCATGATGCCGGCGGCACGCTGGTCGACACCGCAACGTCCTACGGGTACGGCGAGTCGGAATCGATCCTCGGTCACCTCGTCGCCGACGTCGTCCCGCGCGTCGATCTGGTGATCGCCAGCAAGGCCGGCATCACCCGCACCCCGGAGAACCGGATCATCGACGCCTCGCGCGGCGAGCTGCTGCGCCGGCTGGACGAGTCGCTGCGCAAGATCGGCACCGACTACCTGGACCTCTGGTACGTCCACACCGTCGACGACACCGTCCCGTTCGAGGAGACGCTGGCCGCCCTCGACCACGCCGTGTCCTCGGGGAAGGTGCGCTACGCGGGCGTCTCCAACTACAGCGGCTGGCGGATCGGCCGCGCGGCGGCCTGGCAACAGGCGGTCCCGGGCCGGGCACCGCTCGTCGCCAACCAGGTGCGCTACTCCCTCGTCGACCGCGGGATCGAGCGGGAAGTCGTGCCGGCGTGCGCGGCGCTCGGTGTCGGCGTCTTCCCGTGGTCCCCGCTGGGCGGCGGTGTCCTCACCGGCAAGTACCGCGGCGGCATCCCGTCCGACTCGCGGGCCGTTGCCGGTCACCGTCCGGATCTCGTCGCCACCGACTCGGCGGCGGGCATCGTCGAGGCCGTCGCGACCGCGGCCGAAGGCCTTGCGACCTCGCCCGTGGCGGTCGCCCTCGCGTGGTTGCGTGACCGTCCGGGTGTGGTGGCACCGATCCTGGGGGCCCGGACGCTCGGCCAGCTCACCGGCGCGCTCGCCAGCGAGGCACTCGAGTTGCCGCGCGAGATCATCGACGCGCTCGACGACGTCTCGGCGCCGGCGATCGGCTATCCCGAGGACGTGCGCTGACGTCGTCCGACCCGATCTTCACGGCGTTCTGCGAAGCCGGGCTCTGGCCCGGCCTCGGCAAGCGCCTCGCGGCCGTGCTCGAGGACGCCGGCATCCGCCGCCCCGAGGACGTCACGACCGAGGCGCTGGCCGGGCTGCCCAAGGTCGGGCCGATGCGGGCGGGCCGACTGCTGTCGGCGTGGATCGCGGCAACGCCGGCCTACGAGGTCGCATCGCTGATCGTCCCGGCCGGTCTCGAGGCGCGGATCGCCGGCCGGGTGGTCGACCTGCTCGGGCCGCCGGCCCCGCGGCTGCTGCGCGACGATCCCTGGCGGCTGCTCGCGGTGAACGGGGTGACCCCGGCCGACGCCGACCGGGTGGCGCGCGCCGCGCTGCCGGGGGTGACGCGGGACGATCCGAGGCGGGCGCGGGCGCTTGTGGGTTGGGTGCTCGCCGGGCACGCCCGCGACGGGCACACGGTGTCGCCGCGCACTGACGTCGCGCATTCGCTCGCCGAGTTCGGCGTCGGCGACGCGGAGGTCGCGATCGACGCAGCGGTCGAGTCGGCCGCCGTCGTCGAGGCCGACGACGGGCTGGTCGGGCTCGCGCGCTACGCCGAGGCGGAGGACGGCATCGCCCAAGGCATCGCTCGGCTGGTCGCCACCGCCGAACCGATCACGGTCCCGAAGCGCAGGACCGCCTCGCTGGACGAGACGCAGCAGGCCGCCGTGGCCGCCGCGTTGCAGGGCGGAGTGACCGTCCTGACCGGCGGTCCGGGCACCGGCAAGAGCCGCACGGTAGCCACCCTGGTGACCCTCGCCGAGGCGGCCGGCAAGTCGGTGGCGCTCGCCGCGCCCACCGGGCGGGCGGCCAAGCGGCTCGAGGAGCTGTGCGACTCCCCCGCGTCGACGCTGCACCGGCTGCTCGGCGCCCAGGCCCGGCAGTCAGGCGAGGGAGTGACCTTCGACGGCGGGTTCGCCCGCAACGAGGAGTGGCCACTCGACCAGGACGTCGTGGTGGTCGACGAGGCCTCGATGCTCGACGTCGAGCTCGCCGACGCACTGCTGACCGCGTGCGCCGACGGCACCCATCTCCTCTTCGTCGGCGACGCCGCGCAGCTGCCGTCGATCGGGCCGGGCCGGGTGCTGGGCGACCTGATCGACTCGGGAACCGTTCCGGTCACCGAGTTGACGACGCTGTACCGGCAGGCGGAGGGCGGCACGATCGCCCGGTTGGCGACCGCCGTCCGTCAGGGCGAGCTGGCCCCGGTCGACGACCCGACGCACGAGGTGGTGATCGTGCCGGCGCGCGGCTCGGGCGACGCCGCGCACCGCGTCGTGCAGCTGGTGACCGACTCGATCCCACGCGCCCTGGGCATCCCCGCCGACCTGGTCCAGGTGGTGACGCCTGTGCACCGCGGTCCGGCCGGCACCCAGGCGCTGAACAAGGCGCTGAAGGCGAAGATCAACCCCGGTTCGGGCAAGCGTCGCTTCGACCCCGGGGACCGGATCGTGGCGACGGCGAACCACCTGGAGGCCGAGCCGTTCGGCTACGCCAACGGCGAAGTGGGTGTCGTGTCCGACGTCGGGCCCGAGGGTGCGGTGACGGCCGAGTTCGCGTCCGGACCGGCCGAGGTGAAGGGCAAGGCGCTGGCCGATCTGCTGCACGGCTGGGCGATCACCGTCCACCGGGCGCAGGGCTCGGAGTTCCCGGCCGTCGTGGTCGTCCTGCCGCCCGAGGCCGGCCGGCTGATGTCCCGACCGCTCGTCTACACCGCGCTGACCAGGGCGCAGCGGCACCTGTCGATCGTGCACGCGGCCGGGCCGGCGGTAGGGCGGGCCGTCCGCATGGTCGGCGCGATTCCCCGCCGGACCCGCCTCGTCCCGCTGCTCCAGGAGTACGTGACCCCGTCCCCCTCGCGTTGAGTGGTCACCTGTGCGTTGAGTGGTCAGCTACAGGTGACCACTCAGCGTGCAACTGACCACTCGACGGAGGGCTCCGTCGGCAGGGCGCGGGACGAGCCGTTGCGCCGAGCCCCCTCCGCGCGCTCCTTCTTCAGCTCGGCGAAGTGCTCGAGGAAATC
>JAVHVD010000164.1:0-2945 GCA_032160745.1 Pseudonocardiales bacterium
GTGGTGATGGCCATCGAACCGCGCCTGCCGAAGGCACTACAGATGACGCTGGTGCTCTACGCCCGCCGGCGCTGAGGCCTACCGGACGAGCAGTTCGGCGATCTGCACCGCGTTCAACGCCGCACCCTTGCGCAGGTTGTCGTTGCTGACGAACAGCGCGAGCCCCCGCCCACCGGGGACGCCTGGGTCCTGCCGGACGCGCCCGACGTAGGACGGGTCCTGACCGGCGGCCTGCAACGGCGTGGGCACCTCGCTGAGTTCGACACCCGGCGCGCCGGCGAGCAGTTCGAGCGCCCGCGCGACCGACAGCGGCCGCTCGAACTCGGCGTTGATCGACAGCGAATGGCCGGTGAAGACCGGGACCCGAACGCAGGTGCCCGACACGAGCAGCTCGGGCAGCGCGAGGATCTTGCGCGATTCGTTGCGCAGCTTCTTCTCCTCGTCGGTCTCGAACTCACCGTCGTCGACGATCGAGCCGGCCAGCGGCAGCACGTTGAAGGCAATGGGCCGGGCGAATTTGATCGGCTCCGGGAAGGCCACTGACGAGCCGTCGTGGGTCAGGCCGGCTGCGGTGTCGGCCACCTTGCGCACTTGCGTATCCAGCTCGTCCACGCCGGCGAGTCCGGCGCCCGATACGGCCTGGTAGGTCGAGACGATCAACCGGACCAGCCCCGCCTCGTCGTGCAGCGGCTTGAGGACCGGCATCGCGGCCATCGTGGTGCAGTTCGGATTGGCGATGATGCCCTTCGGGGCGTTGCGCACCTGGGCACCGTTCACCTCGGCCACCACCAGCGGGACCTCGGGGTCCATCCGCCAGGCCGAGGAGTTGTCGATCACGACGGCGCCCGCGGCGGCGAACTTCGGGGCCAGCTCCTTCGACGTACCCCCGCCGGCGGAGAACAGCGCGATGTCGAGCCCGGACGGATCCGCAGTGGCGGCGTCCTCGATCCGGACGTCCACCCCCTCCCACGACAGCGTGCCGCCGGCTGAACGGGCCGAGGCGAGGAAGCGGATCTCGTCCACCGGGAACGCCCGCTCGGCGAGCAACCGGCGCATGACGGTGCCGACCTGCCCGGTCGCCCCGACAATTCCGATCCTCATGCCGGTCATCGGCCGGTGCCTCCGTAGACGACTGCTTGTTCCTCGTCACCGCCGAGCTCGAACGCGTCGTGCACGGCCCGGACGGCGGTGTCGAGCTCGGTGTCCCGGCACACCACCGAGATACGGATCTCCGAGGTAGAGATCATCTCGACGTTGATGCCCGCCTCGGCGAGCGCGGAGAAGAAGCGGGCAGATACGCCGGGGTGCGAGCGCATGCCCGCACCGATCAGCGAGAGCTTGCCGACGTGGTCGTCGTAGAGCAGGTCGCTGAAGCCGACCCGCTCCTGGATCCGCTTGAGCGCGGCGAGTGCCGTCGGCCCGTCGGTCGCCGGCAGCGTGAACGAGACGTCGGTGCGACCGGTCCCGCCCGTCGAGATGTTCTGCACGATCATGTCGATGTTGATCTCGGCGCCGGCCAGCTCGGTGAAGATCGCCGCCGCCTCACCCGGCTTGTCCGGCACGTTGACGACGGTCACCTTGACCTCGCTGCGGTCGTGCGCGACGCCGCTGATGATCGCCTGCTCCACGGGTAGCTCCTCGATCGATCCTTGGACGGTGGTGCCGGGCTTGCCTGAGAAGGACGAGCGCACGTGGATCGGCACGCTGTAGCGGCGGCCGTACTCGACGCTGCGCAGGTGCAGGATCTTGGCCCCGCACGCCGCGAGCTCGAGCATCTCCTCGTACGTCACCGTCGCCAGCCGCCGCGCGTTCGGCACGATGCGCGGGTCGGCGGTGAAAACGCCGTCGACATCGGTGTAGATCTCGCAGACCGACGCGTTCAACGCGGCGGCGAGCGCGACGGCCGTGGTGTCCGACCCACCCCGGCCGAGGGTGGTGATGTTCATGGTTTCCTTCGAGAAGCCCTGGAAGCCCGCGACGATCGCGATGTTGCCCTCTGCCACGGAGTTCTCGATCCGGCCGGGCGTGATGTCGACGATCCGGGCCTTGCCGTGCACTGACGTCGTGAGCACGCCGGCCTGCGAGCCGGTGAACGACTCGGCCTTGTAGCCCAGGGAGTTGATGGCCATCGCGAGCAGCGCCATGGAAATCCGCTCACCGGCGGTGAGCAGCATGTCGAACTCGCGCCCCTCGGGGACCGGCACGATCTGCTCGGCGAGATCGATCAGCTCATCGGTGGTGTCGCCCATCGCGGAGACGACCACCACAACATCGTGGCCGTCCTTCTTGGTGGCGACGATCCGCTCGGCGACTCGCTTGATCCGCTCGGCATCGGCGACGGAGGAGCCGCCGTACTTCTGCACGACGAGGCTCACGCGGCTGACCCTTCGAACGACTTGGCGGAACCCTCACGATACCGGCTGGCCGCGCGTCCATTCGCGGTCCGCCGCCGAGGTCAGCCCAGACAGATCGCGACAGTCCAGCCACCGTGCACCGTGCGGGTGGAGCGGACCAGCCCGTCCACGGCGATCGTGCAGGTCAGCGACTTGGCGCCCGGGGACGACTGCGCACCAACCACGGCCATCGCCCCGTATCCGCGCCCGACCGTCACCACGCGCAGCGGCGACTGGACGTTCGTGGCGGAATGGCGATCGGGCTTGGCCCCCTTCACGGCGTATCCGGCGCGCAGGATCGCGCGGTCGGACGTGATGGTGATCACAACCGAATGGCGCGGCGCCGCGGCCCCGTTGATGTTCGACGACTGCGGCAGGTCGGGCAGGTTCAGCGACTTGACCGGGCCGCCGGGCGACGAGGCAGCACCAGAGCCGGTCGTCGCGGGGGCCGACGCAGGGGGGGTCAGTCCGAACAGGCCCGCGTCGGTCGGCAGCGCACCGGCGCCCTTCGGCAGGTTCGCGTCGTCATTCCCGTTGGATCCGCGGGTCCAC
>JAVHVD010000165.1:0-6853 GCA_032160745.1 Pseudonocardiales bacterium
GGCGAGATACCGGGCCGTCTGCCCAATCACAGCGCCGAGCTCGACCTCCCAGTCCGTCTTGGCAGATCCGCGCGGAATGTATACGTCGTCGTCAGGACCGATCACGGTATCTGGCGCCTTCATGAACACCACCGGCTCAGTCGGTGGTGTCGCGCCGGTCTCTTCGGCGTGATCGCGGTAGTTCAGGCCGATGCAAATAATTTTGCCGATCCGGCCGAGCGGGGCGCCGAACCTGACCGGGTTCAGCGTCGGCAGGTCACCGCCGACCAGCGCGGCGTGGATGTCGTGCAGGCCGGCGCTCAGCAGGTCGCCGTCGACCTCCGCGACGATGCCGGACAGGTCGCGCCAGACGGTACCGTCCCAGACGGCGGGCCGTTCCTGGCCGGGCGCTCCGATACGTGCAAGACGCATGACGGGTCGGCTCCTTGGTCGTGGGCTGGATGATCGCCGCCTTTTTGGCCGTATCCATCCGATGTTTTGAACCTACGACGAGATTACAGGGCAGCTCCACTTACACAAGATTAGGCGTCCGCCCGTTCGCGCAGGGACCTCAATAGTCGGGGAAACAGGGACGCTCGTCGTCGATCGAACACCAGCTCGACAAGGCAGTCGGAACGGCCACTCCCACGCCATCGACCGTTCGACGCGAGCCGTAACCGCTCAAGACATTCGATGATTACCGGCTAGGCTGAGTCGCACATCCACGATCGGATCACCCGGGAGGGCAGATGCGGGTCGCGCTTTTCGCCACCTGTCTCGTCGACGGCCTCCGGCCGGAAGTTGGCCAAGCCACCGTGCGACTGCTGCGCCGTCTCGGTGTTGAGGTCGAGTTTCCGTCTCAACAAAGTTGGCGCAGCTGCATATCGTCCAGACGTGCAGCTCGGCGGGCTCGACGGCGTCATAACCACATGCGCCGTCGCCATCGCCAGCACCGGCACGATCGTGCTGGATGCCGGCACCGGGCAGGGCCGCCGGGCCCTCAGCTTGATCCCCGACTACCACCTGGTCGTGGTCAAAGCCGAGCAGATCGTGAATGCTGTCCCGGACGCCCTACCGCGCCTGAATCCAGAGCGCCCGCTTACCTGGATCAGCGGCCCGAGCGCGACCAGCGACATCGAACTGGAACGGGTCGAGGGCGTCACGGCCCGCGAACCCTCGAAGTCATAATCGTCTCCTGACCGTGTCTCGAACGCGCCCCGACCTCCAGGCTGGGCGCGGGCTGTAGTCACCGCGGATAGGACCGCGGCCATGGGCCGCTGCCGAACCAGGACAGCCTGCACAGCGAGTTACAACCAACAGTGCCCGATATTCATCGGAGAACGCGGGACACCCCATTGGCCGCCCTGACCACCAGGCCATCAAGGCCCCAGAAGGAACCAGTTTCGCTGAACCACTCACTGATCCGTCCGCAGCGTGCTGAGTGCCTCTGCGCAATCGCGCTCAATGCGGCCGGACCGAATGCGACCAGCCCGTGCCAACCTCGTCGGCCCGGCCTTACGGCGGACTAGCCTCTGGCTTGACCGGATAGCGACCCTCTGGCTTGACCGGATAGCGACGTCGTAAGTCCGCCGGTGACTCGCGCGTGAACGGTCGCAGCAGGAGGGCCAAGAAGACAGCCGAATGTCCGCTCGCGTCGAGCCGCCGACTGCTGAGAGGAACCGCCGAGATGAACGCCTTCCTCGAATCGGTAGGACGCTGGTGCGCCCGACGGCATTGGGCGGTGATCATCGCCTGGCTCGTTGTCCTTGGCGTTTTGCTGACGACGCGCAACGCCTTCGGCGGGAAGTTCGTCAACGACTACACGGTTCCCGGCAGCCAGTCCTCAGCCGGACTGTCGCTGCTCAAGAAGGACTTTCCGGCGCAGGGCGGCTACGCAGGTCAAATCGTGTTCCACGCCAAGACCGGAACAGTCAGCGCCCAGACCGGCCCGGTCAACAGCGCGATGAGCAACGTTGCCAAGCTGCCGCACGTGATCAGCGCGGTTAGCCCGTTCGCCGTACCAAATTCGCCGCAGGTGGCCAAGAACGGGACGACCGCGTACGGCACGGCGTCGTGGAATGTCGTACCCGCGTCATTGGACCGGGCCTACCTGAAGCAACTCGACACGGCCGTCGCACCGGCCCGCACCGCCGGTCTTCAGGTCGAGTACGGCGCCGGTGCCGGGCAGATCGGCCAGAAGACCGACGACAAGAACTCCGAGATCATCGGCTTGTCGTGCGCGCTGCTGTTTCTGCTGCTGATGTTCGGTTCGGTGGTCGCCGCAGCCCTGCCGCTGATCTCGGCGGTGTTCAGCGTGCTCGCCGGACTTTCCGTCGTCGGGCTGCTCGCCGCGGCGCTGACGTTCCCCACCGCCGCGCCGACCGTCGCCACGTTGCTCGGACTTGGCGTGGCCGTCGACTACGGCCTGTTCCTGGCTGCGCGGCATCGGGAACAACTCGATCACGGCATGGACGTCGTCACCTCGGCCGGCCGCTCGACCGCGACCTCGGGCGCGGCCATCGTGGTCGCCGGAGGAACTGTCGTGGTCGCCATCCTCGGGCTCTACGTGTCCGACGTGCCGTTCGTCGGCGCCATGGGGCTGGCCTCAGCAGTCGTCGTGGCCGTCACCATGCTCGCGGCACTCACGCTCATGCCTGCGTTCATGGGCGTCGCCGGAACCAACGTTCGCGCCATCAAGGATCTGCGAGCCGCCAAGCGCGCGACGAGGGCCAGCACGGACGCGGCCGCCGCCGCCTCCTCGCTCGCCGTCCTGGCAGCCGCGAGCGACGAGGCCCACGAACGCAGCGCATTCGCGCGCTGGGGACGCAAGGTCAGTGACCGCCCGACGCCGTGGGCGGTGCTGGCCGCGTGCGTTCTGGTCGTGCTCGCGATCCCGTTGTTCTCGCTGCGCCTCGGGCAGCTCGACGCCAGCACCAACCCGACCTCCGAGAGCATCCGCCGGGCCTACGACCTGGTGGCCGACGGGTTCGGCCCCGGCAGCAACGGCCCGCTCACCGTCGTGGTCTCGTTGCCCAAAGGCAACTCGACGCAGGACAACCAGACCCTCCTGACGACGGCACAGACAACACTGAGCAAAACTCCCGATGTTGCCGGCGTCGGGACGCCGTCGTTGAATTCTGGCGGGACAACCGCCGTGATGACGGTAGTTCCGGCCACCTCGCCGCAGGACGCGGCAACGACGCATCTGGTCAACCAGCTGCGCGACTCGGTGTTGCCCACCGTCGCGGCCAAGACGTACGTCGTCGGTGCCACCGCGTCCTATGTGGATTTCACGGCGAAAATCTCCCAGCGTATGCCGTGGCTCATCCTGGTGGTCGTTGCGCTCGCGTTCGTCCTGCTGACCGTCGCCTTCCGCTCGGTCGTCATTGCGACCAAGGCAGCGGTATTGAACCTGTTGTCGGTGGGCGCGGCCTACGGGGTGGTGGTGGCGATCTTCCAGTGGGGCTGGGGCTCCTCACTCGTAGGAATCCACGAGAAGTTGCCGATTCCGGCCTTCGTGCCGATGCTGATGTTCGCGATTGTGTTCGGGCTGTCCATGGACTACGAAGTCTTCCTGCTCTCGCGGGTGCACGAGGCGTGGGTGAAAACCGGCGACGCCCACCGCAGCGTGGCGATCGGCATCGGAAGCACAGCTCGAGTCATCACCACCGCGGCCGCGATCATGGTCGTCGTGTTCACGAGCTTCGTTCTCGATCCCGACCCGACGGTCAAGATGCTGGCCGTCGGCATGGCCGCGGCCGTCCTCATCGACGCGAGCGTCATCCGCATGATCTTCGTTCCCGCAGTCATGTCGATGCTCGGCGAGCACGCGTGGTGGATGCCGAACTGGCTGGACCGGATCACACCCAACCTCGATATCGAAGGCAGCGCCCATCTCGCCCGGGTGGAAGCAGAGGAGGTCACGCGGGCCCGAACGCCGACAGGCACCGGCTGACCGCGATGTACCCATCCGGGCGGGCGGTGGCGCGAAGGTCAGTCGCCCTGCGCGAGTTCGGCGACGTCCTGCCACGTACGCCAGGTCTCGAGGCGGGAGGCGTAGTCCTTCTCGGCGATCGAGAGCGGTGCGGCGCCGAAGAACACCCGTAGCGGCGGCTCCTCGGCGTCCACGATCCGCAGGATGGCCGCCGCGCTCGCCGTAGGATCGCCGGGTGCCGCGGTGCGCTGTGCCCGCAACTGCTGCGCCTTCTCGCGAAACTCGTCGTAATCGGCCAACTGAGCCGAATGCTTTGCCGACGGACCTGACCAGTCGGTGGAGAAGCCACCGGGCTCGACCAACGTGACCTTGATGCCGAAGTCGGCGATCTCCTGCGACAGCGCTTGGCTGAACCCCTCCAGAGCCCACTTGGACGCGTGGTAAATGCCCACCATGGGAAATGCGGAGATGCCGCCGATAGAGGACACCTGGATGATGTGGCCGCTGCCTTGCGCGCGCAGGAACGGGAGAGCGGCCTGCGTCACCCAGAGCGCCCCGAAGAGGTTGGTCTCGATCTGGTCGCGCGCGTCGGACTCGCTGAGCTCCTCGATCATGCCGAAGTGCCCGTAGCCCGCGTTGTTGACCACGACATCGAGCCGGCCGAAGTGGTCATGCGCCCGCTTCACAGCGGCGAAGTCCGCTTCGCGGTCGGTCACGTCGAGCTCGACCGGCAGCAGCCGCGCGCCGTACTTGTCGACCAGATCGTCGAGCGTGCCGGTGTCGCGTGCAGTTGCCGCGACGGAGTCGCCGCGCTCGAGGGCGGCTATCGCCCACTCCCGGCCGAAGCCACGGGACGCTCCGGTGATGAACCACGTTTTCGGTGCCATACCTCCTGAGTACTCATCGGGTGCTTCCTTCGCCACTGCTGTGGCTGCGACGATCACCACCGCGGGAGTCGGGAATAGAGGCTTGCGTCGTCTGGCGCAGGGTTCGGGCCTACATCAAGCCCCATTGCCGCGCCCGCGCCACGGCATCTACGCGGACGTCGACGCCGAGCTTGCGGTAGATGCTCGCCTGCTGAGTGCGGATCGTGTTGTACGAGACCACCAGGGTGTCGGCGGTCTGCTGCAGGGTCAGCCCAGTAGCCAGCTTCTCCAGGACGAGCTGCTCGCGCTGGGTCAGGGTCACGACGGCCACGCTTTCGGGGAAGACATCGGGGTGCTGAGCCACCGGCTCGGCGGCGAGCAACTCGGCGGCGGCCGGTACGTCGTCGACCATCTGGAGCAGCTCGTGCCGGGGGACCGTCACGAGGGGCCGCAGCGCTCCCGTGGCCCGTGCCGCCTCGGCGACTCGATTCAGTGCCTGCGTGGCGATGGTGTGATGGCCGGAACGGTACGCGGCGACGGCGTGGATGAGAGTCAGCTCCTGGCGGCTGCGCACGCCGGCGCGGCGTTCCCACTGCGGATCGTTCGCGAAGCGCAGCGCAGTCGCGTGATCGCCGGTGAGGAGCGCGAGCCGGGCGTGGCTGACCCGCAGGGCGGGGTGATCGCGGTGCTCGCCGAACAGGACGGCTCGCGCCTGGTTGCCCCGCCCGAGCGCAAGAAGCAGATCCGCCTTCGCCGCAGCGAGCAACGCCGCCTCGTTCCGCCCCGCCATTGCGAGATCACGTTGCTCCGAACTGGCGTCGTCGAGTTCGTCGAGCAGATCGGCGGTCGTTCCGTCGTGCAACGCGAGCAGTGCGCGACCGTACAGGTACAGACCGCGGAACCGCTCGGGGAACATTGACGGCGTGACGTGGTCGATGATGCCCACGGCCTCGCGGATCGACAGGCGGTCGAGCGCGGTCAGCAGCGCGGCGGTGGCGACGGCGGGCTCGAAGTACGCACTGAGCCAGCTCGAGGCCGCCGGCGCGTCCTCGTAGCGTTGCAACCACCGCGATGCGCGGCGCAGGTCGCCGTCGAGGGCGTGGATCAACGCGAGCTTGCTGGCGGCGTCGCGCGCGACGTAGTCGAAGGAGCCCTCGGATGCGCGCTGGTACGCCTCGCGCAACGGGTCGATGGCCCGCGCGGCGTCACCGGCCAACAAAAGCACCGCGCCGACCTGGGCGAGGACGCTGGGGAACAGCTTCGCGGTCGCCGCCGGATGCGCGGCCCGGGTCGCGCGGGCGAAGTCGAGCACGCGGAGCGCGACGCTGCCGGCGTCCTCGGCCGGAGCGCAGTTGCGGAAGGCGACCAGCACCGCCAGCGCGACGTCGAGTTGCGCCGGTGCGTCGTCGGATCGGCTGAGTACCGCCAGGGCTTCGGGGGCTCCGGGAAGGACGTTCGTAGTGAGCATCCCGGACGCGGAGACCTGCAGCATGACGTCGCGCATCGCCGTCGCGCGCCGGCTGGTGCGCAGGAATGACGCGGGCGTGGCAGTGATCGCGTCGTACAGTCGCTCACGGTGCTCGATGAGCAGGATGCGCCAGGCCGCATCGATGACGCGGACCACCAGCGGCCAGTCCTGAGCCCGGACGGCGTGTCCGATCGCCCATCCCGGGTGGTCGTCGAGGTAGTACTCGGCCAGTCGGGCGTGCAGCGGCGCGATGCGCTCCGGGTGCCGGCGGTGCAGTTCGCCCGCTAACAGCCGGCGCGCTGCGGGCGGCAGGCGGTAGACCGTCTCACCGTGGCGCCGGTCGACGACGAGTGCTCCGGCGCCGGCCCAGCACTTCAGGTGGGACTTCGCCGCGGGGTCCTCGGTGAGCGCCTCGGCGAGCGCCACGGTCAGTTCCTCCGCGGCCGATGTCGCAAGCGCGAAGTCCAGTGACCCCGGAGCGGCGGGCTGGCGACTGATGCGGTCCCGCAGGAACTCCCCCGTGATCTCGTCCACGATCGCGACGACGTCGGCCTCGCGAGCCGGCAGACGGCGGTCCGCGATCTCCACCAGGACCGCGCGGGTCAG
>JAVHVD010000166.1:0-8955 GCA_032160745.1 Pseudonocardiales bacterium
CGTCGCTTGAGCCTCGGCCCGGCGCGGTCCGATCCGCGGCGAGTTGCCGATCACCTGGACGGCGACGTTGGCGACGGTCCAGCCCGACTCGGCCAGCAGCCGCACCACCTCGCGCAGCAGCGTGACGCCGGACGCGCCGGCCCACTGCGGATCGTCGGTGCCGAACACCGCACCGAGGTCACCCATCCCGGCCGCCGACAGCAGGGCATCGCAGGCGGCGTGCGCCGCCACGTCACCGTCGGAGTGCCCCTGGCAGCCGTGCTCGCCCGGCCACAGGAGCCCGGCCAGCCAGCAGTCGCGTCCGGGGTCGAGCGGGTGGACGTCCACGCCCACCCCGGTGCGGAGGTCGCTCACCTGCCTCCCGGCGCCTTCGTGTGCGCGACGTCCAGCTCGCCGTCGGCGTACTTCGCCCGTAGCACCTTCTTGTCGAACTTGCCGACGCTGGTCTTGGGCACCTCGTCGATGAACGTCCAGTTCTCGGGCACCTGCCAACTCGCGACCTTGCCGTCGAGGAACCGCGCCAGCGACGACGCTTCGACGGCGCCGCGCCTCACCACGCAGGCCAGCGGCCGCTCGGTCCACTTGTCGTCCGGGATGCCGATGACGGCGGCTTCGACGACGTCAGGTGAGGCGGCAAGCAGGTTCTCCAGCTCGACCGACGAGATCCACTCGCCGCCGGACTTGATCACGTCCTTCGAGCGGTCGGTGATCTGGAAGTAGCCGCGCGGGTCGATCGTGCCGATGTCGCCGGTGCGCAGCCAACCGTCGTCGAACTTCTCCGGCGCCGCATCGAGGTGGTAGCCGGCGGTGATCCACGGGCCGCGCACCTCGATCTCGCCGACCGCCTCGCCGTCCCACGGCAGCACGTCGCCGTCGTCGGACACGATGCGCATCTGGACGCCGGCGAGCAGCCGGCCGGACTTCATCCGCCAGTCCAGCTCCTCGTCCGTGCCGAACTCGACCCCGGCCGGCGGGTGGGCCATGCCGCCGACCGGCGAGGTCTCGGTCATGCCCCAGCCCTGGATGATGCGCAGCCCGTACTTCGACTGGAACGCCTCCATCAGCGAGCGCGGGATTGCCGCTCCACCCGACGTCCCCATCCGGACGGAGGACAGGTCGAGCTCGCGCTCCTCGCCGACCTGCAGGATGCCGGCCCACAATGTCGGCACGGCGGCCACGAGCGTCGCCTTCTCCGCCTCGGTGATGTCGCACAGCGCCGCGGGAGTCATGTGCGGGCCGGGCATCAGCAGCGACGCACCGGACAGGAACGACGCGAACGGGATGCCCCACGCGTTGACGTGGAACATCGGGACGACGACGAGGGCACGATCCGCCTCGCTGGCGCCGGTCGCCGTGACGGACAGTGTGGCGAGCGCGTGCAGGTAGATGGACCGGTGCGAGTAGACGACGCCCTTCGGGTCGCCGGTCGTGCCGCTCGTGTAACACATCGACGCCGGTGCCGACTCGTCCAGCGCCGGCCACGCGTAGCTGTCGGCCGCCTGGCTCAACAGCGTCGCGTAGGAGTGCACCGGGACGTCGCCACCGAGTACCGACGCGTCGCCCTCGCCGATCACGACGACGGCCTCGACGGTCTTCAGTTGCGAGGCGACCGCGGCCAGCAGCGGCAGCAAGGTGGCGTCCACGACGATGATCTTGTCCTCGGCGTGGTTGATGATGTGCGCGAGCTGCGCCGCGGGCAGGCGGAGGTTCAGCGTGTGCAGCACCGCCCCCATGCACGGCACCGCGTAGTAGGTCTCGAGGTGCTCCTGCGAGTTCCAGCACAGCGTGCCGACGCGGTCACCGCGCTGCACCCCCAGGCTTGCCAGCGCGTTGGCCAGCCGCTGCGCGTTGGCGCCGACCTGGGCGAACGTCGCGCGGCGGGCGCCGTTGCCCTGCCACGTCACGACCTCGCTCGCTCCATAGACCCGCGAACCGTGTTCGAGCATCGCCGTGACGGTGAGCTGGAAGTCGTCCTGCATGGTGCTGACGATCACGTGATACCTCCGGGTATGGATGAATTCGGGGCGGAGCGCAAGCGGGCGATGGCTTCGGCCCGAGCGAGGTCGAGCGGAGTGGTGATCTTGAAGCTCTCGTCGGCGCCGGGCACCGCGACGACTCGGCCGCCCATCGCCTCGACGAGCCCGGCGTCGTCAGTGACCGCCGACTGCCCGGCCCGGGCGTGCGCCGCGGACAGCACGGAACGCCGGAAGCCCTGCGGCGTCTGGACGGCCACAAGCGCGGAACGATCGACGACGCCGGCGAGTGCCCCGTCGGCTCCGACTCGGCGCACGGTGTCGTGAATCGCCACCACGGGGATCACGGCGTCAGCACCACCCCGCAGGGCCGCGAGGACCGCCTCGATGACGTCATCGGGGACGAACGGGCGGGCGACGTCATGGACGAGCACAAGCTCGACCTCGGTGCCTACGGCGGCGAGACCCGCGGCGACCGATGCCTGCCTGGTGTCGCCGCCGGCGACGACGACGGCGCCGCCCAGGGCCGCCGCTTGGTCCAGATAGCTCCCGGGAGCGACGACGACGATCGATCCGACGCCCGGGTGGGCGCGGAACCGGGACGCGGCGTGCTCGAGCAGCGTCGCGCCGGCCACCGGGACGAAGGCCTTCGGCAGCTCGGCGCCCAGCCGCTGACCGGAACCTGCGGCAACGAGAATGGCGGCGACGGTCCTTGGACCGTGCGCCGCCATCGCCGCGGAAATCTCCGGAAGTTCTACGCCACGGCCTCGCCGAGCACCTCGTCGAGGACGACCTCGGCCTTGTCCTCGTTCGTGCCCTCGGCGAGCGCGAGCTCGCTGATCAGGATCTGCCGCGCCTTGGCCAGCATGCGCTTCTCGCCGGCCGAGAGCCCGCGGTCGCGGTCACGCCGCCACAGGTCGCGAACGACCTCGGCAACCTTGTTCACGTCACCCGAGGCGAGCTTCTCGCCATTGGCCTTGTAACGCCGCGACCAGTTCGTCGGCTCCTCGGTGTGCGGCGCCCGCAGGACCTCGAAAACCTTGTCGAGACCCTCTTGGCCGACGACGTCACGAACGCCGACAACCTCGGCATTCTCGGCCGGGACCAGAACCGTCAGATCTCCCTGAGCGACCTTGAGCCGGAGGTAGGTTTTCTTCACTCCTTTGAGCAGTCGCTCCTCGATCGCCTCGATAAGCGCGGCACCGTGGTGCGGGTAGACGACAGTTTCGCCGACCTTGAAAGTCATCTTGTGGAGCCCCTTTCGCTTCTCCCAGGGTAACACGCAGCACAGTGCTCCGATGGGCGGCGAGTTGATTTGCCAAGTAGCCCGGGCCGCCGTATACCGGCCTTCCGCGCCGCTCCATCCGGGCCGGACGGGAGGCCGACGAGGGCGCTCGCTAGGCTGTGAACCGGTCGCCGGGGACGTGTCGTCCGGCACCGCACGAGCCGCCGTATGACCACTGTCGGGGACGCCGCAGCGTCCGCCGTCCGCGAGGAGTCGACGTGAATGCAGAGCCGGTCACCGTGCGTCGACTCGGCATCGGCCTGGCCGTCGCCGTCGCGCTGTTGACCTCCGGCTGTGCTGCTGGTCAGCAGGCGCAGACTGCGGATCAGAAGGCCGTCGAAGCGGGCACCGAGGCGAATGCCGGCAACATCGCCCTGCGCACTGTGCTCATCGAAAGTCCGGTCGGCAGGACGCCGTACTACCCCGTCGGCAGCGACGCCTCGCTCCGGCTGGTACTCGTCAACTCGGGCGTGAAGGCCGACCAGTTGACCGGCATCACCTCCCCTGCGTTCACCTCCTGGGGTGCCTTCGCCACCACCGCCGACGCGGCCGCCGTCTCCGAGGCGGCCAACCCGCAGACGTCGTCGGCCGCGGCCTCGAGCAGCGCCCCGGCGGCCGCCTCGAGCAGCGCCCCGGCGGCCGCGTCGAGCAGCACCGGATCCGGGGCTCCGGCCACCGGCGCATCCGGTTCGGGCGCGGCATCGTCGTCGGCTCCGGCCACCCCGTCCTCGACGCCGACCCAGTTACCGACACCCAGCACCTCGGTCGCCCTGGCCGCCGGCACCAGCGTCTCCTGGAGCGTGCCCGACGCCAAGGGCGCGCTGCTGCTCATGCACCTCAAGCAGCGGCTGTACCCGGGCACCACGGTGCAGCTGACCTTCACCTTCGCCGAGGCGGGCACCATCACCGTCCAGGTTCCGATCGCGCTTTCGGCGTCGGCGTACTCGTCGGTGATCCCGGCGCCGACCTCGGGCGGCGAAGGCTGACCTGCGACGAGAGCGGCGAGCGCGGCGCCCCGCCGGCGTGCCGCAACTTGTCGGTGTCCGGGGTTACCGTCGCCCGGTGACCGTCCTTGCCCGACCTCCGGCGGACTGACGCATGGCCAAGACCTCGCCGGTCTTCCGCTGTTCCGCCTGTGGGGCCACCTCCGGCCGGTGGCTCGGGCGCTGCTCGCAGTGCGGTGAGTTCGCCACCGTCGTCGAAGAGGCGCCGGCGCCGGCCACTCCCGGGCTGAAGTCGACCGCGAAGGCCAGCGCACCGAACCGGCCGGCCCGCCCGGTCTCCGAAGTGGTCACCGGCGGCCCCGTGCAGCGGATGAGCACCGGTATCGGCGAGTTCGACCGGGTCCTCGGCGGTGGGCTGGTCGCGGGCCAGATGTGCCTCTGCAGCGGGCCTCCCGGGTCGGGCAAGAGCACGCTGCTGCTGGCGGTCGCCGACTCCGTCGCCCGCCGCAGCGACCGCGTCGTCCTCTACGTCTCGGGCGAGGAATCGGTCGAGCAGATTGCGGTCCGCGCGCAGCGCATCGGCGCCGGCAGTCCCAACCTGCTGATCGCCGACGACACCGATCTCGGCACCGTCATCGGGCACATCCACGCCCACGGCCCGGACATCGCCCTGGTGATCATCGACTCCGTCCAGGCCATCGCGTCCAGTGACATCGAGGGGCGGGCCGGCGGCGTCACCCAGACCATGGAGGTCGCCCAGGTGCTGAGCCGGGTGGCCAAGTCGCGGGGCATCCCGATGGTGCTCGTCGGGCAGGTCACCAAGGACTCCACAGTCGCCGGTCCGCGCGCGCTCGAGCACATCGTCGACACAACGCTCAGCCTCGACGGCGAGAAGCACACGTCGCTCCGCGTCCTGCGCACGGTCAAGAACCGGTTCGGCTCGCTCGAGGTCGCCGCGTTCGAGCAGACCGACCGCGGCATGCAAGAGGTGCTCGACCCGAGCGGGCTCTTCCGCGAGCAGCGCGACGCCCCCGTGCCGGGCACGTGCGTCGCCGTCACCATGGAAGGCCATCGGGCGCTCACCGCCGAGATCCAGGCCCTGGTGGCGCCGACCACCAACCCGAACCCGCGCCGCGGCGTCTCCGGGCTCGATTCGGCGCGCAGCGCCATGCTCATCGCGGTCAGCGAGCGCGCGGCCAAGCTGCGCCTCTACGACAAGGACGTCTTCCTCGCCACGGTCGCCGGGATGCGGGTCTCAGACCCGAGCACCGACCTGGCCGTGTGCCTCGCAGTGATCAGCGCGGCGCAGAGCCAGCCGGTGCCCATCGACATGATCGCGATCGGTGAGGTGGCGCTGTCCGGGGACGTCCGAGCGGTCCCGATGCTGATCGAGCGGGCCGCCGAGGCCGCCCGGCTCGGCTTCCACCGGCTGCTCGTCCCGGCCGGCAGCCGAGCCCGGCTCAACGGCCGGCGGCTGCCGGCCACGCTTGTCGAAGTGGCCAATCTGGACCAGGCAATTGCGGCGATACGCAGGGCCGGACTGAGCTCGATCCGCTGAAGTTCGCGGATCTTACATACACTGACGCGGCCGACCCGACTACCAGGGAGCCGCTGTGGCCACGACCGACCGTGACGAGACGCTGCGCGGCGTTCTCGCCACTGCCGCGCCGGGTACCGCGCTGCGAGACGGACTAGAGCGGATCCTGCGCGGCAACACCGGAGGCCTGATCGTTCTGGGCTGGGATCGGGTCGTCGACAGCCTGTGCACCGGTGGCTTCCCGCTGAACATCGAGTTCACCGCCACTGGCCTGCGCGAACTCTGCAAGATGGACGGCGCGGTGGTGCTGTCGACCGACGGCCTGCACATCCTGCGCGCGGCAACCCACCTCATGCCCGACCCGGCGATCCCGACCGAGGAGTCCGGCACGCGGCACCGCACCGCGCAGCGGGTGGCCCAGCAGACCGGCTTCCCGGTCATCTCGGTGTCGCAGTCGATGCGCATCGTCAGCCTCTACATCGGCGAGGGCCGCTACGTCCTGGAGAGCAGCGCCGAGCTGCTGTCCCGCGCCAACCAGGCCATCGCCACCCTCGAGCGGTACAAGACCCGGCTGGACGAGGTGTCGCACTCGCTGTCCGCGCTCGAGATCGAGGACCTCGTCACCGTGCGGGACGCCGCGGTGGTGTCGCAACGGCTGGAGATGGTGCGCCGGATCGCCGACGAGGTCACCGGGCAGGTCGTCGAGCTCGGTACGGACGGGCGGCTGCTCGCCCTGCAGCTGGACGAGCTGATGGCCGGGGTCGACGCCGACCGCGAGCTGATCGCGCGTGACTACGTGCCGACCGGGCGCCGGGCGCGGACGCCGGCGGCGGTGCTGACCGACATGGCCGAGCTCTCGGCGGTCGATCTGCTCGACCTCACCCAGGTGGCCCGGGCGATGGGCCTGCCGAGCACGCCGGAGGGCCAGGAGAGCGCGGTGAGCCCGCGGGGCTACCGGCTGCTGGCCCGCGTACCGCGCATCCCGGCGGCGATCCTCGACCGGGTCGTCGAGCACTTCGGCGGCCTGCAGAAGCTGCTTGCCGCCTCGGTGGAGGACCTGCAGATCGTCGACGGCGTGGGCGAGAACCGCGCGCGAGGCGTCCGCGAGGGCATCTCCCGCCTGGCTGAGGTGTCGATCATCGACCGCTTCAGCTGATCGTGAACTGCTTCGCCTTGCCGGTCTTTCCCGACAGCACCGCGTAGAGCGTGTACGTGCCGGCCCCGACGCGCTGGCGCGTGCCCGCGCACTTGGGCTGCGAGGTCAGCCCGGACCACGTGACAGCCACCTGAACCGGCCGCCGCACGGCGAGCATCTTGTTGTCCGTACCGGGCTGGATCTGGCAGTCGTGGCTGCCCCACACCCGCGACTCACCGTTGTAGACGCGCAGCTCGACCGCCTTGTCAGCGAGATCCTGCACGCAGGGCCTGCTGCCCACGTTGGTGACCTGCAGTTCGAGCAGCGGCTGGTCACCGACCTGGTAGGACGGCTTGCCGACGACGGCCGCGATCGAGAGGTCCTTCGCCGCGCACGGATCCGGGGCGGTCGAGGACGACCCGCCGGCCGTGGTGGAGGAGGACGGGCCGCTTCCCGTCGTGGTCGACGCGCTGCTTCTCGTTACCGGCGAGGTCGACGTCTCGATGCGGGTGTTCGGCGTGGTCGACGCGCCGCCACCGGCAGCGGCATCTCCGCCCGAGCGCATCGTCTTGACCGTCAGCGCGATGAGGACGATCACGAGCGCGATCGAGCCGAGAACCATCAACCGGCGTCGCCAATAGACCGACGGCGGCTGCGATCCCACGGGATGAAACATGTCGAGCTCACGCTAGCGTCTGCCGATTCCGGCCCGGCTCCGACGCGCGGAACGGCGTCCCGGAGCACATGCGAGGATGCCGCCGATGCCTTCCGCACCGCCTCTGGCCCAGCCGCTGCTGGCCTGGTACGAACACGCCGCGCGTGACCTGCCGTGGCGGGCGCCCGACGCCGGTCCATGGGCGGTGCTGGTCAGCGAGTTCATGCTGCAGCAGACACCGGTGGCCCGCGTCCTGCCGGTCTACGCCGACTGGCTGGCGCGCTGGCCGAGCCCGGCCGCGCTGGCAGCGGCCGCGCCCGGCGATGCGGTGCGGATGTGGGGCCGGTTGGGCTATCCCCGACGGGCGCTGCGGCTGCACGCGTGCGCGGTGGCAATCGGTGACCGGTTCGGCGGCGCGGTACCGGCCGAGGTCGACGAGCTTCTCGGGCTGCCGGGCGTCGGCGCCTACACCGCCCGAGCGGTCGCGGCGTTCGCGTTCGGCCGGCGGGTGCCTGTGGTCGATACGAATGTGCGGCGGGTCGTGGCCCGTGCGGTGGCCGGCCAGGGCGAGGCCGGGCCGCCGTCCACGACCCGCGACCTGGCCGCGGTCGATGCGCTGCTGCCTGAGCCGGCCGCGGTCGCCGCCCGGTTCAGCGTGGCGGTGATGGAGCTCGGTGCGCTGGTCTGCGTCGCCCGGACGCCGCGGTGTGCCGTCTGCCCGCTGGCCGACCGCTGCGCCTGGCGGCAGGCCGGCTCACCTCCCTACACCGGGCCGACGACGCGTCCACAGGCATTTGCCGGCACCGACCGGCAGGTCCGCGGCCGGCTGCTCGGCGTGCTGCGGAACTCCCCGGCGCCGGTGGGCAAGGGCGCCCTGGACGTCGTGTGGGGCGACCCCGGGCAGCGCGAGCGGGCGCTGGACAGCCTGGTCGCCGACGGCCTCGTCGATCCGCTGCCCGACGGCCGCTACGCCCTGCCCGGGTCGGCCTGATCAGACGGCGCTAGAGCCACGACCCGTAGCGAGGCTCGGACGATGTCTCGTCCGGGCCTCGCTGGGTGGTGCTTGGGGGGTACTCGGGCTACTCGGCGGTGATCCCCGCCGGCGGGACGTCCGGCACCAGCGCCGAGGGCTTGGCCTCGCCGCGGAAGGTGAACGTCTCCGGGCCGTCCTTCTTCATCGGGTCGACCGGCGCGGTGTCGATGACCACGATCTGGCCGGCCGTGAGCTCGCCGAACAGGATCTTCACCGACAGCGGGTCCTCGATCTCGCGCTGGATCGTCCGGCGGAGCGGACGGGCGCCGAGCACCGGGTCGTAGCCCTTCTTGGCGAGAAGGGCCTTGGCCGCGGTGGTCAGCTCGATGCCCATGTCCTTGTTGCGCATCTGGATGTCCAGCCGGGCGGTCATCAGGTCGACGATCTGCACGA
>JAVHVD010000167.1:0-3137 GCA_032160745.1 Pseudonocardiales bacterium
GCACAAGCACACTATTCGCCCTCGATCGCGCAGACGACGCCCTCTACGCCGCCGACAGCATGATCGCCGACTCGCTGAAACGAGGGTTTGCGTACTTCCTCCACGTCGCCGAGATCACACGGGGCCAACTGCTCTTGCAGATGGGTCGGCTCGACGACGCCGCACTCATGCTGGGCGGGCGGTTCGAACCGCACGAATCCGCGGTCACGACCCCGATGGACGCCTCCGGCGTCGTCGCGCTCGGCCGGCTGGCGCTCCACACCGGAGACGACCCGCAAACTCGCCAGACGAGCGAAATCGCCAGGGCAATGCTCAACGAAAGCGCCCCCGGTGTGCGCCGCCACGCCGCCTGGTTGTTGAGCCTCCAGGCCGCGGCCGACGGCGACCCTCGACCCGCTCACCACTGGCTCTGTGCAACGGGCGAGCCAGAGCGCAAGCAACTGCTCTCGAAGCTCTGGCCGGACACAACCGACGAGGCGCAGATGGTACGGATAGCCGTCGCCGCCGGCGATCGCGAGCTCGCGGAAAGCGCAGTCGCCGACGCACGCCGCCGCGCGCAGATCTCCCCCGACGTGCCCTCTCTCGCCGCAACTGCGGCGCAGGCCAGCGGGCTGCTCGACGACGACGTGGAAGAGCTCGCGCGTGCCGTGAATCTCTTCGAGCCAAGCCCGCGATCGTTGGCGCTGGCCTCGGCCTGGGAGGATCTCGGCCTAGCGCAGCACCGACACGAAAGCGCAGAGTCGGGAACCGAAGCTCTCACCGAGGCTCTGGTCCTGTTTGCGCGGGCCGGTGCGACTCGGGATGCGGCGAGACTCCGAAGTCGCCTGCGAGCGCTCGGGATTCGCCGCCGGGTCACGACAGCCGAGAAGCAGGCGACCGGATGGGTGGCGATGACAAAGTCGGAGCTGGCCGTCGCTCAGCTCGTGGCCGGCGGCCTCACCAATCGCGAGATCGCAGACAGGCTCTTCGTATCACCACACACGGTGAACACCCATCTTCGCCATGTGTTCGCAAAGCTCCAGATCAACTCCCGGGTTGACCTCACGAGGCTTGCTACAGAGCGCAACCGCGAGGACATCGCGGAGATCGCTCGCGGCACGAGCCGCTGATCTCGACGCCGGCACGGCCGGCAGCACACGCGAAAGCTCACGATCTCACCGCCGCCCGGCCGGGTGGCGGTCGCTCGACCGCCGGCCGGGATTCGGCGGACGTCCCGGCACGAACGCGAGCTTGCCGACAGTCCGCCTCGATCCCGCACGCGATCTCGGACATCCGCACGCTGATGCCGGCGCGACGCACGGTATCTCCCCTGTTGGCCGCTGCTCCTCAGGCACGCTGTCCCTCGTGGAAAAAACATCACTCGCGCATGTGAGGCGCCCACCGGCCTTCGCCCTAACGATCACGCCCATACCCCACAGGTTTCCACCTAACAGGAGCTGAACACATGGAGAAGCCCGTCGTTCTGATCACCGGAGCGCTGACCGGGATCGGCCGCGCCACTGCTGTCGCCTTCGCGAAGAAGGGCGCGAAGGTGGTCGTTGCCGGGCGGCGTGACGCTGCCGGCAGCGCGCTCGCTGAGGAGCTGCGCTCTCTCGGCGCGGAGGCCGAGTTCGTCCACGCCGACGTGCGCAAGGAAGACGACGTTCGCGGTCTGGTCGACGAGACCGTCACGCGGTTTGGCCGTCTCGATGTCGCGGTGAACAATGCCGCCACCGAAGGCGAGGTTGGCCCGATCACCGAGCAGACCGCGGAAACCTATGCCGCGACGTTGCGTGCTCCTGACCATGAAGCACGAGGTGCGCGCCATGCAGGAGCATGGCAGTGGCAGCATCGTCAACATCTCCTCGACCTACGGGCACGAGGGTGCGGCAGGCGCATCAGTCTACGTCGGCAGCAAGCACGCCGTCGAAGGCATCACCAAGTCGGTGGCGCTCGAGATCGCCAAATCGGGAATCCGCGTGAATGCCGTGGCGCCTGGTCCTACGGACACCGGCATGTTGACCCGCTTCACGGGCACGCCCGAGAACAAGGCGGCTCTCGTTGCGGGGGTTCCGATGGGTCGTCTCGGACTCTCGGAGGAGCTTGCCGAGGCGATCGTCTTCATCGCATCGGACGAAGCTTCCTTCATCACCGGCCATATCCTCAACGTCGACGGCGGTCATACCGCTAACTGATCCTGTCCAGGCGCGGAGGTTTGCCCCGCGCCCAGTTGGCAGCCCGGATCGTGCGTGAAACAGTTGCGGCCCCGGTGGTCGGTGCTCCTTGAACGCGCGATGGGCGCCGGATGAAGGTAGATGTGACGTCGGACGGCGGATCCCCGCACTCGGGGCTGATAGGCCGGGGACAGGCACAGTCCACCCCGTGGCGGCGCTCCGGTCCAGTTCTCGGTTCATAACGGCGGGCCGGCAACAACGGCTCCAGCCGGGCCGACCGGCCGTTCGTCGGATCACCACGAACCACGACGCGTGATCATCCACGACCTTGATCCACTTTCACGACAGAGCGTCTCTGGAACTCTGTGTGTGTCTGGGTGATTCAGGCTTTTCGGACGCGGCGTGGCCGTCTGTCGTCGTGGTGGGGTCCGAACCTTGGATTACACAGGACCGAAATACCCGCAGTATCGGGTGCGGGTGCCCGGTACGGGTGGCGCGCGCCCTGACGCACAGGCCGTCGGCGGTGCGTGCCAGGCACTGCGAAAGGGACGCTTCGATGGGTGTGTTCGATCCAGCCATGCCGCGGCGGGCATTTGCCTGTTTATCGGGGACGGTGCTGGCATGCATGGGGACCGGCGCGGTGTCGGCGGCGCCGCCGCGACGGACACCGGCCCGCGGACCGGTGCCGGCGAACGTGCGGGTCACCGAGGACGTTTTCGCCGCGCACATCGAGCCCGCGCTCGCGGTCAACCCGCGCGATCCGCGCAATCTGCTCGCCGCGTGCCGGGGGTCTTTGCGGGTGGGCAGATCGGCATGGCCGCGTAAGCGTCGTTCGACGAGGGCGGCGCCTGGCGCGGGCGCGGGCTACTTGCCCGCGCCCCCGGACGCTACCGGTAGAGCTGCACCCCGCCGCCTGTCCCGAGAGCGTTGAGCTCCAGCACCCCGCCGTCCGGGGTCACGTACACCGTGCCTGCGGTGAAGTTC
>JAVHVD010000168.1:0-6888 GCA_032160745.1 Pseudonocardiales bacterium
CAGCTAGACGCACCCTGCAAGGAACTACAGAAACTCCTTCGGCCCGGGCTGCCGATCCGGAGTCACGGGTGTGACTTCGGAAGTCACGCCTTTTGGTTGAGATCATTCCAACCTTCAGGAGGTAGCAATGCCCAGTGCCAACAGGTTGACCACGCCGGTGGCCGTCGACCTTCCCGAGATTCAGGGCCGGTACGCCGAGCTCGACGGCTACACGGTCGGCTTCGAGTCCTACCCCGAGGACGTCGACCCGGCCCCGCTCTTCCAGGGCCTGCCCGAGGACCGGTGCCAATGCCAGCATTGGGGTGTCGTCCAGAGCGGCCAGATCACCTTCCGCTGGGCCGACCGCGAGGAGACTCACGGCGCCGGCGACGCCTACTACGCCCCTCCCGGCCACCTCCCGCTCATCACGGCCGGCACCAGCCTGGTCGAGTTCAGCCCGAGCGAGGGCCTAAAGCAGACGATGGGCGTGATCGAGGCCAACCTGACTGCGGCCGGTGACGGGCGATGACCGCGACCACCTCGGCGACGACCGCCGCTGGGACCACGGCCGAGATCCCGGCACTGGTCCAGGCGAGCGTCGACCGGTTCGTCGCGTTCCTGGAGACGGGCGCGACCGAGGGCCTGTTCGCGCCCGACGTGTTCGCCGACATCACGCTCCCGCAGTGGCGGGTGCAGACGCAGGGCGCGGAGCACACCGTCGCTGGCAAGACCACGCTGCACCCGCCGGCGGGCCGGACCAGAGTCGAGAAGGTGCTGGCCGGATCCCACGGCTACGCGATCAAAATCGAGGAGCGCTGGGCGGACGGCGGTCAGCAGTGGTACTGCCGCGAGGCCTTTCTCTGCGACCTCGATGACGAGGGACGGATCACCGAGCTCAGTGTGTACTGCACCGGTGACTGGGACGAGGCGGCAGTCGCTCGGCACGGCAAGTCAGTGACGCTGATCCGTCCCTGATGTCACCATACCGACATGGACACCGGCGAGGTCGACGCCCGTACTCAGGCGGCGCTCGACCTCGCCGGGACCTATGTTTTCGGAACCGAGCCGGGCCGGATCCCCGCCGTACTCTTCGAGGCCTACGAGGCCAGCACGACGAAACTCGACCGCGCGCGGTTGGGAGCGGCTTTGGCGCGCTGCTGGGCCTATGCCGGGCAACGCAACCGCGCCGCGCCCTTCGCCTCCGCTGCCTTGAAGGACGCGAAAACGACCGGTGACGCTGGCGTCGTAGCTGACGCGCTCGACGCAGCATTGGCCACCCATTGGGGACCGGACGAGCTGGAGGTGCGGGTCGAGCTCGCGCGCGAGCTCGCCGACGTCACCGCGCATCTCAGCGACGCCGACTCGCGGACCAAGGCGCACCTGTGGCTGTTGACGGTGGCCGCGGAGACCCTCGACGTCTCCGGGCTCAACCGACAGATGCGCGCACTCGAGCGGCTCGGCGAGGAGTCGCGAAGGTCGCTCTTCTTCGCCGCCTCGCGCCGGCTGATGCTCGACCTGATGCGAGGCCGGACCGACACCATCGCCCAACTCATCGCCCTCGCCGAGGACACCGCGAATGAGCTGCCCGACGGTCACTTCGTGCTCGGCGCGATGATCGGCTACAGCGCCGTGCAGGCCGGCGATCGCAGCGACGCCGTCGTCGCTCGGGCGCGTGAGGGCGAGGCGCTCGCCGAGCAGGAGGGGATCCGCGAAATCTTCGCCGAGATCGCCTGGATCTACTTCGGCATCGGGCTGCCCGACGACGCGCGCCGGCTCGCATCGACCTTCGACGGACGGGTGCTGGCCGACCTACCGCGCGACCACAACTATCTGCTCGTTCTGCAGCTGCTTCTCGACGTCGCCCTCGCGACCGGGCTGGACGAGCTGGTCGAGACGATCACCCCGCTGCTGCTGCCCTACGCCGGGCGGGCCGTCATCAACTCCGGCGCCGTGATGTTCCACGGTGTCACCGACGACACCCTGGCCCGAGCCTGCCAGCGGCTCGGTGAAACCGAGCGCGCAGCCGCTTTGCGGGAGAAGGCGCTCTCGACCTACCGCCGCATCGGCGCGACCTGGTGGCACGACCGCCTCGAGGCCGCAGCGCCGCCTGTGGGCGAACCCGAGCGGTTGACGCCGATGATGACCTTGCGCCCCGGACCCGCCGGAGTGTGGCTGGTCGGCCGAGGCGGCCAAGAGACGGCGATCCCGGCGCGACGCGGCCTCGAGCACCTGCACACGCTGCTGTCGCAACCCGGGACTGAGATGCCGGCCCTGCGTCTGGCTGGAGGAGCGGAGACCGTCGAGCAGTCCGGCCTCGGCGGTGTGATCGACGCCCAGGCCCTCGCCACCTACCGCCGCCGACTCGCCGAAATCGACACCGAGCTCGATGGCGCCGACGCCTCGGGTGACGCCGCGCTGGGCGACAGGCTGACCACCGAGCGCGAAGCGCTCCTCCACGAAGTGACCGCCGCCACCGGCCTGGGCAGGCGCGCCCGAATCTCCGGCAGCGGCGCCGAGCGGGCCCGGGTCACGGTCCGCAAGGCCATCGCAACCGCGCTCGACGCGATCCACAGCGCCGATCCGGTGGTCGCCCACCACCTCACCACCCACGTGAGAACCGGCCTCCTGTGCTGCTACGACCCGAACCCAGACGCGCCCGTCCAATGGCGGCTGTGACCAGGCCCACGAATTTCTGAAACCTCGCATCGGCCGGACAATCCACGTGGAAATGTCGGTTATCAAGCCGTCAGCCTCGACCACGTCAGCGGCCGTCGAGAGCGTCCGACACCCAGACCTACCCGCGCACATATCGATGCCGCTTGCGCGACGTCCGCGCAGATCAAATCCGTAGGCCGCAGATCTAGCGCCAATCAGGCAGGGTGTCCCCATGAACCCCCGCTCCCCGCATGCTCGAGAGACGGAGGACGAGCCGGTCCGCCACGCCGTGCGCACTTACGCCGCGCTCCAGCCCGAACTACACGCCGTGACCGATCGGTATGTTGCGATCATCACCACGCTGCTCGATGACGCGGGCATCAACTATCTGAACATCACCGGACGTACCAAGAGCGTGGCATCGTTCGCGGCCAAGGCCGTCCGGTCGTCCGACGGCGAGCCGCTGTACGACGATCCGCTGACCCAGATCACCGACGTCGTCGGTGTCCGCGTGATCACGTACCTGCGGAGCGATGTCGCCGCGGTAGCACAGCTGTTTGCCGACCAACTGACGGTCATCGACGACCGGGACCTAGGCGAGGAGACCGCGCGCGATGGCCGCTTCGGCTATGCCAGCCGGCACCTGCTGCTCTCTGCCGCCGCGGTTCGCGAGCGGCCGGCCTCGGTGCAGGTGCGCACGGTGCTTCAGCATGCGTGGGCGGAGTTCGAGCACGACATCCGGTACAAAGGCACGGTGCCCGCCGAGCACGCCCCGGATCTGAATCGCCGATTCACACTCGCCGCCGGGCTGCTGGAACTGGCCGACCGCGAGTTCTCCGAGATCGGTAACCGGATCCAGGCCTCGTTGTCCGCGCTGCGTCCCGATTTCGATCCCGCCGACCCACGGATCGGCCCGCAGGAATTGGCGACCTTCCTCGCATCGCAATACCCCGATGCGAGCTGGTCGCGCACCAACCACTATGCATGGATCTCCGGGCTGCTGCTCGAACTCGGCATTACCTCACTCGACGAGCTCGGCGGGCTGCTGGCGTCAGTCGACATGGACGCGCTGATCATGCGGATGGGCTACCAGTACCCCGCGGGCGCCGTGCGCCGCCTCGATGACGCGCTCCTGGCGGTATTCGGCGAACGGTACGTCGGTCTGACCGGCAATGCGCATCGGCTCCCGCTGCTGACCAGCCGCCTGGAGAAACTGTCCGGACGTTCCACGACCGCGTAAGGATGCCGTGCGCGAATCGGCTGGCAGCCAGCGAAGTCTGACCGTAGGCCAGATCACCAAAGAGACTGCTTGCCGCCTCCGCAGCGCTGCCGGATGAGTCTTCCGGTTACATCGAGGACGGTGCTGCGGAGCCCGACGGAAGCACCGAGGGATGCACGAAAACCAAGATCCCGAAACAGATCACGGCCACTCCCGCGACCTTGCTCAGCGCGGAGCCGTATCGCCAGTTCTTCTCCGCGAGAAAGACGACCGCGATGCCGGCCATCCACACCAGGTTCATCAGGCCCACGACGAACAGGACGGACATCAGCGCCCAGCAACAACCGAGGCAGTACAGCCCGTGCGACATCCCGGTCCGCACGGCGCCACGGGCCCCCTGACCGAAATCATGCGTGGCGAGGAAGGTCAGGGGGCTGCGGCAGGCCCGCTGACACGTGTCCTTCCACCGGGTGAACTGGTACGCCCCGGCCGCGACGAGGACGGCTCCACTGACCGGGCCAACCCACCCTGACTCGTTCGACGCCCCGCGAAACCCGAGCAGCAACCCCAACGGAATGAGCCCCACCGCCGCCCACACGAGGAGGTACCCGCCGGCGAATGCTGCGCTCGATGTCAGGCCTTCGCCGCATCGGCGCAGCACCATCCGATGCAACAGGACGATCGGGGCGACGGTCGGAAACATCATCGCGACCATCATCGTCGTCCACATCGACATGAACACGGCTGCGCTCATGTCGAACGGCATCGCCGAGCCGACCGAACCGAGGCCCTGTGCCATGCCGACCATGTCGCTCGAGTTGCGGGCGGTCCACGCCCATGCGGCGGTTGCCAGCGCGAGCAGGACCGCGACGGTGGTCAGCGTCGCCCGTCGTTCGAGGACGCTGTAGGCCAGGCGCGGTCGATCAACGGCCTGACCGCCGGCCATCCCCGTCACCGCGTCCTCCGTTCGTCGCCGGGTCTGATCGGTCAGCTCGCGGGCACCGCCGGAGCCATTCGGTTCTCGCTGGACCACTCGACCTCGGCGTAATACGAGTTGTTTCCGGCGTGGTCGAAGGCCACACCGTCGGCGTCGACCCGGTTCGCCGACGAGGTCCCGATCAGTCCGTCCTGGAAGATGAAGCCATCCTTGAGAACCATGTGTGGCTCGTGCACCTCGCCGTTGACCGGGTTCTTGAAGGTCTCGAGCTTGACGTCGAGCTTGTCCCCCACCTTGATGTGGGACTCCATCCGGTTGTCGTCGAGCTCGATGGTCTCGAAGAACGGCCCATGCACCTCGGACATCGTTGCCGCGAGGATCTCCCACGGCAGCCCGGGGTCCTCCGCCATCAGGATCGGGACCATGGCGGCACCTTGCTCTTCGGTGCCGTCGATGAAGACGGCCAGTTTCCCGTTGCCCTCGTGGATGGCACCTGGCCACATGGCGGCGGCCGCCACCTTCGTACCGGTCAGATCGACACCATCGCGTTCCCCTTCGACAACCTGGAACATGACGGTGCCCTCGCAGTTTCCGTGCGTCGGGAATCCGTTCATGTTGCAGGGGCAGCCGTAGGCGCAGTTGCAGGATTCGTAGTACTTCGCCTTGATGCGCCACGCCATGACGCGTCACCCCCGAGAAGTTGGACGGAGCGTTAAGCGCGCAACGTAGACCCAGGGAGTCGGCCGCACAAGACGCCTGTCATGCGGCCGTCGGTTTGCCGGCCCGCGCGGGTCAACGGTCGGCGCCCAGGCCGTGAGCCTGCCCGATCGTGCCCGCCTGGACCCGGTTCGGGACGGCGAGCTGTCCAGCACATTCGCACATGGACGCTGACGGTCTTGGTGCTGATGAAGTGCGACTCGCCGTCTCCCGCGCCCAGTTCGATCCGGCGCATCGAGGCGGGCTTCGGCCTCGCGCCACCGGCACTAGGCGGCCGGGTACCGCTCGTGGGCCTCGTCCCACAGCCGGCCGGCCGCCGACCACAGCACTGGGTCGGACGCCTCCAGGCGGGATTGCTCGGCCCAAGCCGTGGCGTGCAACGCACGGGTCCGGACTCGATCTCGGCGTACGCCTCGTCGGGCCGTCCCTGTTCGAGCTCGTTCTCCGCGCGGCCCGTTCGAACTGACCGCGACGGATCAGGATCGGGATCGGCAGCGGGTACCGCGACGTCGTGCAGAGGCCGAGGCCGGACGTGCCCACCTGCCCGAGCAGGGACTCGGCCTCGTCCCAGCGTTTCCGGTCGGGTCAGCAGGCTCCGTGCGGATGGCAGACAGGCCCGGGGCCGGAGGCCGGCTGGTACACGGTGGTGGTCGATCCGCTGGTGTGACCGGTCGTGGCCCGGCCGACGGCGAACGCGACGGCGACCAATGCGACGGCGGCCAGCGCGATGAGCACGATGCGCAGCCACTGGGCCAGGCGGGCGGTAGAGACCTGGATGGGCTCGACGGCGACGTTGGTCATGACTTTTCCCCTTTGTCTCGTGCGTGCCGCCGGTCGGCGGGCGCTGAGACAACAGTGCGGGCCACGACAGCCGAGAACATCGGTAGCCTGCCCTCAGATCCGGCTTCGCGGTACCTAGTTTTCTCCGGACGGGTCAGCAGGGACGGGGCTCCGCCGATCACTTCACCTCGGACCGCATGATCGAGAAGAGCCCGATGGTGAGCGGAATGATCAGCCAGGTCACGCCCGTCACGGCGATGTTGGCCCACTCCTCGCCGCTCGGCGAACCGTTGAAGAGAGCGCCCTGCGCGTAGTTCACGTCGACCCAGGGCTGCAGCTTGCGGAACCACTCCTGGCTGTCGGCGAGTACGTGGAACGCCGAGGTCAGCACGAACGAGTAGACGAAGTAGGCGACGATCGCGCCGGAGGAGTTCCTGATCAGGACGCCGAGCATGAAGCCCGTCATCAGGCCCAGGACGTTGCCCAGGACGATGTACGTGGCGTCCGTGAACGAGATGTCCCAGACCAGGTCCGTTCCGCTGATCGCGGTACCGGCCAGGTTGCCGAGTGCCCCGATCGCGAGAGCCACGAGCATCGAGAC
>JAVHVD010000169.1:0-3059 GCA_032160745.1 Pseudonocardiales bacterium
GGGCCATTCGCTACCGAACGTAACGAGCGGCGAACCGTTGTCGTCCTGGCCGCACCAGCCGTTGACCGCCAACGCCTACCTGGGTGGATTCGGGATCGCCCGGGCGCTGGACAACGGCGCCGACATCGTCATCACCGGCCGTGTCGCCGACGCGTCGGTGGTGGTCGGCGCCGCCGCCTGGTGGTGGGGATGGACAGCTCGAGACCACGACGCGCTCGCCGGGGCGGTGTGCGCCGGCCATGTCATCGAGTGCGGCGCGCAGGCGACCGGCGGCAACTTCTCCGGCTTCCGCGGGATCGCCGACCTGGACGACCCCGGGTTCCCCATCGCCGAGATTGCCGCGGACGGCTCGTCGGTAATCACGAAGCACGCGGGCACCGGCGGCGCGGTCACCGAGGACACCGTCAAAGCGCAGCTGCTCTACGAGATCGGCGATCCCGCGTACCTCAACCCCGACGTGGTCGCCCACTTGGACACCGCCGAGGTGACCGACCTCGGCGATGACCGCGTCGAGATCCGCGGGGTACGTGGCTCGGCGCCGCCGGCAACGACCAAGGTCGCGATCACCGCGATCGGCGGCTGGCAGAACAGCATGCTCCTCGCACTCACCGGTGCCGACGTCGATGCGAAGGCCGCGCTCGTCGAGCGTTCGGTCCGCCGCTACGCCGCGTCCGTTAAGGGCGTCGACGCCATCGTCTTCCAGCGCATCGGCCGAGCCGAGGAAGACCCCGACACCCAGAACGCCGGCACCGAGCTGCTCCGGATCGCGGTGCAGGGCACGGAAGCCGCCGCAGGACGCAGGTTCTCGTCGCGGATGGTCGAGCTCGCCCTCTCCAGCTTCCCCGGTCTGTATGTCCTCGACCCTCCGCAGCCCGGGTCGGCGTTCGGCGTGTACTGGCCGGCGCTGCTCGACCAGACCGCGCTCGACCACACCGTGCATCACTACGACGGCACCACCGAGGTGGTCGCGCCGACACCCGCGGCCCGCGCCGCGTGCGCAGCGCCGGCGCCGGCGTCGCCGACGGCGCGACCGTCGTGGACCGACGAACTCGTCGA
This sequence comes from Pseudonocardiales bacterium, assembly GCA_032160745.1. Classification (GTDB taxonomy): domain Bacteria; phylum Actinomycetota; class Actinomycetes; order Mycobacteriales; family Jatrophihabitantaceae; genus Jatrophihabitans. Next base: position 1,057 of record JAVHVD010000169.1, read on the forward strand.
AGTCGCCTTGAGCGAGATCGTGCACGCCCGCTCGGGCGACAAGGGCGGTGACGCCAACGTCGGCGTTTGGGTCCGCGACCGCCGCGCGTGGGCGTGGCTCGAGTCGACCCTGACCGTCGAGGAGCTCCAGCGACTGCTCCCCGAGACGCACGAGCTACCTGTCGAGCGCTACGAGCTCCCCAACCTCGGCGCCGTCAACTTCGTGATCCGCGGGCTCCTGGGCGATGGCGCCACGTCCAGCTTGCGGCTCGACGCGCAGGCCAAAGCCCTCGGGGAATGGCTGCGCGCCCGCACCATCAAGATCCCACGCGCGCTCGTCGAGCCGCCTCACTCAGGAGAAGGACTGTGAATACCACCAACCTGCTCGATCGCGACGACCCACCCGTCCTCGGCGCCAACCCCCTCGTCGGACTGACCCGCACACAGGTGGCCGCCGCCCTCGCCCGCCTCGCGCAACATCTCGCAGTCGATCCCGCGCTGGTGCTCGCGACCGGACTGCGAGCGGGCGCCGATCTCGCAGAGGTGACGATCGGCCGCAGCCGCGCGCAACCGGCCAACGGCGACAAACGCTTCGCGCACCCCGCATGGGCCCACAACCCGATCTACCGCCGGCTCGTGCAGGCCTACCTGGTCGACGCGGCAGCCGTCATGCGACTGGTCGACGAGGTCGACCTCGACGCCAAGAGCCGCGAACGCGCCCGGTTCGCGCTGACGTTGCTGGTCGAGGCACTGGCTCCGACGAACACGCTGGCCGGCAACCCGAGCGCGCTGGCCAAGGCCGTCGAGACGCGCGGCCGCAGCCTGCTCACGGGTATGCGCCACCTCGCCGGCGACATTCGCCACAACGGCGGCATGCCGTCGACGGTCGACACCCGCCCGTTCCGCGTCGGCGACAACATCGCCACCACCGCCGGTCATGTCGTGCACCGCACCGATGTCTTCGAGCTGATCCAGTACGAAGCGCAGACCGAGACAGTCGCGGCCCGACCGCTGGTGGCGATCCCGCCGCAGATCAACAAGTACTACATCACCGACCTCGCACCCGACCGCAGCCTCGTCGAGCACATGGTGAGAGCCGGGTTCCCGTACTTCGCGATGAGCTGGCGCAACCCGACCGCCGCGCACCGCGACTGGAACCTCGACACCTACGTCGCCGCGTGCAAGGAAGCGATCGAAGTCGCCTGCGAGATCACCGGTGCCGACGGCGCCGACGTCGCGGGGATCTGCGCGGGCGGCATCACGATGGGGTCCCTACTCGGGCACCTCGCCGCAACCGGCAACGACCTCGTCACCTCGGCGACGTTCATGGTCGCCGGGCTCGACACGTCCGTCGACTCGTCCATCAGCGTGCTCGCATCGAAGGCCGCGGTGGAGGCGGCACGATCGCGCACACAGCGCACCGGCTATCTCGACGGCGCCGACATGGCACGGGTGTTCGCGTGGCTGCGACCCAACGACCTGGTGTGGAACTACTGGGTCAACAACTACATGCTCGGCCAGAACCCGCCGCCGTTCGACATCCTCTACTGGAACGCCGACACGACCAGGCTCCCCGCCGGCCTCCACTCCGACTTCCTCGACCTGTTCACCTCCAACGGCCTGGCCGACGGGACGCTGACCGTGCTCGGAACGCCAGCCGACCTGCGAGCCGTCGACGTCGACACGTACGTCGTCGCGGGGTCGACCGACCACATCGTGCCCTGGCGAGCGGCGTACCAGACGACGCAGCTCACGGGCGGCGACACCGACTTCGTGCTGAGCTCGAGCGGCCACATCCAGGCCATGGTCAACCCGCCGGGCAACCTGAAGTCGTCATACCGCACCGCCAACGGAACGCCCCCGGCCGACCCGGACGAGTGGCTGGCGACGACGGACGAGCACCGTGGCACCTGGTGGGATCACTGGGTGGCGTGGCTGCAGAAGCGTTCGAGCGGCGAGCAGCCGGCGCCGACCACGTGCGGCAGCGCGGCACACCCGGCGCTGGAGGCAGCACCAGGGCGTTA
>JAVHVD010000170.1:0-2762 GCA_032160745.1 Pseudonocardiales bacterium
GGCGACCGCGTGACCGCCACGGACACCCTCGCCAAGCTCGTCCACGCCCTGACCACCGGTAACGCCGTGCCCGATTGGGTCGACGCGATCGGGCCGGGCAGTCTCGTGCTCGTCGACGAAGCCGGTATGGCCGGCACCCTCGAGCTGGCCGCTCTGATCGAGTTCGCCGCTGCCCGCGGTGCGTCAGTACGGCTCGTCGGTGACGACCGACAACTTGCCGCCGTCGGTGCCGGCGGCGTGCTGCGCGACATAGACCGCACCCATGGGGCGGTCACACTGTCCGAGGTCCGTCGCTTCACCCACGCCGACGGCAGCACGAACCGCGCCGAAGCCGCTGCCTCGCTCGCGATCCGCCGCGGCGAGCCGGCCGGACTCGGGTACTACCTCGACCACGGCCGCATCCACATCGGCGACGACGCGACCACCGCCGATCAGGCCTTCGCCGCATGGTCGGCCGACCGGGCCGCTGGCCTCGACTCGCTGCTCATCGCGTCCACGAACGAGCAGGTCCGGCAGCTGAATCTGCGGGCCCAAGCAGCTCGGTTAATGGCTGCCGCGGTTCCAGCGCAACGTCGCGTCACGCTCGCCGACGGAACGACGGTCAGCGACGGAGACGTGATCATCACCCGCCGCAACGACCGTCGCCTCACGCTGTCGGCCACCGACTGGGTCGTCAACGGCGACCGTTGGAGCGTCACGTCGGTCCGTCTCGACGGCGCGCTCGAGGTCCGCCACGCCCGGTCCGCTCGGCGCGTCACCTTGCCCGCCGACTACGTCGCCGAGCACGTCCAACTCGCTTACGCCTGCACCGTCCACGCCGCCCAGGGCCAGACCGTCGACACCAGTCACACCGTTCTCACCGGCAGGGAATCACGCCAGCTCCTCTACGTCGCCCTCACCCGCGGCAGGCACGCCAACAGCCTCTACCTCGACGTTAGCGTTGGTGGCGACGATGGTGTCGTCTACGCGGATGCGCTCCGGCCACCGACCGCGATCGAGATCCTGACCCGGGTGGTGGAGCGCGACGACTTCGCTGTCTCGGCAAGCAGCGCTCGCCGCGAGGAACGCGACCCGGTCCCGATGCTGGCCAAGGCGTGCGGCGAGTACCTCGACGCGCTCAGCGTGGCCGCCCAATCTGTCCTCGGACCCGAAGGGCTGGCTCAGATCAAGGCCCGCGCCGTAGCCACGGTCCCGGGCATCACCGACTGCCCGGCCTGGCCGGCCCTCAACGCTCAGCTCCAGCGGGTCGTCCTCGACGGGATCGATGCGGACCAGCTGCTGCGAGACGAGGCGATGCTCGTCGGTCGCGACTGCGCCGGCGACCTCGCCGCTATCCTCGCCAGTCGTCTCGAGGCCAACCAACGCAAGACAGGACCGCTGCCATGGTTGCCGCCCGTCCCGCGCCGGCTCGCCGAGGACGACTTCTGGGGCCGCTACTTCGATCGCCGCGACGAACTCATCCAGCGCCATGGCACCGCCGTCCGCGCGGCCGCGACGAGCTGGACGCAAGAGGCCGCGCCCGCCTGGGCCGTACCGACGCTGAGCGATCCCAACCTCACGCGTGACCTCGCCCTTTGGCGAGCAGCCCGCGATATCCCCGACACCGACCTTCGCCCAACCGGAGCCCGCGCGAACGATCGCGCGGGCAGCCGGCTGCAGACCAGGCTCGATCGGCGCGTCGCCGAAGCCGGCGGATTCCAAACGACACTCGAACCGGCGGCTTCTCGCCTCGCCGAGACGATCCATCCCGGAATCACGGCCGACCCGCAGTGGCCGACCCTGGCCCACCAGCTCACCGCGGCCGACCAAGTCGGCATCGACCGCGCCGAGCTACGACGCATCGCCACCAGCCGACCGCTGCCGATCGACTACCCCGCCGCCGCCCTCGCCTACCGCCTCATCGACGCCATCGGTGAGCGCCCGGAGTCGGCGGCGCAGCAGCCCAAGCCGGGCCCACCACGCGCGTACGAGCCAACGCCGCAGCCGCCCAAGCCCGGTCGACCACGCCCGTACGAACCAACGCCGCCGCCCGCCCGACCGCCCGACTACCCCCGCCCGGCGCCGACCATCCAACGGGGTCCTCGCCGATGAGCAGGGGTGTCGTGGGTGCCCCGACCCGCCACAATTTCTGATTGGGTGTCACCCGCTGGCTTCAGCCCGCCGCGCGGTACTGCGCAACACGAGGTGTCACGGGATCCCACACGAGTGCAGGGGCCGTGGCAGAGGCGCTTGGTCTACTCCGCTTGGGCACCGGCGTGTGCCCCGATGCGAGGAGGTGCAGATGCGCGGCAAGCGAGACACCGCGCCAGGTCTGCACCTGCCTGATGTCGAACGCCACCGGCTGTCTGACGAAGAGGAGCTCTGGATCGCGCGCCAGCTGGAGAAGGCACCGCCGCTCGGCGACGCGGCGAGGCGGCGCGTCGAACAGTTGTTGGCGCTGCCGCCAGAGCGATCCGACGCGGTCCGACGCGAGATGCGTGCGTCCTGATCATCCGAGCGTCGCTCGCCGAACCAGACGCACCAGCTCGATAGCGTTGCGTCATGGCGGCGAAGAAGCGCGCGCGACGCGAAGTGGCGGTCGGTCCGAACCCGGAGGACCCCTACGAGATCGCCTACTTCCGCCGGCACAAAGTTGACGATCCGTCACAGGCCGTGCCGGGCCAGGAGTTCTTGGCCACCGTTGCGCCGGCCGTCGAAGCTCGCATACGAGCGGTCGTGATCGCTGTTGCGACAGCGCCCCCGCACAAGTTCGCCGGCGGCGG
>JAVHVD010000171.1:0-23506 GCA_032160745.1 Pseudonocardiales bacterium
GCTGCCGGGGGCGGTTCCGGACGTCGTCCGGCACGTGATGCCGAGTCGCATCGCACCCGATCCGGCTGCACTGGCCGAGGCGGCCGACCGGCTCACGGCCGCCGACCGTCCGATGATCGTCGCGGGCTTTGCCGGGCGCGACCCGGCGGCCTTCGATCAGCTCGTCGTACTCGCGGACCTGCTCGGCGCGGGCGTGGTGGACACCTTCGCCCGCCTGAATTTCCCGTCGGCGCACCCGCTCGCGGCTCATGGCACCGACTGCCTCGATCGGGCCGACTGCGTCCTTCTCCTGGACCTCAAGGACTCGGAGAAGCCGCTCAGTGCCGTCGACCCGACGACGCGCACGACGCGCTCGCGACTTGCCCCCGACTGCACGGTCATCGATGTCGGCTTCGGTGATCTCGGGATCTCGGCCTGGAGCGACGATCACGGTGCACCATCTCAGGCCGAAATCATGATCACCGCCGACACCGTGTTGGCGCTGCCGCAGCTCATCGCGGCGTGCCAGGACCGCATCGACACCGCAGCAGCGTCGCCGCCCCGCAATGCCGAGTGGCGGGAGACGATCGCCACCGCGCGATCGGGCGTGCGCCGGGGGTGGGCCGAGCGCGCGACGCAGCTTCGCGACGCCTCGCCCTGCTCGCCCGCGCGGCTCGCTGCCGATGTCTGGTCGGTCGTTCGCGACCACGACTGGGTGCTCACCGCGAACACCGCCGAAGAGTGGGCCCTGAAGCTCTGGGACTTCGACCGGGCTTACCGGTACCCCGGACGTCAGCTCGGCACGGCGACCCAGATCGGAATGTCCCTCGGCGTCGCGTTGGCGCACAAGGGCACCGGACGCCTGGTCGTCGACCTGCAGCCCGACGGGGACCTGATGTTCGACGCCGGCGCCCTCTGGGTGGCGTCGTACTACGAGCTCCCGTTGCTGGTCGTCATGGTCAACAACCGCGCCTACTACAACGACTGGCACCACCAGGAGCTCATCGCGCGTGATCGGGGCACCGACGTATCCAAGGCCTACGTGGGCATGGAGCTCGACAACCCGGCACCGGACTTCGCCGCGCTCGCCGCCTCCTTCTCCTGGTTCGCCGAAGGGCCGATCACCGACCCCGACGAGATCGAACCGGCCGTGCGCCGAGCCGCCGAGCACGTGCTCTCCACAGGTCTGCCGGCTCTCGTCGACGTCGTGACGGCGCGCCGCTGAACACCTCACCAATCGAAGATTCAAGGAGGTACGCATGAGCGAGGGCAGGATCGGCGTGATCGGCCTCGGCAAGATGGGTCTGCCGATTGCGGGACATCTGACCGCGTCCGGGCAGGCCACCGCGGGGTACGACCCCAGTCCGGATGCACGGGCCGCCGCGAAGGCGAAGAACGTCGACATCGTTTCCGACCTGGGCGAGCTCGTCCGGGGAAGCGCCTGCTCGCTGGTTGTCGTGGGAAACGACGAGCAGTTGCTCGACGTGTGCCTGTCACCCGGCGGTGTGCTCGACTCCGCCGAACGGGGGCACGCCGTCTTCATCTGCAGCACCGTGTCGCCTGAGACGTCGATCCGCATCGGCGAGCGAGGCGCCGCCGTCGGCGTGCACGTATTGGACGCCACGCTCTCCCGCGGTGAGTTCGGGGCGATCGACGGCAACCTGCTGATGATGGCCGCCGGGCCGGAGGACGTCCTCCAGCGGTGGGTCGAGACCTTCAGGTGCTTCGCGCCCGACATCGTCCACCTCGGCCGCCTCGGCGCCGGCCAGGTCGGCAAGCTGACGAACAACTTGCTGGTCTGGGTCAACCTGGTCGGCAATTACGAGGCGCTGCGGCTCGGCATGCGCTTCGGCGTGGACCAGGAAAAACTGCGCCAGGCGCTGCTCCTGTCCGGCGGCGACAATCCGATGATGCGGACCTGGCGCCGACCCCGCCCTATGCCCTGGGCCGAAGACGACATGGCCATCGTCATGGAGCGCGCGGACGCTCTTCGCCTCCCGATGCCGATGGCGGGGCTGGTCCGCGAGCTGGTGAAGGAGATCAAGAATCGCAAGCGGGAATGGGGTACCGATCCGGAGTCGTACGAGAACATGTTCGACTTCGTCGAATGGCTGGAGTCGGCGACCGCGTCGGCAACCGAAGGGACGATCGCGTGACCGGACGCTTGTTCGCGGACACGGTCCTGCTCGGCTGCGGTGCCGGCTCGATGCTTGCGCCGGCGAGCGGGGACGGTGACCGGCAAGCGGTCGCCGTCCGCGGCGGCCGGATCGTCTTCGTCGGACCGGACGCCGACGCGCGCGAGCTCATCGGCGGGGACACGTTCGTGTACGAGGTGGCCGGTCGCGTCGTGGCCCCGGCCGTGACCGACAGCCACACCCACTTCCATCGGGCCTCCGTCATGGAGCACATGTACCTCAACTTCGAACGGCTCGAGCCGGACTCGGTCGAGGACGTCCTGGACCTGGTCCGCCAACGCGCCGAGACGACCCCGCCGACCACCTGGATCCAGGGTGACAGTCTGGAGGCCCGTCGGCTGCGGGAGCACCGGCTGCCGACCCGGCATGAGCTGGACGCCGCCGCGCCGGGGCGGCATGTCGTTCTGCGTACGGTCGGCCGGCACGCGCTGTGTGCGAGCAGCGCCGCGCTCGCGGCGGCGGGCATCGACGCCGACACCGTGGCGCCACCGGGAGGCCGGATCGAACGAGACGGGACGGGTGAACCGAACGGAATCCTGCACGAGCACGGCAAGCTGCGCCTCGACATGACCCGGGCCGACACCGTCATCCCGAAGCCGGACGCCAAGGAGCGGCAGGCCGCGCTGGAAGCCGGAATGCGGCGGCTGGCGACCAACGGGATCGTCACCATCCACGACATCGTCCGCGAGCCCGGCGAGATCGCCGACTACATCGACCTCGACACCAGCGGCCGGCTCAAGATCCGCATCCGCATGTATGTGCGCGGTCGCGAGTCGCAGACCCCGCTGGAGTACGTGCGGGCGCTCGGCCTGAGGCGCGGCTTCGGCAGCGAGTGGCTGCGCCTCGCCGGGATCAAGCTGAGCATCGACGGCGACACCGCGAACAAGAACTCCGCGGTCTACGAGCCCTACCCCGGCGAGCCGGACAACGTCGGGCTGCTCCGGCTCGACTCCTCGGAACTCGACGAGGCGGTCCGGCTGTGCCATGGTGCGATGCTGCCGGTCGCCATCCACGCGATCGGTCCGCGCGCCGTGGACATGGCCCTGGACGCGATCGAACGCGCGCAGACGGTCGCCCCGCAGATCGAGCTGACCCATCGCATCGAGCACGCGTTCTTCGCTCAACGCGGCGCGCGCCTCAAACGGTTCGCCGGCCTGGGAGTGGTCTGGTCGACACAGGCCTCGATGCTCTACTCCTCTGCCGACGGCTGGCGAGCGGCGACCGGGGATGAATTCCTCGAGGACGTCATGCCGCTGCGCAGCGCGCTGGCCGAGGGAGTGGCCGTCCAGCTCAACAGCGACTATCCCTGCTCGCCGCTCGATCCGAGCGTCGGCCTGCAGGCCGCGCAGCGGCGGACCAGCCGCGAGGGCGTCGTGCTGGCGCCGGACGAGGCGATCACGATCGATGAGGCGTTCGGCCTGATGACCCGGGCGCCGGCGGTCACCGTCGGCGAAGATCATTTGAGCGGGACGCTGGATGTCGGGAAATGGGGCGACGTCATCGTCCTGTCGGACACCCACGACGGCGAGCCGGGGCGTCCGTCCGGTGGATCGTTCGCGGTGGACGCCAGCTTCGCCGGTGGCGAGCTCGTCTTCGAACGCAGCGTGGGCGGGTGACGGGGCCAGGCATTCCGGCGTGGCGCCCGGCGCAGGCGGTCGTCATCGGCGCCGGCTCCGGGATCGGACGGTTCGTCGCCGCCGAGTTCGCGGCGCGCGGCATTCCGGTCAGGGCGCTGTGTCGCCGCCCTGAGGCCTTCGGTGCGGAAGCCGCCGACGAGGTGATCGACGTCCGCCGCTGCGATGTAACCGATCAGGACGAATTGCGCCGGAACCTCGGCGGCCTCGGCCCGGACACGGTCGTGGTGCACACGGCCGCGGCGAGGACGCCGGCCGCGCCGATCTGGGAGTGCGACCCATCGGATGCCTTCGCCAGCCTCGCCACGATGGTCACCAGCGTCTGGCAGACCGCACACGACTGCCTGAAGGCGATGGTCGAGGCGGACTCGGGTCTGTTGCTCCTGGCCTCCAGCGGCGCGGCGACGAAGATCGCGGCAGCCCGGGCGACCTACTCGATGGGCAAGGCTGCGGTGGATCAGCTGGTGCGGGTGGTGGGCTCCGAACTGCAGATCGCCGGCAGTAACGCAGGCATCGCCGCCTTCTACCCGGGCATGGTCGACACCGCGATGCAACGGGCCTCGCGGGCAGATGCGGCCCGGCTGCGGGGCACGCCGTTCGGGCGAGGCCTCGATTCGTTCACAGTCGATGCCTCCTCGGTTCTCGACCCCGCCATCGTGGCTGACGACATAGTCGGGCTGGCGCACCGGCTCCCGACGGACCTCAACGGGGCGGTCTGGAGGCTGCGCGGCGGCGAGTGGAGTCCGGTGTGAACGGGAGGATCGACGGCGACCTCTACTACGAAGTCATGGGGCCCGCCGACGCTCCGCCGATGCTGTTCATCCATCCCAACCCGATGGACGGCTCCAGCTGGCTCTTCCAGCTGGCCCACTTCTCGACGTGGTTTCGCTGCTTGGCGGTCGACCTGCCCGGGTACGGGCGCTCGCCGCGGTCGCAACCCGGGCTGACGATCGGCGATCTCGCTGACGCATGCTGGGACGCGGTGGACGCCGAGTCGACGGGGCCGGCAGTCATCGTCGGCTGCTCGATCGGCAGCTACATCGCCCAGTACATGTATCACCGGCACCCGGATCGCACCCAGGCGATCGTCCTTTGCGGCGCGGGTTGGCGGCCGACGAAGGCGTTCCCGGCGCGAAGGATCGCCGAATATCGCCAGCACGGCCTGGATCATCGCTATGACTACACGTTGCAGGATTTCGCCGCCGCCTTCCGGACCGGGCCACTCGCGCGTTGGTTCGCGGAGATGTTCAGCGAGCGAAACCATGTCGGAGACCTCGATTCGGTCATCCGGAATTTCGAGGCGATCGAGCCGCCCGACCCGGATTGGCTGCAATATCAGCTCGAGGCGCCGGTGCTGATCCTGAGTGGCAGCGAGGATCCCACCGGAGAGGCGGCCCCGGCCTTGCAGGCGCGGCTGCCGGACGCAGAACTCGTCGTGCTCGAGGGTGCAGGGCACGCCTGCTACATCGAGCAACCATGGCGTTTCGATGCCGAAATGTCCGGGTTCCTCCGCCGGCGGGACCTCTTGCCCACTCGGTGAGACCCGCTCCGGACGCGACGAAATGCAAGCGTTACAGGATTCTGGATACGAAATGGTTGACGCAGATACCCCTGGATGCCAAGCTCTGTCCACCGAAAAGGCAAGCACCACCTAGCCCGCTCGTCGGGCACAGGCCGCTCATGACAACCGCCGGAGTCGACAGCTCCGGTTGCTCGTGTTTCGACGATTCACGGGCCTGGACACGATCGAATAGTTGGCAGGTGTTCGCTCGACATGGCCGCAGCCATTGAAGTTAGCCATCTGCACCACGACTACCGTGGTGCCGGCGACCATCCACCGGCAATCGGCGACCTGTCGTTCGCCGTGGAGGAGAACGAGTTCTTCACGCTGCTCGGCCCGAGTGGGTGCGGCAAGACCACGACGCTGCGGTGCATCGCGGGGCTTGAGCGTCCAATGGGCGGGGAGATCCGGCTCGGCGACGTGGTGGTGGTTTCCGGGCGACGCTTCGTCCCGACCCACAAGCGCGACATCGGCATGGTCTTTCAGGACTACGCGGTCTGGCCGCACATGACGGTGTTCGAGAACGTCGCCTTCCCCCTGCGGATGGCCTCGCGGCGACGACTCAAGACCAGCGAACTGCGCGACAAGGTCATGCCGATGCTCGAGCTGATGGGGATGGAGAGTTTCGAGAAGCGGCGAGCGACGCAGCTATCCGGCGGCCAACAGCAGCGCCTGTCGCTGGCCCGGGCGCTTGTCCGGGAACCTCAGGTACTGCTCCTCGACGAGCCGCTCTCGAGCCTCGACGCCCGACTGCGCGCACGCATGCGCGCCGAGCTGCGCCGCATCCAGCGTCAGCTCAAGGTCACGACCGTGTTCGTGACGCATGACCAGGTCGAGGCGCTGTCGCTGTCGAACCAGATCGCAGTCATGAATGAGGGCGCGCTCATCGAACTGGGTCGACCGCGTGATCTGTACACCCGTCCGAAGACCCAATTCGTGGGCAACCTGCTCGGTGCGGCAAACCTCGTGACTGGCACCGTCGTCTCCTTCACGGAGGAGCGGTTGGGCGACGGTGACGACCTGCCCGAGGTGCCTGCGAGCGCGGTCTTCGACACGCCGCTGGGGCGGCTGACCAGCACGAATCTGGGGTTGACAGAGCTGACCGTGGGCCGCGAGCTCGGTCTGTTGATCCGGCCCGAGTCGCTGGTACTGCACCACGAGCGTCCGGAGCGGGAAAACGTCTTCCTCGGGCGGGTCGACCTGGGCCTGTTCGTGGGCGAGGCCGTCGACCACGAGATCTCCGTTGGCGACGTGCTGCTGAGCGCGAAGGTGCCCGCGACGGTTCGGTTCCACCGCGACGACAAGGTCTACGTCGAAGTGCCGCCGGAGGCTTGTGTGGTCTTTAGCGAATGAGGCCCGGCAGTGGGCGGCAGCTTCTGCCGTCGCGCCGGGCGGCTGTCAATGGGCGACCCACCGAACACTCACGGAGGCATGGAGCATGTCGAATCAAGCACGCAAGATTGTGACCGCGCTGAGCGCGATGGGACTACTGGCGTCGGCGCTCAGCGCTTGCAGCAGCAGCGGCGGTCCGAGCGGCGGCGTGGTCACCAACGCCAAGGCGACGGGGACCGTATCCGCAGGGCCGGCCAACTCCGCACTCGACGCGGTCTGCCAGAAGGGTGGGCAGGAGGGCGAGGTCGACTACTGGACCGAGCAGGATCCGACCGTCTTCGGGAAGGAGGCCTCCCTGTTCGAGACGGCCTACCCGAAGATCAAGGTCAAGGTCACGCAGTTGCAGCCGCAGGACCAGGTGACCCGAGCGCTCACCGAGATCCAGGCGAACCACAAGCTGACCGCCGACGTGCTCGCGCCCGATCCTGTAGTGGGCCTGCCGCTGTTCCAGGGCAAGCACGTCCAGTCGATCGATCTGTCGCAATACGGCGTCAGCAAGGACCTGGCGACGGACGTGGCGGGCACGACCGTCTACACGACCCAGCGCGTGTACCAGGGCATCGCATACAACACCCAGCAGTACAAGGCGGCGGACCTGCCGGATACCTGGAAGGGTCTCGTCGACTCGAAGTTCGCCGGCAAGATCTCGGTCGACCCGCGCGGCAAGTGGCTCGCGCCCATCGTCACCGCGCCCGGGTGGGGACTGAACGCGACCGTGTCCTGGTACAAGGACCTGCTGAAGGTCGACAAACCGCAGATCGTCAACGGCGCGACGAACTCGCTCACCAAGGTGAGCTCCGGCGAGGTGCCACTCACGACTTCGGCTCGCAACGCCGAGGTCAACGAGCAGAAGACGAAGGGCGCACCGCTCGAGATCAAGTACCTCGACATCGTGCCCGTCCACTCCGTGGTGGCGTCGCAGTTGGTGGCCGACCCGCACCCCAACGCGGCGACCTGCTTCCTGGCGTGGCTCGCCGGTCCGGTCGGGCAGGCCCAGCAGTTCAAGTACGAGTTCAAGAGCAGCACGAAGCCCGAAGGCATCCCGGCCAACGCGGTGATCGCCGACGACACGTCGGCCAACGGCGTCAAGCTGATCTCGGAGGCACAGGACAAGATGGCGGCCCTCACCAAGTAACCCGCGCCCGATCGGACCGGGCGCTCCGCCCCCGCGGCCAGCGCCCGGTTCGGTCGTCACGCATGCCGAATCTGTTCGAGAGTTCGAAGGTGGTAGCGCAATGAGAGCTGGGATGCCGGTCCATCCGCAGCGAGGCCGGCGCCGATGACGATCACCGCGCCGCCCTCAGAACCGGTCACCGCCGCGCCCGAACCGCCCAAGCTGCCGTGGTACCGCCGCTCCCTCGACGCGGTCATGACCCGGCGCCTCGAAGGCCGAACGGTACTGATCATCGTTGCGGCTGTGGTCCTGCTCTACCTCGTGCTCGCGCCGGTCTTCATGCTGACGAGCACGACCTTCCAGAACAACCACTCGAACCTGCCGTTCTCGAAGGGCACGGCCTGGTCGTTCGAGAACTACACAAGCGTCTTCTCCCGTGCCGACACGTACAGCGTCCTCGGCACCACGCTGATCTTCGCGCTGGGATCCCTGCTCCTCGCGGCGGTCATTGCGCTCGCCTTCGCCTGGCTACTCGAGCGGAGCGACCTGCCCTGCCGCAATCTGGTCTTCGTCCTCGTCATCGCACCTTCGGGCATGCCGCTGGTCATCGTTTGCATCGCGTGGAGCCTGCTGCTGAACCCCCGCAACGGGGTCATCAACCAGGTGTTGCATTCGGCGTTCGGCTTCACGTTCAACGTCTACTCCATGCCTGGAATGATCTTGGTCCAGGCACTGGGCATGGTCCCGCTCACGTTCCTGCTCATCGTCGGATCGCTACGCGCGATGAACGGCGTCCTCGAGGACGCGGCCGACACCTCCGGTGCCAACGGCTTCGCCATCTTCCGCAAGATCACGATGCCGCTCCTGACGCCGGCACTGATGGCGGCTTTCATCTACCAGTTCGTCACAGCCGTGAAGGACCTCGACGTCCCGCTCATCCTGGGATTGCCCGGACACGTCAACGTGCTGAGCCTCGAGATCTACAACAGCACCAGGCCGGCGGTGGGCTTGCCCAACTACGGGCTGGCCAGTACCTACGGCTTCTTCCTGTTCCTTCTCGCGCTCGCGCCGCTCATCGTCTACAACCGGGTGATCAGCTCCCGCGGCCGGTACGCGACGCTGTCCGGACGGGTGCGCCGACCCAAGCGGGCGCAGCTGGGCCGCTGGCGTTGGCCGCTTTTCGGCGTCGTGGTGGGGTACGTCGTCGTCTCGCTCCTCCTGCCGCTCGGGATCCTGGTGTGGTCGAGCCTCCAGCCGTTCTACAGCGGCATCAACCGGGCTGCGCTCAAGCGCACCACCACGAGCGGGTGGAGCAACACGTTCACCGATCCGGCCGTGCAGCAAGCGATCAAGAACACCTTGATCATCGGCTTGTGCAGCGCGACCGCCACGATGGTGCTGTCCGTGCTCATTTCCTGGATCATCGTCCGCTCCCGGACACGGTGGGTCTGGCTGCTCGACATCCTCGCCTTCATCCCGCACGCGATGCCGAGCATCGTGCTCGGCCTTGCGCTGCTGCTGATCTATCTGGTGCTCCCGTTGCCGATCTACGGCACCATCTGGATCATCGTCATCGGACAGGCCACGCTGTTCGTGAGCCTCGGCACCCGGCTCATGAGCGCAGCCTTCGCCCAGATGCAGGTGGGTCTGGAAGAGGCGGCCGCAACCAGCGGCGCAGCGACCGGACGTACGTGGCTGCGAATCATCATGCCGACTATGCGGGCGCCGTTCGCCAACGGCTTCCTGCTGGTGTTCATGGCCAGCATGCAGAACCTGACCCTGCCGCTGCTCCTGGCTTCCCCGCAGAACACGGTGCTGTCCGGGCTCATCTATCAACGGTGGGATTTCGGGTTGACGACCGAGGCCACCGTGCTTTGCGTGGTGCTGACCGTCATAACGGTCGGGCTTGCGGTGTTCCTCCGGGGCTTCGGAGGTAAGGGCCTTGATGTCTGACGACCTGGCGCCCGCACCGTCCCGCTCAGAGCTGGTAAACCTGGCCCACGAGATCCAGGGGGACGGTGAGCCCGTTCTGCTCGTTGCCGGTACGGGGTACGCCGGCTGCACCTGGGCGCCGGAGTTCGTATCCGCGCTGGCCGAGCGGTACACCGTGATCACGTTCGATCACCGGGGTACCGGGAAGTCACCGTCATCCGACGGCCGGTACACCACTCGGCTGTTCGCCGCCGACGCGCTGCTGCTGCTGGATCGCCTCGGCTGCGGCCCGGCGCACGTGCTGGGTCACTCGATGGGTGGGCGGGTCGCTCAGTGGATGGCGGTGGACCGCCCGGAGCAGGTGGCCGATCTCATCCTCGTGGCGACCGGTGCCGGGCAGCCTGTGGGCGGGCACGAGTGGCAGGACTGTGTACCGGTCAACGTCGCTCTCGGCCTCGGCAAGTTGGGCTACCGGCAGTTCGTGAACAACATCCAGCGAACGTCCTTCTTCACCGATCGGTTCGCCGAGGAACACCCCGAGGTCGTGCAGTGGCTCGGCGACGCCTATTGGTCCGGTCGGCCGGAGCTACCGGACTATCTCAAGCACGTCGTCGCCCGCCAGGCCCACCGCACCCGCGACGTCCTGGACCGCATCACCCAGCCGGCGCTCGTGACGGTAGGGAGCGCGGACACGCACGTCGGTGGCACCGGCTCGCACGTCGACCAGAGCCGCTACCTTGCCGCCCAGCTTCCGAACGCCTGGTTCGAGCTGATCGACGGTGCGAAGCACGGCATCTTCTGGGAGAACACCGACGCCATCGTTGCCCTCGTCCGGCAATGGTTGGTCAGTTACCCGCTCGGCGACCCCGCGCGCGCGTGACCTGCGCACCGGCCGGGTAGCGACTCGGGTCGGGTCAGGTGCCGACCAGCCGCTTCGCGCGGCCGGTGCCGGCCTTGCGGGTGCTGCCGGTCCGGGCCGAGTCCGGTACGCCTGGCGCGCGCACGGCGCGCTTCTTCGACCCGTTCGGGGCGGCCGGCCGCGACTTGCGCCCGTCGTCCTGACCGGCCTTCTCGACGGCCAGCGCGATCTCTGCGTCGGGCGCGGCGGCCCGCTCGGCCGCTGCCGGGTGTCCGTCCTCGTCTTCGTCGACGTCGCTCTCGGCGGCGATCTCGGTGATGCTCTGACGGACCCGGTCGAAGTGGCTCGTCAGCCACTCGATCGCACCATCGACGCTGCCCTCCTCGAGCTTGTTCACCAGGTCGACGTGGTTCTGATGGCTGGCCTTGATGCCGAGGTAGTACCGGCCTACGTGGTTGCGGAGGTCGTCGATGAGCTCGACGAGGAGGGGGTTGCTGCTCGCTTCGTAGAGCTCGCGATAGAACTCGATGCGGAGGTCGAGGAATCCGCTGCCCTGGCGTTGCCGGTCCAGCTTGACCGCCAGCCGTCGAAGGCGGGCTAGGCGCTCCGGCTCGATCTGGCGGCTGGCCCGCGCGAGGGCGTACGTCTCGAGGAGCGTGCGGAGGCGGTAGATCTCGTCGATCTGCTCCGGCGTGAGTGTGCGGACCCGCGCCCCGCGGTGCGGGTGAAACGTGATCATGCCTTCGGACTCGAGCTGCAGCAGCGCGGTGCGAACCGGGATCCGGGAGACGCCGATGGCCTCGGCGAGCGACTCCTGGCGCAACCAATCGCCCGGGCTGAATGCTCCGCTGAGGATGGCTTCCCGTAGCACCGCGTACACCATCTGGCCGACCGTCTTGTAGCCCCCGGACAGGTTCTGGACGAGCCCGGTGAATTGCTGGTCGGCGCTGAGATCCCTGCCCTTGCGTGGCGCCATGGATGCAATATACATACAGGCGGCACCAATCCGGGGATTCTCACGCCGCCGATTATCGGGGTCGGATCTGCATGCTCGCTCGGCGCGGCGCCGCCGATTTGTCCCGGAGCGCGTAGGCCGTTGGGCCCTACGCGACGCGGAGGCGACGACGGATCGTTGAGTTCTCACCGCACCTCAGATTGGACGACGCCGATGACTTCCCTACTGTCCGCCCGCCAGAAGACCCTCCTGCGTCGCGCGGCGGTGCGGGCCACCTACGCCCCGTCGGTCCACAACACCCAACCGTGGCGCCTCGTCGTGTCGGCCGACCGGCTCGACCTGTTCGTCGATCGCACCCGTCAGCTGCCCGTGCTCGACCCGACGTCGCGGCAGATGACGATCAGTTGTGGCTGCGCCCTGCTGAACGCACGGGTGTCGCTCGCGGCCGACGGCCTCGAGGTGGACGTCGAGCGCTTCCCGGACCCGCAGCGAG
Source organism: Pseudonocardiales bacterium (assembly GCA_032160745.1). GTDB lineage: Bacteria > Actinomycetota > Actinomycetes > Mycobacteriales > Jatrophihabitantaceae > Jatrophihabitans. The sequence continues at coordinate 12,115 of JAVHVD010000171.1, forward strand.
CTGATCTGCTCGCCAGCATGTCGGTGACCACCTACCCGGCGCCGTCCGACACCGGGCTCGCCGCGCTCGACGCCGTGCTGGAGGTGCGGCAGACGAACCGCCGAGAGTTCGCCGGTGCGCAGATTCCGGCTGAGGTCGTCGAGGCCCTCGAGCGCGCCGCCGCGGCGGAGGGCAGCGAGCTGTTCGTCGTTCGCGACGACGACCAGCGCCTGGCGGTGGCGACACTGAGCCAGCACGCGGACGCGATCGAGAACCTCAACCCCGCGTACCGCGCCGAGCTGCGTGCCTGGACGACCGACGATCCAACCCGAAGCGACGGTGTGCCGGCCGCTGCGGTCCCGCATGTCGACGCGGGTGCCGAGGACGACGTGCCGATCCGCGACTACGACACCCGCGGAACCGGTGGCCTTCCGGTACACACCCACTCGTCGCTGGATCAGTGCCTCGTCCTGATCTGCACGACCGGCGACTCACCGAGGGACTGGCTGCGGGCCGGTGAGGCGCTCGAGCGGGTCCTGCTGGAGGTGACCAGACACGGCTTCGCCGCCAGCCCGCTGACCCAGGTGACGGAGGTGCCCTCCGCACGGACGCAGCTGCGCAACGAGCTCGGGCTCGTCGGCTACCCACACGTCCTGCTGCGGATCGGGCGCGCCCCGGCCACTCCCGGCTCACGGCGCCGGCGGCTGGTCGAAGTGCTTCTCGAGGAGGACTGATCGCACGCCATGCAGGCATAGGGTGCGACGTATGGACGCGGATCGCAGCGCGGCGCTGAGATTTCCTGACGTCCCGAAGCTCGAACTGGACGAACTGATCGACCAGCTCGTCGACCGCGCGCAGGATGTCAAGCGCGTACAGGGTCGACTGCGCGCGCTGTTGCGGGCGATCGAGACCGTCACCGGCAACCTCTCGCTCGAGTCCGTCCTGCGCAACATCGTCGAGGCGGCGTGCGAGCTCGCCGGTGCCAAGTACGGCGCGCTGGGCGTGATCGGCGGCGACGGCGGCCTGGAGCAGTTCATCACCGTCGGTATCGACGACGACCTCGCGGGCCGGATCGGACACCTGCCGGAGGGCAAGGGTCTGCTCGGTGCCCTGATCACCGACCCGCACCCCATCCGGCTCGAGCACATGGCCGACGACGGGCGATCCGCCGGTTTCCCGCTCCATCACCCGCCCATGGACTCGTTCCTCGGCGTTCCGGTGCGTATCCGGGCCGAGATCTACGGCAACCTCTATCTCGCCGACAGCGCCAACGGGCAGTTCAGCGCGGAGGACGAGGAGCTCGTCATCGCCCTCGCGATGGCGGCCGGGACGGCGGTCAGCAACGCGCGCCTGTTCCGGGAGTCGCAGGTGCAGCAGCGCTGGTTGTCGGCGTCGGTCGAGATCGGCGCCCAGCTGCTGGCCGCCACCGGCGAGGACCCGCTGCGGATGATCGCCCGGCGCGCCATCGATATCGCCGACGCCGACATCGTGAGCCTTGGACTGTTGACCCCGGACGGCGCCGGGCTGGTCATCGAGGTCGCCTTCGGCGAGGGCTCGGACGACCTCGTGGGCCGCCGCTTCGGTCTGCGTGACACGCTGGCCGGCCGGGCCGTCGAACAGCGACAGCCGCTGCTGCTGGTCGACGGGACCGACCAGGACACCCCGCCGTCACACCTCTCCACGGTCATCGAACCCGGCCCGGTGATGGTGCTGCCGCTGCAGAGCAACGACAACGTCAGAGGGGTGCTCAGCCTGTTGCGGCGCCGAGGCCGTCGAGCCTTCACCTCGAGCGATCTCGCCATGGCCGCCGGCTTCGCCGCGCACGCCACCGTCGCTCTCGAGCTGGCCGACTCGCGGTCGGCCGAGCAGCGGGTCGTCCTGCTGGAGGACCGGGACCGCATCGCCCGCGATCTGCACGACCATGTCATCCAAGAGCTGTTCGCCATCGGGCTCGGGCTGGAGAGCGTCGCCGCCGTGCTCGGTCCCGACAATCCGGTCGGGGAGCGGGTCCAGCAGCGGGTGGAGGACATCGATCGGACGATCCGGCGTATCCGCACCAGCATCTTCGCCCTCCGCGGACCAGCCGACATGAACCTCGGCGGTCTGCGACAACGGATCCTCGAGATAGCCACCGATCTGACTCCCGCGCTCGGCTTCGCCCCGCACGTCTCCTTCGCCGGTCTGGTGGACCTCGTCGCGGAACAGCTCGCGGACGACGTCGCGGCGTGCGTCCGGGAGGCGTTGACCAACGTCGCGAAGCACGCCCGGGCCGCTGCAGCAACGGTGGACGTCAGCGTCGTGTCGAACGAACTGACGGTCACGGTCACCGACAACGGCGTCGGCCTCGGCAATACCGACCGAGCCAGCGGCATCGCAAATCTGAAGGCGCGGGCCGCGACGCACGGCGGCTACTGCACGATCGAGCCGGCTCCCGCCGGCGGAACGATGGTTAAGTGGAAGGCATTGATCTCATGACCGAGCCCGAGGCACCGATCCGCATCTTCCTGCTGGACGACCACGAAGTGGTGCGTCGTGGCATCGCCGAGCTGCTGGGCACGGTGCCGGACTTCGAGATCGTCGGCGAGGCGGGGACCGTCGAGCAGACGCTGCCCCGCGTGCTCGCCTCGAAGCCGGATGTCGCGATCCTGGACGCCCGGCTGCCCGACGGCAGCGGGATCGACGCCTGCCGCGAGATCCGCTCGGCCCTGCCGTCCACGTACTGCCTGATCCTGACGTCCTATGACGACCACGACGCGGTCCTGGCGTCGGTGCTGGCGGGCGCCTCCGGCTACGTGCTGAAGGAGGTGCGGACCTCCGGCCTGGTCGACGCGATCCGGCAGGTCGCCATGGGGCGATCGCTGATCGACCCCGGCATCATCGCCAAGGTGATGGACCGCGTCCGCGAGGGTTCGCCGACCGACAGCCGAATGGCTTCGCTCACTCAGCGCGAGCGGGAAGTTCTCGATCACATCGCCGGCGGGTTGACGAACCGGCAGATCGGTGAGGCGATGTTCCTCGCCGAGAAGACAGTCAAGAACTACGTGTCTAGCCTGCTCGGGAAGTTGGGCATGGAACGGCGGACGCAGGCTGCGGTCTTCGGGGCCGAGGCACGACGCGAGTAGCCGCGCCGCGCTAACCCGCAGCGGAAATCGCCCGCGCCTCGCGGGCCATCTGCAGGTCCTCGCGCGCGGTCACGACCACGGTCCGGACTTCGGCACCGACGCTCGTGATGTCGGCGTCGCCGGCAGCATCGGCGTTGCCATCGTCGTGGATCACCATGCCGAGCCAGCGCAGCCGGGCCGCCACGGCCGCGCGCACGATCGGCGAGTGCTCGCCGACGCCACCGGTGAAAACGACGAGGTCGAGGCCGTCGATGGCGGCGGCCATCGTGGCGATCCCGCCGACGAGCCGGTGCAGGTAGACCTCCAGCCCAAGCTGCGCGCGTTCGTCGCCGGCCAGCGCCCGATCCTCGACCTCGCGCATGTCGGCGGTTCCGGCCAGCGCGGCCAGCCCGGAGCGCTCCTCCAGCGCCGTTGCCACCTCGCGCGGCGAAAGGTGCTCGTGTTCCTCCAACCACAGGACCAGGCCGGGGTCGACCGTGCCGGACCTCGTCGCCATCACCAGACCCTCCAGCGGAGTGAAACCCATCGTCGTGTCGACGCTGCGGCCGTCGCGCACCGCGCACAGGGACGCTCCCGCGCCGAGATGGCAGGTCACAACGCGCGTATCGGCCAACGGCAGGCCGGCCACCTCGGCCCCGCGCTGCGCGGCGTAGGCGTGGGACAGCCCGTGAAACCCGTAGCGCCGAACGCCGTAGCGCTGGCGCCACTCCTCGGGAACGGCGTAGGTACGCGCGGCGGGGGAGAGGCTCGCGTGAAACGCGGTGTCGAAGCACGCCACCGCGGGCACATCGGGCAGCACGCTCGCCACCGCATCCAGACCGGCGAGGGACTTCGGCTGATGCAGGGGTGCGAGGTCGGTCAGCGCCCGCAGCCGCCGCTCGACGTCGTCGTCGATGCGCACCGCCGCGGTGAACTCGGTGCCGCCGTGCACGATGCGGTGCACGACGACATCCGGTCGCGGCCAGTCGGCCATCGCCGACGTCAACGCCGACGAATCGAAGCCACCGGCGTCGGCCGGCAGATCCGCAGCCTCGAGCTGTTCGTCGGCGTCGCCCAGCAGCCGCAGTTTCAGGCTGGACGAACCGGCGTTGACGGCGAGCACGCGCATCTCGTCAGGCCGCCCCGGGGGCGGTGGGTTCGGCCGCCGACGTCGCGGTCCACGTCCAGCCCGCAATCGCCGGATCGTCCTCGCCGTGCTCACGGGTGTAGGCGCGGGCCGCGAGCCGGGTGTCGGCCATCTCCTGGCGCAGCGACGCGGCCCGGCTGCCCAAGCCGGGCGTCCGGTCGATGACGTCCATGACCAGGTGATACCGGTCGAGGTCGTTGAGCATCACCATGTCGAAGGGTGTCGTCGTGGTGCCCTCCTCCTTGTAACCCCGCACGTGGATGTTGCGGTGATTGGTCCGCCGGTAGGTGAGCCGGTGGATCAGCGAGGGGTAGCCGTGGTAGGCGAAGATCACCGGCTTGTCCGATGTGAACAGTGCATCGAACTCCCGGTCGGACAAGCCGTGCGGATGCTCGGTGTCCGGCTGCAGCCGCATGAGATCGACGACGTTCACCACCCGTACCTTCAGCTCCGGCAACCGCGCGCGCAGCATGCCCGCGGCCGCGACTGCTTCGAGCGTGGGTACGTCGCCTGCACAGCCGAGGACGACATCGGGCTCGCCGGTCGTGTTGCCCGCCCAGTCCCAGATGCCCAGACCGCGGGTGCAGTGGGCGATCGCCTCGTCCATCGTCAGAAAGGTCAGCGCCGGCTGTTTGCCCGCCACGATGACGTTGACGTAGTTGCGGCTGCGCAGGCAGTGGTCGGCGACCGAGAGCAGGGTGTTGCTGTCCGGCGGCAGGTACACCCTGACCACTTCGGCCCGCTTGTTCACGACGTGGTCGATGAAACCGGGGTCCTGGTGGGAGAACCCGTTGTGGTCCTGGCGCCACACATGCGACGAGAGCAGATAGTTCAGCGACGCGATCGGGCGCCGCCACGGGATCTCGCGTGTCGTCTTCAGCCACTTGGCGTGCTGGTTGAACATCGAGTCGATGATGTGGATGAACGCCTCGTAGCAGTTGAACAGACCGTGCCGGCCGGTGAGCAGATACCCCTCGAGCCAGCCCTGGCACAGATGTTCCGACAGGATCTCCATGACCCGGCCGTCCGGGGCCAGGTGGTCGTCGCCTGGCAACGTGGCGGTGTCCCAGGCGCGGTCGGTTGCTGCGAACACGGCGCCGAGCCGGTTGGACGCCGTCTCGTCGGGGCCCATGATCCGGAACCGGTCGGGATTGGCGATAACGATGTCGCGCAGGAACTCGCCGAGAACGCGCGTCGCCTCGCTCAGCTCCGTGCCCGGTGTGGCGACCTCGACGGCGTAGTCGCGAAAATCGGGCAGGGCCAGACCCTGCAACAGCAGGCCGCCGTTGGTGTGCGGGTTCGCACTCATCCGCCGCGTACCTGCGGGCGCGAGCGCCTGGAGTTCCGGGCGCAGCGCACCGGTATCGGTGAACAGCTCCTCCGGCCGGTAGCTGCGCAACCACTCCTCGAGCAGCGCACGGTGCTCGGGGTTCTTGCGCGTCTCGGCAAGCGGCACCTGATGTGATCGGAATGTTCCCTCCACCCGGAGCCCGTCGACTTCCTTCGGCCCGGTCCAGCCCTTGGGCGTGCGCAGGACGATCATCGGCCAGGCCGGCGTCCGGCCGGGATCGGCGGTGCCCGACCGCGCAGCGTCCTGGATCGCGCCGATCTCGTCGAACGCCTCGTCCATGACCGCTGCGAGCCGCTGATGGACCCGCGCCGGATCATCGCCCGTGACGAAGTGCGGGTGATAGCCGTAGCCGCGCATGAGCTCGGCGAGTTGCGCCTCGTCGATGCGGGCCAGGACGGTGGGGTTCGCGATCTTGTACCCGTTGAGATGGAGGATCGGCAGCACCGCCCCGTCGGTAACGGGGTTCAGGAACTTGTTCGAGTGCCAGCTCGCAGCCAGCGGTCCGGTCTCCGCTTCGCCGTCGCCCACTACGCACGCGACGACGAGATCGGGATTGTCGAACGCGGCCCCGAAGGCGTGCACGAGCGCGTAGCCGAGCTCGCCGCCCTCGTGGATCGAGCCCGGCGTCTCGGGCGCCACGTGGCTGGGGATCCCGCCGGGGAAGGAGAACTGCCGAAAGAGCGCGCGCAGCCCGTCGACGTCGCGTCCGATGGAGGAGTAGACCTCGCTATAGGTGCCCTCGAGATAGGCGTTGGCCACCAGGCCCGGACCGCCGTGACCAGGCCCGGTGACGAACAGCGCGTTCACGTCGCGCTGCCGGATGATCCGGTTCACGTGGGCGTAGAGCAGGTTGAGCCCTGGGGTCGTACCCCAGTGGCCGAGCAGCCGCGGTTTCACGTGCTCGGCCGCGAGCGGCTCGGCGAGCAAGGGATTGTCGAGCAGATAGATCTGGCCGACCGACAGGTAGTTCGCGGCTCGCCAGTACGCGTCCAGAGCCTGCAGTTCGGTCGCGGTCAGCGGCTCGCCTACCCGGTCGTCGGTCACGGGATGTCCTTTCGTCGGTGCGAGATCGGTTCGCGGCGGCCCGGCTTGGTGGCCAGTCTGACCCATTCCGTCGCCGTTTCAGCCGTGTGCCGTGATCCGTCAATACCCCGATCCGCCTCCCTTGGAGCGGGGAGGCGGATCGGGGTATGCACCGGACGGTCAGACGACGACCGGCTCTCGGGCGGCGGCGGGCCGAGGTGACAGCAGCTCGGCCGTCTCGGTGACCCGTCGGGAGTGCCAGAGCCCGAGCCCGCCGAGCACGAGCATGAATCCGGCGGCGCCGAAGGCGGCGATCGCCGCGATGCCGGCGATGGTGCCCATCGTGCCGAAGGCGTAAGCGTTGAGCAGCAGGCCGCGCAGCGTCTCGCCCTTGAACATGGTCGCGACCTGGCCCTGGAGCTTCAGGTCGGTGGGATTGGCCTGCGCCTTGGTGCTCAGCTGGGCGTAGGTCTGGCCACCGGCGATCTCGTTGAGGTGGACCCTGATGAAGCTGTCGGCGTAGACCTTGGCCTGCGCGCCGGTGGTCAACTGCTGACCGGCGTACTGCTGCATGTCCTTGAACTCCGGGCCGGCGATGGCCGGGCTGCCCTTCGGCGGGAAGAAGATCTTCTGCGCGGCGAGCTGGCTGTGGACCTCGTCGCCGACGAAGCTGTGCGCCCAGGTGAGCAATCCGCCGGCGAGGAAGAGAACCGCGGCGAGCAGCAGGCCTGCTGTACTGATCAGGACGTCGAAAAGTCTGCGCTTCATGATGTTCCTTCCTTCGTGGCGACGCTTCGGGGCCGATCGGCCACGCGCCTTGCTAGTGCCAATCATTCGGCGCAGTACGCATCGGCAACTGGGTCGAAGGTCCGGTCCTGACTGGGCCTTTCTGTTCCCTGTGGATCGGGCCGGTGTGGTTGACGCGGCAGCCACGTCCGTACATCGTCTTATCTATGACGATAGATAAACGGGATAGCGACGCGGCGATCGCGTACCGCCTGGACCCGACGTCGGGCGTGCCGACCTACCTGCAGATCGTCCGGCAGGTGGAGGACGCCGTCCGTCTCGGCTACCTGGTCGCCGGCGATCAACTGCCCAAGGTCAAGGACGTCGTCGCGTCGCTGGCCATCAACCCGAACACCGTTCTCAAGGCCTATCGCGAACTCGAGCACAAGGGTCTGGCGATCGGCCGCCCCGGCCAGGGCACGTTCGTCCAGGGTTCGGTCACCGCGGCGCCGCTGCGCGACCTGCAGGCGCTGCGCCGCAAACTGCAGCGCTGGCTGGCCGACGCCGCCGACGCGGGACTCGACGAGGACAGCATCCAGGCCCTGTTCAGCACCGCGCTGCGTGATGCCCAGACCACAGGGGCGGTGGCGTCATGACCGCGATCGAGACCCAACAGGTCGGCAAACGCTACGGCCGGTCGTGGGCGCTGCGCGACTGCACGCTGAGCGTGCCGGCCGGCCGGGTCGTTGCCCTCGTCGGACCCAACGGCGCCGGCAAGTCGACGCTGCTGAACATGGCCGTCGGTCTGACGGCGCCGACCGCGGGCCGGATCTCGGTGCTGGACGGCGCCGCGGCCGGATCGCCCGGCGCGCTCGACCGGATCGCCTTCGTCGCGCAGGACGTGCCGCTCTACCCGCACCTCAGCGTCGCGGACACCCTGCGGCTGGTCGCCAGCCTCGCCAATCGATGGGACGAGGCCGACGCACGTCGGCGGCTCGCGGCGCTGAACATCCCGCTGCCGAGGAAGGTCGGCAAGCTGTCCGGCGGCCAGCAGGCGCAGGTGGCACTGGCCGTGGCCTTGGCCCGTCACCCCGAGTTGTTGATTCTGGATGAGCCCGTTGCTCGTCTCGATCCGCTGGCGCGGCACGATTTCATGGCCGCCCTCATGGCTTCGGTCGTCGAGGACGGGACGTCGGTTGTCCTCTCCTCCCACGTCGTCGCCGAGCTGGAGAGGGTCTGCGACTACTTGATCGTGCTCGCGGCCGGCCGCGTCCAGGTGGCCGGCGACGTCGACACGCTCCTCGCCACGCACCACGTGCTGACCGGCCCGACTGCAGAGGTCGAGTCGGTCACGGCGTCGTACGACGTCGTGCTGACCCAGCGCGCAGATCGGCAGAGCACGCTGCTCGTGCGCGCGGCGCAGCTGGCTCCGCCTCCTGGATGGCGGGTCGATCCGACGAATCTCGAGGAGCTCGTGCTGTCGTACCTGCGGGTCCCGGAGGCCACGGCCCTGCCTGGCCCGACCGCGCGACTCCAGTCGGCGACAGCATGAGCGCGGTGGTGGTCTCCGCGCGGCTGCCGCGATTGCGGGTCAGCGGGATGACGTGGGTGTCGTGGCGTCAGCACCGCTCGGCGCTTGCCGCCGTAGCCGTGGTTCTCGGCGCGTTCAGTGCGGTCCTGCTGGCCCACGGCAGCGGGATGCACGACGCCTATCACCGACTCGGACTCGATGTCTGCCGGCCGCTGCACAGCGACGCGTGTGGAGCGGCCACGGATCTGTTCTCCCAGCGCTACGCGACGATCGCCGACCTCGTGCCGCGCATCCTCACGTTCCTCCCCGCCCTGCTCGGGGCGTTTGTCGGGGCGCCGCTGGTTGCTCGTGAACTCGAGTCCGGCACGTTCCGCTTCGCGTGGACGCAGGGCACCGACCGGACCCGGTGGATCGTCGCCAAGCTGCTGATGGTGGGTGGCACGCTGCTGGTCGTGGCATCGGCGTTCACGCTGGTCTTCGCCTGGTGGTTCGACCCGTGGATCCCACTGGTGGGCCGGATGGCCAGCGGTCAGGCGTATGAGGTCGAAGGCACCGTCTTCGTCGCGCGCACGCTGTTCGGCTTCGCGCTCGGCGCCTTCCTCGGCGTCATCATCAAGCGGACAGTGCCCGCGATCGCGGCGACGCTCGGCGTGTGGTTCGCCGTCGTCTTCCTGTCGGTCGTCTACCTGCGGCCGATGATCCAGGAGCCGCTGGTGGCCGCCGAGGGCATGGGCACCTCGACGGACGGTTGGGTCATCGACGAGTGGTTCCAGAACCGGGCCGGCCACCACCTCAGCGATATCGAGATGAACGCGCTGATGGGCGGGCCGGGCAAGACCAACCTTGGACGTTCCATCGACCAGCTTCTCGCCCAGAACGGCATCCGACACATGGTGCAGTACCAGCCGGGCAGCCGGTTCTGGCACTTCCAGATCGTCGAGACGGTCGGCTACGGCGTCGTGACGCTGCTGCTCGGGGCGGCGACGGTGTGGTGGGTCCGCCGGCGCACCTCGTGACACCGACCGGGCGGAGGTCCCGGCGCGTACCCCCGCCCGCACCCGGAGGATTCGGCGCCGCACCCTGAGACGAATCCCAGGGTGCGGTGGCCGCAGGATCAGCGGCTTCCCTGATGTGCGGGCGATGGCGGAGCGGCCAGGCTCGTCCTCGTGATCAAAATCGAATCGCTCAGCAAGAAGTACGGATCATTCGCCGCCGTCGACGAGGTCAGCTTCACCGCCCGACCCGGCCGGGTGACCGGCTTCCTCGGCCCCAACGGCGCCGGGAAGTCGACGACCCTGCGCATCGTCGTCGGCCTCACCCCGCCGAGCGCGGGCAGCGCCACCATCTTCGGAGCCAGGTTCGCGGACCTCCCCAATCCCGGCCGGGAGGTCGGCGTCCTGCTCGACGCATCGGCCCAGCACGCCGGACGCACCGGCCGCGAGATCCTGACCGTCGCGCAGAAGACGATGGGTCTGCCGGCCAACCGGGTCACCGAGATGCTCGATCTCGTCAGCCTGACCGGGAGCGAGGCCAACCGCCGTGTTCGCGACTACTCGCTCGGGATGCGCCAGCGCCTCGGCATCGCCACCGCGCTACTCGGCGAGCCGCAGGCGCTGATCCTCGACGAGCCGGCCAACGGGCTCGACCCGGCGGGCATCCGCTGGATGCGTGACCTGCTGCGCGGGTTCGCCGACCAGGGTGGAACCGTGCTGTTGTCCTCGCATCTGCTGCACGAGATCGAGATCGTCGCCGACGACATCGTCGTGATCGGGAACGGCCGGATCGTCGCGCAGGGGACGAAGGGCGAGCTCCTGCGGGCCGCGGGCACCATCGTCCGGGCCGACGAACTCGATTCACTAGAGCGGGCGCTCGCCGAGTCCGGTTACCCGGCGACCCGCACTCAGGACGGCACCCTGCGCACCGACGCGGACCCGGCCCTGGTCGGCAAGGTCGCCTTCGCGGCGGGTGTGCCTCTCGTCGAACTGCGTACGGCCGACGGCGCCGGCCTGGAGGAGATGTTCCTCGAACTCACCGCCGACACCCAACGAGAAGGAGCAGCGGCATGACCGCGATCGCACTGGACAACGTCCGCACCCCCCGCGCTGACGTGAAGCGGGTGCCGATGACGCGGGTGACCGCGGTGGAACTGCGCAAGATGTTCGACACCCGCTCGGGTTTCTGGCTGATGGCGAGCATCGTCCTCGCCTCGGTGGTGGCCACGGTTTCGGTGATCCTGTTCGCCGAGGACAGTGACCTGACGTACAACAACTTCGGCAAGGCCATCGGCTTTCCGATGGCGGTCATCCTGCCGATCATCGCGCTGCTGTCGGTGACCAGCGAATGGAGCCAGCGCAGCGGGCTGACCACGTTCACGCTGGTGCCGCATCGCAGCCGGGTGATCGTGGCAAAGGGCATTTCCTCCGTGACGGTCGGCGTCGTCTCGATGCTCGTGGCTCTCGCGATCGGGGCACTCGGCAACCTGGCCGGTACCGCGATCAGCGGAACGGACCTGGTCTGGGACATCTCGTTCACGG
>JAVHVD010000172.1:0-4973 GCA_032160745.1 Pseudonocardiales bacterium
GGAGAGCATCACCGTCAGGCTGATCGGGCTGCCCGCCGTCGCCAGAACGGCGGGGACGGCTCCACCGAGGCCGGCGTTGTTCGTCGAGGCCGTGGCCGAGATGCCGGTCGGCGCCGGCACCGGCGCCGCTACCGAGTCGGTCGCGGCACTCAGCGCCGCTGCCGCCAGGACGAGCGTGGCGGCCGCGATGGATACCCGTGAATGGACTTTCCGCGCACGACGAATCAAATTGGATTTGCGCATGTCGCTCATCCCCCGATGCTGTCGGCCCATGGTCTTGCCGCTGATCGGAGGTGTCAAGGACGCGACACCTTTGCCGGGATTGGTCGCAGTTACGGCGCTATCGCGACGTTCGGCCCACCTCGACGACCTGTCCTTCGCGGGCCAGAACCCCGTTCCTGGGGCCTGTAGCTCCAATTCGATCCGGTCGAGTCGTCGCCGGTGCGGCCCGGGCCTTGATGAAAGAGGACCAAGGTCCCGGCGGAATGCCTCGCCCAGTCGCTTCGTCGCAAGGCGGGAGTTGCCAACGCCACTCGTCGGAGTTGAGAACGCCCTGACGCTGTACCGTCACTGGTTCCTCGAACGGGCGACGGGGCTACGGCACCAGTTTCTTGAAGATGTCGACGAGCTCGTCAATGACTTGCTCGACTGTGAGTTCGAGGACTCCGTCGTGCCAGGCGAGCACGATTTCGGTCAGCGCGCCGGCAAAGGCGTAGGCCCGCAGCCGCAGCCCGGCCTCGTCCTGGCCCTCGACGGCCGGGCTGAAGCCGAACCAGAGTTCGACCGCCCGGGTCGCGAATCCAGCGCCATAGCGCGCCAGCGCTCCCGTCCTGCCCTCGACAGCGAGCAGTCGCGCGACGCGCGGGTCGGCGAGCGCGCCGGTGACATACGCGGTCAGCGCCGGCCGAGGATCCTGGCCGCCGCCGGCGACGATCGCCGGCACGACCCGCTCGACGAGGCGGTCGGTGACCTGTTCGAAGACCGCCGCGGCGAGCTGATCAATGGAGGTGAAGCTCTCGTAGAAGTAGCGCTTGATGAGTTTCGCCTCGGCGCAGATGTCGACGATGCTGACGGCTGCGACCCCGCGCGTCCCGAAGAGCTGCAGGCCGGCGTCGATGAGCCGCTGCCGTCGTTCCTCGCGCCGCTGCTCGGCGCTCACGCCGCCGTAGACGCGGGTGCTTTCCGGCGTACTGGTCGGTGAACTGTCGGTCACTGTCCCGCCCTCCCGCCATATTTGACACTCGACGGTATCAGATCGTACAGTCCCATTAAGTGATTCGGTCGAGTATCAGATGGAGGGCGCATGGCTGCACCGCTGAATCCCGATGGCCTGATCTGGCAGCACTTCGGCCGGCTCCCCGCGCATCGGCTGAGCAACGGCCTGCGCGAGGCGATGTTGCAGAACATGCACCCCGAACTGGCGGCCGGGGTCGAGTTGCAGTCAACGTTCTTCGACGATCCGATGGCTCGGGGCCGGCGCTCGATCGGGCCGATCATGTCGGTGGTCTACGGCGGGGCCAACGCGCCGGAGTGGGGCAGGCTGATCCGCGGCTTCCACGGCTCGATCAAAGGCGTCGACCGTTTCGGCCGGCCCTACAGCGCGCTCAATCCGCACACCTTCTTCTGGGCGCACGCGACCTTCGTCGAGGACATCGTCACCGGACGCGAACTCACCGGCTTCCCGTTGTCGGAGGCCGACAAGCAGGCGCTCTACCTCGAATCGATCGACTGGTACCGCCTCTACGGCGTGAGCATGAAGCCCGTCCCGCCCGACTGGGACGCCTTCCAGCAGTACTGGGAGCACATGGTCAGTCACGTCCTGGAAGACACCCGGACCGTGCGCGAAGGGTTCCGGATGCATCGCACCGCGCCGGCACCGAAGAGCATCCGACTGTCCGAGCGAGCCAACGCTGTCGTCGGTCCGTACCTGCTCAAGCCGCTCGTACAGACCCCGTTGATGCGGCTGATGCTCTGGCTGACCGTAGGGGCTCTGCCGCCGCTGCTGCGCGACCGGCTCTGTCTGGACTGGACGGCCTTCGACGAACTGCGCTACCGGGCGCACCTCAAAGCGGTTCACGCCTTGCTGCTCGCGATCCCCGAGGAGCGGCAGTACTTCCCCCTCGCTCGCGCAGCGCGTCAGCACTACCGCGACACCGGTGCCGTCGCGCCCATCCCGTTGCCGGAGATCGACCACCTCGACGCCGGACATCTCGAATCGGAATACGTCCAATGACGATCACCGTGACGGTCGCGCTGGCCGCGCTGTTTCTGCTCTCGGGTACCAGCAAGGTGCTCCGCCACCCGATATCTCTGGCCGCCCGCGACGAGTTGGCGGTCCCGGCGACGGTCTGGAGCGCGGTCGGCGCCGCCGAGGTCGCCGGCGCCGCCGGGGTTCTCGTCGGGCTGAGCGTGAAACCGCTCGGCATCGCTGCTGCCGCCGGGCTCGTCCTGGTTGGCCTCGGCGCGGTCGATGCTCACCGCCGGTCGCAGGACCCGCTGACCAAAGCCACGCCTGCAGTCGTTGCCCTGCTCCTCGCGACTGCCACGCTCGTCCTGTTCTCGACCGGACGTTGAGCGAGATGAGCACCGTAGAAACTGGAACTGCCACCGAGCCGATCCCCACCGAGTTTCTCGGCTACTGGCAGCACTTCGACACACCAGGGGTGCGGCGGGTCCGCCGGATCTGTCGAGCCGTCTTGCGCTTCGACCCCATTCCGGACGAGGAGAAGGTGCTGGCCTTCGCCCGCGGCTACTACGACGCGGACCCGGTCGCGGAGGCGTTCGTCGACGAGGTGTATCTCCGCCGCGGCAGCGGCGAGGGCAGGCGGATGCTCGACCAGGCCATCGCGCACGGCGTCGATTCGGTTCCCGACGCTCCCGACTCGATGCGGCGGCTCTTCGCAGAGTTCGAGTGTGCCCCGTCCTGGCTCGACCCGGCCAGGGTGGAGCAGGGCGCCGCCCTGTTCAGGCGCTTCGGCCCCGCCGTGTTCAGCTTCGCCGGCGTCGAGACCCTGCTCGGCTATACCGAGAGCTCCATTGTCAAGCCGCTTGCGCTGACCGGCGGCTACGCGGGGGACAGCGCGCTGAACCGATTCATGGAGACCGCGCGATTCTGGATCGACGTCTCCGACCCGGGCGGCTTGGACGCGGGCGGAGCCGGCCGAGCGACTGCGATGCGCGTGCGCGTGATGCATGTCTTCATCCGCCGCCATATCCTCAACCATCCCGAGTGGCGCCTCGACGAGTGGGGAGTCCCGATCAGCCAATCCGACGCGTTGATCACACTCATGTCCTCGAGCCTCACGCCCGGGCTGGCCATGCACCTGATGGGCTACCGCACCTCGCGCCGCGAGATCGAGACGCTGATGCACTACTGGCGCTACATCGGTCACCTGCTCGGCGTGCAACCCCGCTGGTACCCCGAGACCCTCGCTGAGGGCCTGCAGCTGAGCACCGTGTTCTTCCTGAAGCGCGCCAGGACAGCCGGACCCGACGGAGTTGAGCTGGTCGAGTCCTACCCGCGCGCCTTCACGCCGGAGACCGGGACGCCGTGGCGCAAACGACTTCGCGACGAGATCAACTACCGCGCGCAGCTCGGCTACACCCGCTACTTCCTGCCCGGCCGGATCTATCGCCGCTACGACCTGCCCAACCCCTGGCCTTGGGCGCTGCACCCCCTGCTCCAAGCACCGGCGATCCTCGTCGCCGACACGCTGCGCAGGCACGTTCGCCCTATCGCTCGCGGCCTCGATCGCTACGCCCGCTGGCGCCGCGAAACCTGGTGGCGCAACGAGATGGGCGACAAGCAGTCGAAGTTCGCCCCAGCCGAACAGCTGCGCCGCTGAGCGGGGCAGTTCCCAACACACTGCATGGAGGTGGACAAGGATGGCCCGACCCGAGGCCTGCCGAATGGCGGCCACGCCCGCTGACTACCAGCGCTATGACATCGCCAAGAACGACATTGCCGTTTGGGAGGACGGGTTCCGCACCCGTCCCGGCGGGCCGGGCACGTTCGAGTGGTGGTACTTCGACGCGGTTCTTGAGGATGGCTCGACGCTGGTGATCAACTTCATGGTCAAGGACATCCGAGGGGGCGGCGGCATCAAGCAGCCGGCCAGGCCCGTCGTCACATTCGAGCTGGACCGGCCCGACGGGATGCACGTGGAGCGCAGCCTGTCCGCGCACGACGACTTCGCGTTCGCTGCCGACCGCTGCGACGTACGCGTCGGTACCAACACGTTCGCCGGCGACCTGCACACCTACGCCATCCACGTGGACATCGACGGTGTGACCGCCGACGTCAGCTTGACCGGACAGGTGCCGCCGTGGCGCCCGGAGACCGGGCACATCCTGTTCGGCGTCGCCCAGCCGCACGTGTTCGCGTGGCTGCCCTCCGTCCCACAAGGCGCCGTCCAGGCCACCATCACCGTGGATGGGGAGACCCGGACGCTCACCGGCACCGGCTACCACGACCACAACTGGGGCGATGCCGCGATGCCCCAGCTGATCAATCACTGGTACTGGGCGCGCGCCGAGGCAGGCGAGTACTGCGTGATCGCCTCTAACATCACCGCCGAGCGAAAGTACGGCCACGCCGAGGTTCCGATCTTCATGCTCGCGAAGGACGGCAAGATCGTGGCCGACGAGAGTTCCCTCGTCCGCTTCGAGAAGGCAGACGAACATCCGGACCCGGTCACCGGGAAGCCGGTCGCGAACACCACGATCTACGACTACGCCGCCACCGTCGACGGCAGCGAGCGCTACCGGGTGACCTTCGTACGCGAGAACACGATCGTGCACGATCGCATGATCGACTCCGTCAGAGGCCCCAAGCACGTCCTCGCCAAGCTCGCCGGATTCGACGGCGCCTACATGCGGTTCACCGGCCACGTCATCGTCGAGCACATCATCGGCGGCGCCTCCCACGAGAGCGCGACCGCGCCGGCGCTGTGGGAACTCATGTACTTCGGCAA
>JAVHVD010000173.1:0-14491 GCA_032160745.1 Pseudonocardiales bacterium
GACCGCCCTGGCCCAGGACCCCGAGCTCGCCGACGTGGTGGTGACGGCCCTCGGTGTTCCCACGCTGATCGAGACGATCGGCAATCGACTGCCCGACGGGTACGGCGTCCTGCGTCATCCGGGCATCGACCGGCGAGGGGTGGCCGGGCGTCCACCGCGCCGGTTGAGCGACATCCTGCGCAACCTGTCGCAGCGAAACGGCGACGCGAACCACGGCGAGATCGACGTCCGGATCATGGCGATGCCGGACGGCTCACGTCGGGTGATCGTCGACATCACCGGCACGAAGTCGTGGGACCCGCTGCCGACGAGCGATGTCACCAGCCTCACGACGAACGGGCGGGCGCTGGTCGGCGACCCGACTGCCTACGAGGGTGGCGTGCTGGCCGCCATGCGCCGGGCCGGGGTCCGCCGCAGCGATGCGGTCATGGTCGTCGGGCACAGCGAGGGCGGCATGGTGGCGGTCACCACCGCGCGCGACGCCTCGGCCAGCGGCGAGTTCAACGTCACCCACGTCGTCACCGCCGGCTCGCCGGTCGGCCTCAGCGCCGCGTCGCTCCCGGGCCGGGTGCGGCTGCTCGCTCTGGAGAACTCGCGCGACGTCGTCCCACACCTCGACGGCGTCGCCAATCCGGACCGGACCAACGTCACGACGGCGTCGTCGAAGCGCGGGGACGGGACGGTGGTGGGCGACCACGACCTCGACCGGTCCTACGTGGCGGTGGCCGCCGACGTCGAGGCCAGCAAGAACGCCTCGGTGCGCGATTTCCTGGGCAGCGCGAACACCTACTTCCAGGCCACCACCGTCGAGACGCACACCTATCAGGTGCAGCGGCGGTACTAGCCCGACCGTGCCCTTGCTCCGCACAGCTTGGTGAGCAACGATCTCGGCATGCTGGGTCTGATGCAGGACATCCCCCTCACCACCAACTGGATCTTCGCCCGCGCCGCGCAGTACTACGGCGAGAAGGAGATCGTCACCCGGACGGTGAACGGCATAGAGCGCCGCACAGTGGCGGAGCTGCTGGCCGAGGCCCGCAAGATCGCCGGCTACCTCGACTCCGTCGGTATCTCCGCCGACGGCCGGGTCGGCACGTTCGGATGGAACACCGCCCGGCACCTCGCGCTGTACTTCGCGATCCCCGGCACCGGGCGGGTCATGCACACCCTCAACATCAGGTACTTCCCGGAACAGCTCATCTACACCGTCGACCACGCCGCCGACGAGGCGATCTTCGTCGACCGGTCATTGCTTCCGCTGTTCGAGAAGTACCTGCCCAAGCTCGACGGCGTGAAGCACGTGATCGTCATGGACGACGGCGCCCCGGCCGAGCTGCCGGACGACCCGCGCGTCGTCCGCTACGAGGACGTCGTCGGGACGGCCGCCGAGGTCGACTTCACCGACCGGGTGACCGACGAACGTCAGGCCGCCGCGATCTGTTACACGACAGGCACCACCGGCAATCCGAAGGGTGTCCTGTACTCGCACCGCTCGACCTGGCTGCACTCCAACGCCTGCACGACGACCGGCGTGTTCTCCCTCAGCGATCGCGACCGGGTGCTCCCTGTCGTCCCGATGTTCCACGCCAACGCGTGGGGACTGCCCTACGCCTGCCTGCTCACCGGCGCATCCATGGTCATGCCCGGCCCCGACCTCTCGCCCGGCGCGATCATGGAGCTGCTCGAGTCGGAGAAGGTGACGATCACCGCCGGCGTCCCGACGATCTGGATGGGTATGGCCCCGCTGCTCGAGGGGCGCGACCTCTCCGCCCTCCGGCTCATCATCTGCGGCGGCTCGGCCGTGCCCAAGGTGCTGTCCGAGACCTACCGCGAGAAGATCGGCATGCCGATCCGACAGGCCTGGGGGATGACCGAGACCTCCCCGCTGGGCTCGGTGTGCATCGAGCGCGGCGAGCTCGCCGACGCCGACGAGGACGTGAAAGCGGACCTGCGGGCCACCGCCGGCATCGCCCCGCCCGGGATCGAGCTGCGGATCGTCGACGCCGAGACCGGCGAGGCGCAGCCGTGGGACGACGAGGCGACCGGCGAGCTCGAGGCCCGCGGACCCTGGGTCGCCAAGCAGTACTACCGGACCGACGAGCCGGGCGAGCAGTTTTCCCCCGACGGCTGGCTGCGCACGGGCGACGTAGCGGCGATCTCGAAGCTGGGCTACGTCCGCCTGGTCGACCGGACGAAGGACCTCGTGAAGTCGGGCGGCGAATGGATCAGCTCCGTCGAGCTGGAGAACCAGATCATGGCCCACCCCAAGATCGTCGAGGCCGCCGTCATCGCCGTGCCCCATCCGAAGTGGGGCGAGCGTCCGCTGGCCTGCGTCGTGGTCAAGGACGGTGAACAGCTCACCAGGGAGGAGGTGCTGGCCTACCTCGGCGACCGGTTGACCAAGTGGCAGGTGCCCGACGACGTCGTCTTCATCGACGAAGTGCCGAAGACCAGTGTCGGCAAGTTCTCGAAAAAGACACTTCGCGACAAATTCGCCGGGTACGAGCTTCCTGCCCGGTGAATTCGCGTTCGATTCGTCGGCGTGTCTTACCAGTGGCAACACTTGTCACACCAGTAACATTGATGGTTTGATCCTAACGCCCGCGTTACCTCGCGGGCGGGCGCTCGGTTGACGGAAGTACGGCGCCCGGACGACGCGCGGCCCGCCAGCCGCCGGCCGACGGGATACTTCACATGACTCGACGCAGCGCCGGCGTTTCGTACTCCCGATCCGGCAGCATCGTCCTGCGCCGGCCGGTGCGGGGGCGCCGGAGCATCGCTGCGCTCGCCGCCGCCACTGCCGTTCTGGCGCTCACCGTGATCGGCGGATCGCAGGTTCTCGGCGGGGCCGACGCGGCCGCCGTGCCGGGTTCGCCGGTCGGGGTGGCCGAGCACATGTACAGCCGGCCGGGCGGAGTCCGGCTCATCGGGTGGGCCGTCGACCCCAACACGTCCGCACCGATCTCCGTTGACGTCACCGTCGACGGACTGAAGATCGGCTCCGAGATCGCTGATGACGCGCGCAGCGACGTTGCGCAGAAGTATCCGAGCGCCGGCCCCAACCACGGCTTCGACACCCTCATGCCGATCAGCGAGGGAACGCACACGATCTGCGTCACCGCACGGAACGTCGGGGCGGGCGCCAACACCAAACTGCGCTGCTCGACGTACCTGTTCGACTACGGACCCCTCGGCACGACCGAGCACATCCGGGCGCAGAGCGGTCATGTCGTGATCTCCGGTTGGACGTTCGACGCGGACCAGCCCACAGCGCCGGTCACCGTCAGCATCGTGGTGGACCAGACCATCACCAGGGTCGTGGCCTCGGCGCCGCGGCCGGACATCGCCACGACATACCCCAGCGCCGGGCCCAACCACGGCTACGCGAAGACGCTCGCGCTCAGCCAGGGCAAACACACCATCTGCGTTCGCGGCACCAGCATCGGCTTCGGCGCCGACAACACCTTCCGCTGCATCACGTTCACCCTCAACGACAGCCCGAAGCTGGGAATCAACGTCATCGGCCAACAGTCCGGGGCGCTCCGCGTTTCCGGGTGGAGTTTCGATCCCGACTCCCCGACCGCGCCGGTGACGGTGGCGATCAAGGTCGACGGAACGACCCACTCGGTGCTCGCCGACCTGACGCGTACCGACGTGGCGAAGGTGTTCCCGAGCGCCGGTGCCGCCCACGGCTTCGACCGGTCCTACCAGCTGTCCGAGGCGACGCACACGGTGTGCGTGACCGCGCACAACGTCAGTTACGGCAGCAACACCTCCGCCGCGTGCCGCACCGTCGTGCTGAACTTCCGGCCCACGGCGTCGCTGACCGCCCTCACCGCCACCGCCACCGGCGCCAAGGCGTCCGGCTGGGCGTCCGACCCGGACAGCACGGGCGCGATCTCGGTCCGGCTGACCGTCGACGGCGTCACCGCGACGACCGTCACCGCCAACGGCGCCGGCACGACACACACCGGCCACAACTTCGCCGCCGCTTTGGTGATGAAGTCGGGGACGCACACGGTCTGCGCAACTGGACTCAACGTCCTCTTCGGCACGCGCAACTCGGTGGCGTCCTGCAAGACGATCACGCTCGCGTTGCCGCCGATCGGTGCGTTCGAGACGCTGCAGCGGGCGACCGGCTCGACCAACCTCCGGGTGACCGGCTGGACCATCGACCCGGACGCGACCTCGCCGGTGTCGGTTGCCGCGACGCTCGACGGCAGCGCGTACGCGACCGTGCCGGCGTCGGCCACCCGCACCGACATCGCCGCGAAATATCCCGCTTACGGGTCCAACCACGGCATCTCGACGGTGATCACCGCCAACGCGGGAGAGCACCGGGTCTGCCTCACGGCCAAGAACGTGGGTGGCGGCGCTGACTTCGCGCTCGGCTGCAAGATCATCAACGCCGTGGCCCCGGTGGCGCCGAGCGCGCCCCGGTCGGTGGCGGCAACCGCAGGCACCGGCACGGCGAACGTCACCTGGGCGGCACCGGCGTCGGACGGCGGTGCGCCGTGGAGCAAGTTCACCGTCGTCGCCAGCCCCGGCGGCAAATCCGTCGTCGCCAGTGCCACCGCCCGATCGGCGTCGTTCACCGGACTTGCGGCCAGTACCGCGTACCGGTTCAGCGTGACGGCCACGAACGTCGCCGGCACCTCGGTCGCCGGCGTGTCCCCGTCCGTGACGACGCCGAGCGGGATCCCGGCCCAAACGTCGCCTGCGCCGGTGTCGACCAGCCGCTACATCCGCAACATCCGCAGCGCCACGGCCACCGAGCTCAGCGTCATGCGGGCCGAGGGCAAGGCCGACGCGCTGGCCAACCCGTCCGGGCACCGCTACCTGATCCTGCTCGACATCGGCGGTCAGGATCAGATCGACGGCGGCGTCGTGCTCAGTGCGACCACCCGCTTCGTCAGCTACGCCAACCTCGTCAAGTGCCTGAAGGCCTACGTCGACGGCTACCACAGCGGTCAGCGTGCGAGCGCTCCGGTGACGATCGCGATCGGCACCAACAACGACATGGACGTGTCGGCCGCGAGCGGGAAGTCATGGGCGACCCAGGCCGTGAACCCGCTCGTCAGTTACGCGAAGCAGTACGCGAGCATGGCGATCGCCGGCGCCAACGACATCGAACCGGGTTTCCGGGCGTCGTACACGGCCACG
Source organism: Pseudonocardiales bacterium (assembly GCA_032160745.1). GTDB lineage: Bacteria > Actinomycetota > Actinomycetes > Mycobacteriales > Jatrophihabitantaceae > Jatrophihabitans. The sequence continues at coordinate 5,164 of JAVHVD010000173.1, forward strand.
AAGAGCTGGCTGTCGGGTTACCTCGCCAACACGTCCGCCCGCTTCGTGTTCAACGGCTCGGCCGACGGCTGCGCGTGGACGGTCATCAATCGCGGCTGCAACAACGGCTGGACCATGGCTGGGCTCTACTACCTGGCCGCCGGCGCGGCACCGACTCGGACGCAGAACCTGCCGCAGGTCTACAACTACACGATGGCCGACCAGTGGAAGTACATCTCGCTGACCGGCATCGCCCAGAGCAGGCCGCGGATCAACTTCCTCGGCCCGCTCACGGAGTGGACGGCCTGTGCCCAGGCGGGCAGCTGCGGCAGCATCACCGGCGTGAGCGCGTGGAAGAAGATGTGGGCCGACCTGCAGTCCGATTCCCGGCTGAAGGTCTCGAGCCTGCCGCACGCCACGGACCTGCGGATCGACTCGTGACCGAGCACCGTGGCCTCGTCATGACCCGAGCACGTCGGACCGGCGCGCTGGTCGCCGGCGTCGCGCTGCTCGGGTCAGTGACCGCCTGCACGACGTCCGGGCATCCGTCGGCCCAGGTGACGAGTTCGCCGGCGGCGGTGACCGCGCCGAGCACCCCGCCGCCGACCCCCACGACCGCGGTCGCCTCGAGCTCGACGCCGCCGGCGTCCAGCCCGGCACCAACCTCCACGCCGGCGTTGAGCACGCCCGCGGCCGCGTCGTCGTCGGCCGCGCCGCGCTCGACCTGCACAACGGTGACCGTCCGGGTCATCCGCGGCTCGGCCAGCCTCGGGCAGGAGATCGCCGCGCTGCAGTTCACCAACGAGGGGACGCGGACGTGCGTGCTGGTCGGCTTCCCGACCGTGGCGCTACTGCGCAAGGGGAAGCAGATCGGCAACTCCTCGCAGCCGTCGTCGCTCGGCACATCGAAGCGGACGCTCGGACCGGGCGAGATCGCCGAAAGCATCCTGCACGACTACACGCAGACCTGTAACGCTCCGCTCTCGGACAGCCTGCGCGTGCAGGTACCCGGCAGCGCCACGACCGCGATCCGGCCCGGCGTGGTCATGCGCGGCTGCATCCTGCGGGTCGACAGTTTGCGGCCGCCGCAGTAGTCCGCCTCGCGCACCGGCAGGATTGCGCGAGTGTCGTCCCGGAACCCGTCCTGGCTGCTGATCGCGGCACTGGCCCTCACCGGCCTGACGATGCGGACGGCCGTCACCAGTGTGGGTGCGGCGCTCGACGACCTGCAGCAGGGCCTGCATGCCTCGGGCGGGGTGGCCGGGGTCATCACCACCCTGCCGGTCATCTGCTTCGCCGGCCTCGGCTCGATCACGCCGCGCCTGTCGCGCCGATTCGGTTCGCACCGGCTGCTCGTCCTCTCGCTGGTGCTCAGCGCGGTCGGCTCGGCCCTACGCCCGATCGGCGACAGCGCCGTGTGGTTCGCCCTGTTGAGCGTGCTGGCCCTGTCGGGCGGCGCGGTGAGCAACGTGCTACTGCCCAGCCTGGTCAAGGAGCACTTCCCCGACCGGATCGGGGCGATGACCGCGGTGTACTCCACCGCGCTCGCGGTGGGCACGACGGCCGCCGCCGGACTGACCGTGCCGATCGGCGACGTCGCGGGCGGGTGGCGCGGCGGCGTCGGTTCCTGGGCCGTCTTCGGAGTCCTGGCCGCGCTGCCGTGGTTGCCGGCGATGCGCGGCGACCGGGCCCGGCTGCAGACCCCGCGCGAGATGCTGTCGATGGCCGCGCTGGCCCGCAGCCGCACCGCGTGGGCGCTCACCACCTTCTTCGCCGCGCAGTCGATGCAGGCCTACATCGCCTTCGGCTGGTTCGCCCGCTTCCTCGACGACCACGGGATCTCGCACGGCACCGCCGGGGCGATGGTCGCGGTGTTGTCCGCCGTCGGCATCCCGGTGTCGCTCGTCGCCCCTCGGGTGCCGCAGCGGCATCACCGGCTGCTGCTCGGCGCGTTCGGGCTCTGCAACGTCATCGCCTACGTCGGCATGGTGATCGCGCCGGCCGCCGGCGCGTGGGTGTGGATGGTGCTGGCCGGGCTGGGCGGCGGGACCTTCCCGGTCGCGCTCACCCTCATCGGCCTGCGGGCGCGCACCGCCGCCACAACCGCCGCGCTGTCGGCCTTCGTCCAGGCGATCGGCTACGTCGTCGCCGGGTGCGGGCCACTGCTGTTCGGCGCCCTGTTCGGGGCGACCGGCTCGTGGGCGTTGCCGATGACCGTGCTCTTCATCGCGTTGGCGATCACGCTCGCAGGAGCCTGGCGCTCGACCGCGGATCGATTCGTCGATGATGAGCTGGCAACATCAGCGCCATGACGCCGGAGGACGCGCGGGAGCTGCGCCGGTCGGACTTCGCCGCCCATCGGCAGCTGCCGACCCGGTGGTCGGACGACGACACGTACGGGCACGTGAACAACACCGTCCACTACCTGATGTTCGACACGGCGGTGAACGGGTGGCTGATCGAGGCATCCGGCGTGGACATCCGGCGGCTCCCGGCAATCGGTCTGGTCGTCGAGACGTCGTGCCGGTACCTCGCCGAGCTGCGCTTCCCCGAGGTCGTGACGGCAGGAATCGCCCTCGAGAAGCTGGGCACCTCGAGTGTCGTCTACCGGCTCGCGCTGTTCGGTGAGCAGCAGGACGAGCCCGCGGCCGTCGGCCGCTTCGTGCACGTCTACGTCGACCGGGGGAGCCGCCGGCCGACGCCGGTCCCGGACGAGATCCGAGCGGCGTTGGCGCAGCTCAGCTCATCGTGATGGCGTCCAGGCGCTCGCGCAGGAACGCGCTCGCGACCACCGGCGGGTAGGCATTCGGCCGGCCGATCGGCGGCTGCAGGGCCTCGACGACGGTGTCGTGGTTCGCCTCGTAGAAGTAGACGAGGCTGACGAGATCCTCGTCCGGCGCCGCGGCCTGGGGCGGCAGGACGCGATGGCGGTTCGACTTCCACCGGTCCCCGCTCCAGCGCGCGAGCAGGTCTCCGGTGTTGATCGTGAACGCGTCCGGGTGGAACGGGGCGTCGGCCCAGCCGTCCGCCTCGGTCCAGACCTGCAGGCCGCCCTTGCCCGGCTCCCGATCGAGGATCGTGACCGTGCCGAAATCGGTGTGCGGCCCGATCCGGAACTGGTTCTCCTCCGGAGCGCCGGTCACCGCGAGCGGGGGGTACCAGTTGATGTTCATCGTGTGTGTGGCATGGCCGGTGTGCCGGGTGAAGAAGTCGTCCGCGACACCGAGCGCGGTCGCGCACACGCGCAGCAGCTCATCGGCGAGGACGCGCATCCGGGCCAGGTAGTCGAGGACGGTCTCCCTCAACTCAGGCACCTCAGCGGGGTAGACGTTGGGCTGGAACCAGTAACGGTCCACCTCGGGATCACCGGTCGGCCGGTCGGCACCGACCGCGAAGGACTCCTTGAGATCAGGCGGCGTCTCGGTGCCCTCGGCGTAGCCGTTGGCCTCGACGCCGGGCGGCAGCCAGCCGCGCCCGGCGACGGTCACCGCGTAGGGCTGCTTGCGGTCGGCCGGCAGCGCGAAGAACCGCCGCGCGGCGGTCCGCACCGCCTGGCGGGACCCGCGCGGCACGCCGTGGCCGGTGACGAGCAGGAAGCCGACGTCCTGCAGCGCGGCGTCGACGGTGGCCGCGACGGCCCGGCGGTCGGCCGCGTCGCCGGCGAACCACGGCTCCAGATCGATGATTGGTACCGACGATGTGCTCATGTCAGTCGACTCCGATGTCCTCGTTCCACAGATCGGGGCGCGCGGCGATGAACTCGGTCATCATCTGCACGCACCGCGGGTCGTCGAGCAGGACGACCTCGACGCCGTTCTCCGCCAGCCAGTCGTGGCCGCCGACGAACGTTCGGGCCTCGCCGATCACGACCCGCGAGATGCCGAACTGCCGAATCAGTCCGCTGCAGTACCAGCACGGCGACAGTGTCGTGACCATCGTGGTGCCGCGATAGGAACGCTGCCGCCCGGCGTTGCGGAACGCGTCGGTCTCGCCGTGGATCGAGGGATCGTCGTTCTGCACCCGCCGGTTGTGGCCGCGGCCGAGCACCGTGCCATCGGCGCCGACGAGCGCTCCGCCGATCGGGATACCGCCCTCGGCGAGACCCTGCTCGGCCTCCTCGATCGCAACGTCGAGCCAGGCTTGTGGGTCGACGGCCGTCACGGGCTCGGCGCCGCCGCGTCCACCGGGACGGGCGCGGCCGATGCCGGCGGCCCCTGCTGTGGCTTGGTCAGCGTGAACAGCGTGAAGTACAGGATCGCAGCGATGGCGAAGCCTATCTCGAAGGTCAGGTCGCCCAGGCCGGGATGACTCTTCACCAGCACGCCCTGGTACTTCGTCTGGTTGGAGAACAGCCAGATCGACACCGCCCCGCCCACGAACATGGCAATCGGGCCGGCCCAGTTCAAGTAGCGCTTGTCGCCGAGCAGGGCCTGGATGTCGGTGCCGCGCCGCAGGAAGCGGTCGATGAGGACGACACCGAGCCACGGCCCGATCCAGTAGGCGATGACCAGCAGGAAATTCTCGTACTTCGACACGTCGTTGAGGCCGTCGAAGGCGACGATCAACCCGATGACGCCGAACACGAGGGCCACCGCGGCCCGCGCCGCGTGCGTGGGCAGCCGGATGCCGAGGGCCATGAACGAGATCGAGCCGGAATAGACGTTGAGCGCGTTCGCGGCGATCGCACCGATCACCACGGCCACCAGGGTCAGCTTGCCGATCCACGTCGGCAGCAGGTTGGTGAAGGCACTGGGGGCGAGCGCACTCTGGCCGGCCGTGACCACGCCCGCTCCGGCGATCTCGAGCAGGGAGCACGACCAGAAGATGCCGAGCGCCGACCACAGGCCGACCGCGCGCGGCGAGGACTCGGGCGGCAGGTAACGCGTGTAGTCGGCGGCGTAGGGATTCCAGCCCGCCGCGTAGCCGAAGGCCGCGCCGAACAGGATCAGCCAGGCGCCAGGGATCGGCTTGCTCGGCGCCCCGGGGTGGGCCTTGGTGAGCACCCAGATGCTGGCGATCACGAAGATCACCGCCAGCACCGGGAACGCGTACTTCTCGAAGGCCTGCACCAGGTTGTGGCCGAAGAACGCGAGCAGCATCTCGGCGACTACGACGAGAACGAGGCACAGCCCCTTGGGCATGCCGTCCACCAGCGCGTGCAGGGCGAGCGCACCGCTGACGCTGTTGACTGCGAACCAACCGACACCGGCCACGACCGCGTTGATGCCGGCGGGCAGGATGTTGCCGAAGAAGCCGAAGCCGCTGCGGCTGATGATCATCTGCGGCAGGCCGTGCCGCGGCCCCCACGGCGACAGGATCCCCTGCGTGGCCGCGCCCAGCGCCGTGCCCAGGACGATCGCCCACACCGAATGCCAGAACGACAGGCCGAAGAACAGCGGGCCGATGATGCCGACGCCGACGGTCGCGAACTCCATGTTCGGCGAGGTCCACGTCCACAGCAGTTGCAGCGGGGAGCCGTGCCGTTCGTCCAGCGGGATGAACTCCACCCCGCCGGGTTCGACGGCGACCACTTTGTCGCCGTAATGCCGGTTCGGGTCGTCGACGACTGGAGTAACTGACATGCCGGCAGCCTCTCACCGACTCGTGACATGCGCATTACGACCCGTCGATCGGATGCGGCATGCTGCAGACCATGACGCGCTGGCATTCGCTCGAACCGGCCGACGCCGGCACGTTCGGCACGGCATCGCAGGTGTACCGCTTCCCGATCCGGTTGCGCGTACCGCCGGCCCGCGTCTGGGAGTCGCTCGCGTCCGACGAGAGCCTGGCGGCCTGGGGGCTCGGGGTCCGGCGCCTGACCTGGACGTCCCCTCGCCCGTTCGGGGTGGGGACCAACCGCGAGGTCGTCCTGCCACTCGGGTTCATGACTGTCCGGGAACATTTCTTCCGCTGGGACGAGGGCTCCGGCTATTCGTTCTACGTCGAAGCAGCCAACCGGCCCGGGCTGCGCCAGTTCGCCGAGGACTACGTCGTCGAGCCCGACGGCGACGGCGCGCTGCTCACCTGGACCATCGCGATCGAGCCGAAGCGCCGGTTGGCGCCGGTGATGAAGGTGCTCGGCCCGGTGGACAAGGTCGCGTTCGGGCAGTTCGCGACCGGCGCGAAGAAGTACTTCGCGAAGAACCCGTAGCCGTGGCCCGCTGGTACCCGCTCGGTGCGGGCGACGAGTCGTTCTTCACGACCGCGCCGCACGTCTACCGGTACACGATGCACCTGCCAGTTCCACCGGCCCGCGTCTGGGAGTCGCTCACCTCGGCGCACAGCGTCGCGGACTGGACCCCGCTGCTGAAGTCGATCGAGTGGACGTCCGACCTGGGCCTCGGTGCCACTCGCACCGTCGTGTTACCGCTGGGCGCGTTGACGTTCCACGAGTACTTCTTCCGCTGGGACGACGGCTCCCGGTTCTCCTTCTACGCGGTCGAGGCCAACCGGCCGCTGCTGCGCCGCTTCGCCGAGGACTACCTGGTCGAAGCGGACGGCGCCGGAACCCGGTTCACGTGGACCTTCGCGCTCGAGGGCAACCGGATGAGTGGACCGACCCTCAAGGCGACGAACGCCGTCAACGCGGCATTGTTCCGGCGCATCGCGCACGGTGCGAAGGGGTACTTCGCGGCCAACCCGTAACGCCGGTTGAGTAGGTGTACTCACGCGCCGGGGCGGCGGTGCCCGGCAGGGTCGACCGCATGAACACGAACCCCGCCGCCAAGACCACCCCCGCCTTCTACCTGCAAGCGATCCTCTCGTTCGCGATTGCGCTGGCCGTCGTCGTGATCGGCCAGCTCTACCTCCCCGTCCCGCCCTGGACCCGAGCGTTCCTTGCCCTCGGGACGATCTTCCTGGTCAGCGCCACCTTCACTCTCGCGAAGTGCGTGCGGGACCAGCAGGAGACCGAGAACGTCGTCAGCCGCCTCGACCAGGCGCGACTGGAGCGACTCCTCGCCGAGTTCGATCCCTACCACGTCCCGCCCGTGGCCCCGGCGCCGAAGGCTCCGCCCGTGGGCGTTCCCGGCGCCCCCGTCCCGCCGCCCCCGTACCTCGCGGCAAATTGACCGCTGTCCCGCCCACGACCCGGCCCGCACCCGCGGGCCGGGTCCTTCGGGTTAATGTTCGCGCTGTGCACCCGTCGCTTCCCGTCGCCGGCGTCCGGCTCTCGCTGTGGCGGGCGGTGTCGCTGTTCCGGATCGCGACCCTGGCGGTGTGCCTGTACCTGATCGTGCGGTGGGAGCCGCTGTACGCCCGGCCCGGGGCAGCGCTGCTGGCCGGCGGGGTGATGACAGCGGTGACGGTCGCGCTCGGGTGGCTCGCCGTGCTCGGTCGGGCGCACCGGCCGGTCGTCGTGATCGCCGACGTCGTGCTGACGGTCGCCTTGACGCTGCTGACGATTCCGGCCCAGACCGGTGCGCAGCAGCACGGCGGGATGGTCACGCTCACCACGATCTGGGCGGCCGGCCCGACGATCGAGGCGGCGTTCGTCGCCGGGCCGCTCGGCGGCTTGGTGGCGGCGGTCGTCCAGTTCGGTGCATCGGCGTACGTGGCCGAGGAGTGGCAGGGGCGCACGCTCTACAGCGGAGTTCTCCTGCTGGTGACCGGCGTCGTGGTCGGCTCCGTCGCCCGGTTGGCGGTCCGCGCCGAGGACGAGTTGCGGGTCGCGGCCGCAGCGCAGGCGGCGGTGGCCGAGCGGGAGCGCCTCGCGCGATCGATCCACGACGGCGTGCTGCAGGTGCTCGGCCTCGTGCACCGTCAGGGGCGAGACGCGGGGGGTCAGTGGAGCGCGATCGCCACCGCGGCCGCCGCGCAGGAAGCTGCCCTGCGCGGGATGATCACGTCGCAACCGGTCGCCGGGACGGCGGTCGGCGAGCTGGACCTGGCCGACGAGCTGCGCAGCCTGCGCTCGGCTCGGGTGACGGTCTCTGCGCCGGGCGGCGCAGTTCCCGTCGACGGTGCCACCGCCGCCGAACTGCGGGCCGCGGTGCAAGCGGCGCTGCACAACGTCGACGTGCACGCCGGCGACGGCGCGCATGCCTGGGTGCTGCTGGAGACGCTCGACGACGAGCTGCGGGTGACGATTCGCGACGACGGGCACGGCATCCCGGTCGGCCGGATGGAAGAGGCGGCCGCCGAGGGGCGCATCGGGCTGGCCCGGTCGGTGCGCGGCCGGATCGCCGACCTCGGCGGTCAGTGCTCGATCACGTCCGCACCGGGCGAGGGAACAGTGATCCAGATGAGCGTTCCTCAGTGAGGACTCGCGTGATGCTGGTCGACGACCATCCGATCTGGCGCGAGGCGCTGGAGCGCGATCTCGTCGAGGCGGGCTACGAGGTGATCGGCGCGTTCGGCGACGGCGAGACCGCGGTTCGAGTGGCGCCGGCGATCCGGCCGGACGTCGTGCTGATGGACCTGCAGTTGCCTGGCATGTCCGGCGTCGATGCGGCCGGCGCGCTGGTCCAGGCCGATCCCTCCGTCCGCATCCTGATGTTCTCGCAGTCGGGCGAGGACGAGCACGTGCTCGCCGCGGTGAAGGTCGGGGCGCGCGGCTACCTGGTGAAGTCGGCGAGCAAGAAGGACCTGCTCGACGCGGTGGCGCGCACGGCGGCCGGCGCGGCCGTGTTCTCGCCTGGGCTGGCGGCGCTCGTCCTCGGTGAGTACCGCCGGATCGGGCGGGACGAGCCCTCGCCGGCGGCCGTCCTCACCGAGCGGGAGACGGAGATCCTGCGGCACGTCTCGACCGGGCTGTCGTACAAGCAGATCGCCGACCGACTGGTCCTCTCGCACCGGACCGTGCAGAACCACATCCAGAACACGCTGCGCAAGCTGCAGCTGCACAACCGCGTCGAGCTGACCCGCTGGGCCATCGAGCAGGGCCTGACCGAGTAGGCCACCTCAGTGCGGTGTCGTTCGACGGCGTGCGTCAGCCCGTGGTCGATGGCGCCGGCGTGGCGCCCGATGACGACGGCGCCGGCTGCACACCACCGGGTCCGTTGCGCTGGCCGTAGCCGTTGCCTCCGCCGGGGAACTGGCCGCGTTGCCTGCCCGGGGCCAGCTGCCCGGGCGGACCCTGGAAGTTCGGACCGCCACGCTCGAATCGTTGCGGGCCATTCCGGTCGTGGTCGGACGGCGCGACGGCGTAGCCGATCCCGAAACCGGCCCCGAGCACCAACAGTGCACCGATCAACGCCGCCCCGAGGAGATGCGATCGGCGATCCGGGTTGATCCAGGGAACGCGCGGCTCTCGGACAACGGGCGCGAACGGCGCAGTCTGGTCGAACGGCACCGGACCCTGCGCTGCGGCGTACGGCGGTGCGGGCTGCGGCGGTGCGACCTGCGGCGG
>JAVHVD010000174.1:0-4355 GCA_032160745.1 Pseudonocardiales bacterium
GCCGGGTCGTCGGCGCCGGGGCCGCCGGCCTCGCCGCGGTCTTCGCCGCCGCGCCACTCGCGATGGCCGACCCGGTGACCCCGACCGCAACCGACGCTCCGGTCGTCCCGACGGCCACCGACCCCCCACCACGGATTCCCCTACCTCGGCGGCGCCGTCCAGCGGCGCGCCGTCCAGCGATGCGCCGTCCAGCGACACGCCTACCTCGGACGCGCCGTCCTCCGATACACCGAGTTCTGGCGCTCCGAGTTCTGGCGCGGCAAAGACGCCGGCGGCCGGCCGCCCGGATCGGGCAAAGGCCGCGACCACCAACAAGATCGCCGCGGACGAGGTAGCCATCCCCGACTTCGGTGACCAGAAGATCCGCGTCGGTGTGCAGATCAAGGACGGCTCGTGGGTGCCGCCCGGCACGACCACGGCCGGTACCGAGCTGACGATCGTGGAGACCGGTCCCGGAGTCGTCGGCGGGACGCTGACGACGACGTGCACGACCGACCCGGCCACGGCCACCGCCGGCAGCACCGCGACCTATTGCTCGTTCGACGACATCGTCGCGACCGCAGGCGTCACCCCGTCGGTGATCGTGGAGCCGGGGCCGATCTTCCCGTCGTCCGGCTCCTACTACTCGGCGGCTCAGGGCGACACCGTCACGATCACGCAGACGTCGGTCAACGACAACCTGGTCGCGGACCCGGACGCGGGGACAGTGCCGCCGTGCGTCAACACTGAGATCCCGGGCTTCCCGATCTGCCTCAGTTCGGTGCAGGTGGTCTTCGAGGACACCGGGTTACCCCCGAGCGCGGACAACGACAGCGCAACCACCCGCCTGAACCAGAGCGTCGACATCGACGTACTCGCCAATGACGACACCAACGGGGCGCCGGAGACCATCGACAGCAACACCGACCCGGCCCACGGCACCGCAACGATCAAGCACGTCACCGCAGACGCGGCCGCGGCCACACTCGCCGCCACGTCGCCGGCCAGCATCCTGTACACGCCGGACCCGGGTTTCGTGGGCGTCGACACCTTCCGGTACACGATGAGCACGCCGAACGGCACGTCCAGCGCGCTCGTCTCGGTAACGGTGGTACCACCGCCGCCGACCGCGACGAACGACACCGCATCGACGGTCAGTGGCCAACCGGTCACGGTGGACGTCAGGGCCAACGACAATGCGAACGGCGGCGGCGCGCTGAGCGTGCAGAGCGTGGGCGACCCGAGCAACGGCACCACACGGATCAGCGGCGGGCAGGTGGTCTACACGCCGGACGCTGACTTCGTCGGGACAGACACCTTCACCTACACCGTGGCGACCGAGTTCGGCACGGACACCGCGACGGTCACCGTCACGGTCACGGCGCCGGTGGCTCCGAACGGTCTTGCCAACACCGGTGCCCCGTCGGCCGAGCTGATCGACCTCGCCGCCGGCCTGCTTCTCGTCGGTGGTGCGACAACGGTCATCGGTCGCCACCGCCGTCCGCGCGGGCGGCATGTCTGACCCACTCGATCGCCGGCTCGGCACCGGTTCGTGGTGGCAGTGCGTCATACGAGGAAGCGGCGGCGAGCCCGATCGGTTCATCACCGTCCAGTCGGCGCGTTATCCCGACGGCAGCCGGATCGAGCTGGCCCCGGAGATGGCGCGGGTCCAGGTCGGCGACGACGCGCTCTGCGAGATCACGTTCGGTGATGCCCGACGCATCGTCGGGCTCCAGGTCATGTCGTGGTTCGCGCCCAAGGCGCCCGCCATGTGGTTCGCCGAGCGGCGGGAGTCGACGGCCACGCCGCCGGCGGTGAGCCTGATGGCGTTCACCGGCGCCGGGCAGCCGCACCACACGCTGGTCGACGAGGCCGACCTGCGCAACATCCCGGTGGGTACGGCCGACCAGCTCGGGGCCCTGCGGTGGTATCCGGCGACCGGGGAGATCGACCAGATCTACGTTCAGCCGTCGTGGCGCCGGCGCAACATCGCGAGTGCACTGCTAGCGGCCGGCGGTTCGCTGAGCGTGGCCCGCGACTGGCCCCGGTTCTGGAGCGATGGCCAGCGGACCGTGATGGGTGAGCAGCTCCGGAACGGGCGATCGTGGAGACATCGAGGCGCGGAGGTCACACACATCGCCCCGCCCATGACGCCCGGAGAGGCTTGAGCCACTGTCCGAGGCCGCTCGGGTTGGCGCCCGAGGCCGTGGGATGCTTGCTGCCGAGAGCACCGTCATATTGCTACTCGTCAGTAACCTGGGCAGAGTGTTTCTGGAACGTGTCGCGACGGCCCGCGTGCGGGTTCGTCCGATCTCCCGCGGCGATCTGCCGGTGGGATCCCTGAAGACCTAAACGGAGAGGTCAGCGAACGCATGAACATCGTGGTCCTGGTCAAGCAGGTGCCCGACACCGAAGGCGACCGCAAGCTGAGTCCCGCGGACAACACGGTCGACCGCGCGGCCGTCGATCCGGTGATCAACTACATCGACGAGTTCGCGATCGAGGAGGGCCTCCTGCTGAAGGAGGCGCACGGCGGCGAGGTCACCATCCTCACCGTCGGCCCCGAGCGGGCCACCGAGTCGATCCGCAAGGCGCTGTCCATGGGGGCGGACAAGGCCGTGCACGTATCCGATGAGGCGCTGCACGGCTCGGACGCCGTCGCCACAGCGAAGGTGTTGGCCAAGGCGCTCGGCACGATCGAGTGGGACGTTGCCATCGCCGGGTCCGAGGCCACCGACGCCCGTGGCGCGGTGGTGCCCGCGCTGCTCGCCGAGGTGCTGGGCGCTCCGCAGCTCACCCAGGCGCGCAAGGTGACGATCGACGGGTCCACCGTGACGATCGAGCGGGTCACCGACACCGGTTACGACAAGGTCGAGGGCTCCACGCCGGCCGTCATCAGCGTGGTCGAGAAGATCAACGACCCGCGCTACCCGTCGTTCAAGGGCATCATGGCCGCCAAGAGCAAGCCGATCGAGGTCAAGTCGCTGGGCGACCTCGGGCTCGACGCCGGTGAGGTCGGCCTCGAGAACTCGTGGACCCAGGTCGTCTCGTTCGAGAACGCCCCGCCGCGTGCTGCCGGCCAGACCGTCAAGGACGAAGGGGACGGCGGCGCGAAGATCGCCGACTTCCTTGCGTCCAAGAAGCTGATCTGACCGAGCCGAGAGCAAGGAGACAACAGACATGGCAGAGGTCCTCGTTCTCGTCGACGCGGTCGACGGCAACGTCAAGAAGCCCACACTCGAGCTGCTCACCGCCGCGCGTCAGCTCGGCGAGCCGGCCGCCGTCGTCGTCGGTGCGCCCGGCACGGCCGGCGCGCTGAAGGATCAGCTCGCCGAGTACGGCGCCACCAAGGTCTACGTCGCCGAGAGCGACGAGATCGGCTCGTACTCCGTCGCGCCCAAGGCCGAGGCACTGGCCGCGGTCGCGCAGCAGGCGAATCCGGCGGCCGTCCTGCTCTCGTCCAACAGCGAGAACAAGGAGATCGCGGCGCGGCTTGCGCTGAAGCTGGAGTCCGGCCTGCTCTACGACGCGGTCGGCATCGACGGCGACGGCACCGTTACCCAGCAGATCTTCGGCGCCGCGGTCACGGTCAAGGCCAAGGCGACGAAGGGGACGCCGGTGATCACCGTGCGGCCGAACTCCTTCGCTCCGGAAGCGTCCTCGGCAGCGGCCGAGGAGGTGCCGGTCAGCGTCAGTCTCTCCGACGCCGCGAAGGCGGCCAAGGTCGTCGACTCGGTCGTCGAGGAGAAGGGTTCGCGCCCGCAGCTGTCCGACGCGTCTGTCGTCGTCTCGGGTGGTCGCGGCATCGGCAAGGCGGACAACTTCGAGCTCATCGAGAAGCTGGCCGACTCGCTCGGTGCCGCCGTGGGCGCATCGCGGGCCGTCGTCGACGCCGGTTGGGTGCCGCACACGATGCAGGTCGGGCAGACCGGCGTCACCGTCTCGCCGCAGCTCTATATCGCGGTCGGTATCTCCGGCGCGATCCAGCACCGTGCCGGCATGCAGACCTCGAAGACGATCGTGGCCATCAACAAGGACCCCGAGGCGCCCATCTTCGAGATCGCGGACTTCGGCGTGGTGGGTGACCTGTTCCAGGTCGCGCCGCAGCTCACCGACGAGATCACGAAGCGCAAGTAGCTGGAGCGCTCAGGACGGGTCGGTCTTCTTCGGAGACCGGCCCGTTTCGTCGGTTGACCGGCCCGTTTCGCCAGTCAACAGAACGGGCGCGGCGTAAAGAATTGAGTTGAACCGGGGTTCACGTTGCATGCTGGGCGGATGACGGTGGACGAGGACGCGCGGCGCGGTGCGCCGGAGTCGATCTTCGCGCCGGCGCTGCGCTCGACGAGCGTCGGGCTGCTCATCCTGGTCACCCTGAT
>JAVHVD010000175.1:0-7526 GCA_032160745.1 Pseudonocardiales bacterium
TCGTACTTCTCGGCCAGCCCGCGCAGGATCGCGATGGTGTCCTCGACGGACGGCTCGGCGACCAGCACCTGCTGGAACCGCCGCTCGAGCGCCGGGTCCTTCTCGATGTGCTCGCGGTACTCGTCGAGCGTCGTGGCGCCGACCATGCGCAGCTCGCCGCGGGCGAGCATCGGCTTCAGCATGTTGCCGGCGTCCATGGCGCCCTCACCGGTCGCGCCGGCGCCGACGACCGTGTGCAGCTCGTCGATGAACGTGATGACCTGGCCGCCCGAGTCCTTGATCTCGTTGAGGACGGCCTTGAGCCGCTCCTCGAACTCGCCGCGGAACTTCGACCCGGCGATCATCGCGCCCAGGTCGAGGGACATGACGCGCTTGCCGCGCAGCGACTCGGGCACGTCGTTGGCCACGATGCGCTGCGCGAGTCCTTCGACGACTGCGGTCTTGCCGACGCCGGGCTCACCGATCAGCACCGGGTTGTTCTTCGTCCGCCGGGACAGCACCTGCACGACGCGGCGGATCTCGGTGTCCCGACCGATGACCGGGTCGATCTTCCCGTCCCGCGCAGCGGCGGTGAGATCGGTGGCGTACTTCTCCAGTGCCTGGAACGTTCCCTCCGGGTCCGCAGTGGTGACCCGGGCCGAGCCGCGAACCGACTCCAGCGCGGCGCCCAGTGCGGTCGGCGTCGCGCCGTGCTGCCGCAGGACGTCGGCGACATCGCCGTCGGTGCCGGCGAGCGCCAACAGGAGGTGCTCGGCCGAGACGAACTCGTCCGAGCGGTCCCGGGCCTCTCGCTCGGCGGCGCCGAGGACGGCGAGCATCGAGCGCGACGCGGTCGGCGCGGCCACCGACGATCCGGACGCGGACGGGAGTTTGTCGAGCAGGCGGGACAGGTCGGCGCGCACGACGAGCGGGTCGGCACCCACGGCCTGGAGCAGTGGTCGGGCCAGCGTCTCGGGATCGTCGAGCAGGCCGACGGCCAGGTGCGTTGGCTCGACGGCCGGGTTGCCACGCTCGGCGGCGACCTTCACGGCGCTGTTAACCGCCTGCGTGCTGCGGGTGGTCATATCCATGCGGGTAGTTCACCTCATCGGGAGTCATCGTGTCACGGGGCGCAGCTGCGCTCTTAGGGGCCAACGATCCAGAAGTTGAGTCTGTTCCGCTCAAGTTCGAGGACGAGCCACCGCCAGCCAGTAGCCTTCGGCGGATGAAGGGCATCATCCTGGCCGGCGGCGCCGGGACGCGGCTGCACCCGATCACCCGAGCCGTCAGCAAGCAGCTGCTTCCCGTCTACGACAAGCCGATGATCTACTACCCGATCTCGACGCTGATGCTCGCCGGGATCCGCGAGATCCTGCTCATCACCACCCCGCACGACCAGGAGCAGTTCGTCCGGCTCCTCGGGGACGGCAGCCAGTGGGGGCTGTCCTTCAGCTACGCCGTACAGCCCTCGCCCGACGGCTTGGCCCAGGCGTTTCTGATCGGTGCCGACCATCTCGCCGGCCAGCCGGCCGCGCTGGTGCTGGGCGACAACATCTTCTTCGGTCACGGGCTCGCCGGGAAGCTGGCCGAGGCCGTTTCCGACGTGCAGCGCGACGCCGGCTGCTCGCTGTTCGGCTACCGGGTGAGCGATCCCGAGCGGTACGGCGTCGCGGTCGTCGACGACGAGGGGCGGCTGCTCGACATCGAGGAGAAGCCGGAGAAGCCCAAGTCCAGCCTCGCGGTCACCGGGCTCTACTTCTACGACGGGCACGTCGTCGAGCGGGCCCGCAGCCTCCGCCCGTCCGCCCGCGGGGAACTGGAGATCACCGATCTCAACCGCATCTATTTGGAGGCCGGCCAGGCCCGCCTGGTCGACCTCGGCCGGGGTACGGCCTGGCTCGACACGGGCACGCAGGACTCGCTGATGGAGGCCGGCCAGTTCGTGCAGGTCCTGCAGCACCGGCAGGGCGTCACCATCGCCTGCCTGGAGGAGATCGCGATGCACAACCGGTGGATCTCGCCGGAGGAGACCACCGCCCTGGCCGACCAGATGGGGTCGGCCAGTTACGGCGTGTACCTCCGCCGCGCCATCACCGACTTCGTCGAGCGGGGCTGACGTACGTGGCAGTGCAGATCGAACCGATGACCGCCAAGCAGACCGCGATCAGCGGGCTCTACGAGATCGCCACCAAGGCAGTGAGCGACGAGCGCGGCACCGTCCGCGAGTTCTTCCGGACGAGCGGGTTCGACGACCTCGGCGTGCCGGTCCCCGACCGGTGGTCGCAGATCAACATGACCTGGACGCGGCGCGGCGCGGTCCGCGGCATGCACGGCGAGGCCATGACGAAGCTCGTGGGTGTCGCCTGGGGCTCGGCGTTCGGCGCGTACGTCGACACCCGCCCGGAGTCGCCGAGCTACGGGACGCTCGTGACCCTGCCGCTCGAGGTCGGGGTGCAGGTCCTCGTGCCGCCCGGAGTGTGCAACGGCTTCCAGGCGACCAGCGAGGGCGGCTGCCAGTACCTCTACTGCTTCGACGCGGAATGGGTGCCGGGCATGCCGGGTGTCGCGGTGAGCCCGCTCGACCCCGCGCTCGCGATCCGGTGGCCGATCCCGCTCGACCCGGCCGACCCCGGATCGATCTCGGCGAAGGACGCGCAGGCCCCGCCGTTCGGCGGCGCCCGGTGACGCGCTGGCTCGTCACCGGCGCCGGCGGCCAACTGGGCACGCACCTCGTCGCGCTGCTGCCCGACAGCGACGTCGTGGCCCTGACCCGCGGCGAGCTCGACATCACGTCGTCGGCGGCCGTCGACGAGGCCGTTCGCAGTGCCCGTCCCGACGTCGTGATCAACGCCGCCGCCTACACCGCGGTCGACGCAGCCGAGACCGACGAGGACGCGGCGTACGCGGTGAACGCGACTGGCCCGCAACTGCTCGCCGCCGCCGTTGCCCGGCACGGCGGGCGGCTCATCCACGTCTCCACCGACTACGTGTTCGACGGGACCGCAGACCACCCGTACGAGCCGGCCGACCCGACCGGGCCGCGAACCGCGTACGGCCGCACCAAGCTGGCCGGCGAGCAGGCCGCCCGGGCGGCGCTGCCGGATTGCTGCGTCGTGCGCAGCGCCTGGATCTACGGCGGCCCGGGCGCCAACTTCGTCGACACCATGGTCAGGCTCGAGCAGTCACGGGACACCGTCGACGTCGTGGCCGACCAGATCGGCTCGCCGACGTGGGTGCGTGACCTCGCCGAGGCGCTGATCGCGCTGGGCGCCTCGCCGGTCGTCGGGCAGGTGCTGCACTACGCCAATGCCGGCACCGCGTCGTGGTTCGACCTCGCGCAGGAAGTGTTCCGCACCGTCGGCGCCGACCCGGCGCGGGTGCGACCCGTGACCTCGGCCGAATTCGTCCGCCCGGCACCCCGTCCGGCCTGGTCGGTGCTGTCCACCGCGGCGTGGACGGCCTGCGGGCTGGACGCGCCGCGCGACTGGCCGACCGCTCTGCGCGAGTGCCTCGGCGGGCCCGGATAACCTCACATTTGCCACCCGATTTGTCCCGCCGCGCTTCGCGGGACAGAGCGCCGAACGTACTTAGGATGGCGATGTGAAGCGGGCCACGGACGTCGCGCTGGCCGCCCTCGGCGTGCTGGTGATCATCGCGGCCGTCTACGTCTCGACGCACAACGGCTCGTCGGACGAGCGCAGCGCGGGGGCGTCGATCAGCACCCGGAGCCCGACGAACACCGCGCCGTCACCGACCACCACCGCGTCGTCATCCACGGTCACCGCCTCGACATCGACGCGCCGATCGGCGACGGGCTCGGCGGCAAGTACGTCGGGCGGCGCGCAGCCGGTGGTCGCCTTCCTCGGTGACGAGTGGACAGCCGGGGCGGGAACGTCGGCGAAAGCCCGGCGCTTCACCTCGGTGCTCAGTGCTCGCCTGCACGTGAAGCAGCGCAACTTCGGTCTCGACGGGGCCGGCTACGGAACGCCTTCCGACAGCTACCGCAGCCGGGTGGACGAGGTCGTCGCCGCCCATCCGGACGTCGTGCTGGTCAGCGGCGGCCGCAACGACCTCAGCCCGGAGCACGATCTGGCCGCCAGCGCGGCCGAGGTCGATCGGCTCTTCGCCGAGCTGCACGCAGGGCTGCCCGATGCCACGCTGATCGCGGTGGCTCCGTTCTGGGGGGACAGCGATCTTCCCGAGGCGCTGGCGACCCTCGGCCAAGAGGTCGAGGCTGCGGTCACCGCGGCCCACGGCACCTACCTCGACATCGAAGACCCGATCCACGGGCATCCGGACTTCATGGCGAACGACGCCGATCCGAACGATGACGGCCATGCGGCGATCGCCGCGGCGCTGCGGCCGAAGGTCGCCCGGCTGCTGACGGGCTGACCGACCGGATTCCGTCGTCAGCGGCGCCGCGGCTCGGGTCGCCACACGACCAGGGCGGTGGACGGTCCCCGCCGCGCGGCCAGCTCGGCGTGTGCGTGATCCAGTTCGGCCGCGAGCTCCGCGACCTTGGCCCGGAGCGCATCGACGTGCGCCTCGAGCTCGATGATCCGCTTGATACCGGCGAGGTTGACGCCCTCGTCCTGCGAGAGCCGCTGCACCTCGCGCAGCAGAGCGACGTCTCGCGCCGAGTAGCGGCGCCCGCCACCGACCGTGCGGCCGGGCGTGACGAGGCCGAGCCTGTCGTACTGGCGCAGCGTTTGCGCGTGCATGCCGGCCAGCTCGGCGGCCACCGAGATGACGAAGACCGGGGCGTCCTCGGGAACGTCGTTGCGGCGTCTGCGCTCAACCACCGCTGGCTCCACGCGCGGCGATCGAGTTGAGCGCCGCGGTGATCTCCGGACGCGGATCGTCCGGCTGGGCCGCGGCGAACTGCTCGAGCGCGGACCGGGCCTCACCGTTCAACTTCGCCGGCACGGCGACCTCGACGGTGACCAGCAGATCGCCATTGCGGCCGCGGGCCTGGACGCCGCGCCCGCGCACCCGCAGGGTGCGGCCGGACGGGGTGCCGGGTGCGATCTTGAGAGCGACGGAGCCGTCGAGCGTCGGGACGCGCAGCGTGCTGCCCAGCGCGGCCTCGGCGAACGTGATCGGGACGGTCAGCGTGAGGTCGTCGCCGCTGCGACCGAACAGCTTGTGCGGCTCCACGTGGACGGCGACGAACAGGTCGCCGGCCGGTGCGCCGTAGCGGCCCGGGGTGCCCTTACCAGGCACGCGGATCTTCGCACCGTCGCGCACCCCGGCCGGGATGCGGACGTTGATCGTGCGGACCTGGGTGGTGGTGCCGCTGCCGTGGCAGTCGGGGCACGGGTCGTCGATCACCTGGCCCGTCCCGCGGCACTGGACGCACGGTTCGCTGAAGCCGAAGGCACCCTGGTTGCGGCTGACGAAGCCGCTGCCGCCACAGTTCGGGCAGCGGTGCGGTGCGGTGCCCGGGCGGGCGCCGCTGCCGCCACACGTCTTGCAGCTCGCCGGCCCGGACAGCCGCAGCGGCATCGTCACACCGTGCACCGCCTCGTCGAAGGCGAGGGTGAGGTCGGTGGTGACGTCCTGGCCGCGGACCGGACCGGATCCGCCGGTGCGGGTGCTCCCGCGGCCGGCGTTCGCGCCGAACAGGCCGTCGAACAGGTCGTTGAGGTTGCCGCCCGAGCCGCCGCCGAAGAGGTCGGAGACGTCGAAGTTCGGGGTCGTCCGTGGGCCGGCGGCACCGCCGAAGCCGCCGAAACCGCCACCGGAACCCGCGCCGAACAGGCTGCGGGCCTCGTCGTACTCCTTGCGCTTCGCGGGGTCGGAGAGCACGTCGTAGGCCTCGGACACGTCCTTGAAGCGGGCCTCGGCCTTGGCGTCACCCGGGTTCTTGTCCGGGTGCAGTTCGCGCGCCAGCTTGCGGTAGACCTTCTTGATCTCCGCTGCCGACGCGTCCTGGGCGACGCCGAGCGCCTTGTAGTAATCCTTCTCGATGTAGTCCTTGGTGCTCATCGCTTGGCGTCACCTCCTTCGTGGTTGCGTTGGGTGGGTCGGACCGGGCGGGATCGTCCTCGGATCGTCCGGTTAAGTGCGGGTCGGACGATCCTGCGGGCGGCCACCCGGTCCTCCCCCGCTTACTCGCTCGTCGGTGCTGCTCTTTCGTTGTCGGCTGGGAGTGCGTCTTCGGGTGGGGCGCCGGGTTCTGCCGACTCGTCCTCCGGCGCTCGGTGCGATCCGGCCGAGTCGCCAGTTGCCGACGCCTCCGCCGCGTCGATGGTCGAGAAGCCGTTGCCGTCGTCGGCCACCTGGATGAACACCGTGGGGTCGGTGACGCCGACCATCGCCGGACGCAGCAGCCGATCACGGTGCTTGTATCCCTGACGCATCACGCTCGTGCAGGTCGGCACGGTGACGCTGTCGCTCTCGTCGTGCGTCACTGCCTCGTGGATCGCCGGGTCGAACGGGTCGCCGACCTCGCCGAAGGACTCGAGGCCGAGCTTGCTGAAGACACTTTCAAGCTTGTCGGCGACCGCCTTGAGCGGGCCGGTGAGGTCGCCGTGCGCCCGCGCCCGGTCCAGGTCGTCGAGCACGGGCAGCAGTTCGCCGAGGGTGCGCCCGACGGCGACCTCGCCCGCAGCGAGCCGGTCACGCTCGGCCCGCTTGCGGTAGTTGGCGTACTCCGCCTGGACGCGCTGCAGGTCGCGGGTCCGCTCCTCGAGCAGCAACGCCTCCGCCTTGGGCACGTCGTCCTCCATCGACTGCGCGGGCGCCGCGGGCGAGGCCGTTGCCTCGCCCGCCGCGGTCTTGCGCGCTTCGCCGGTCACCGGGTCGATCTTGCGGTTGTCCCGAATCACCACCCGATCTGCATCGTCGGTCATCCGGCCCTCCCGCCCGTTCTTGGCCGCGGGGCGGCGCAACACGCGGTGTGTCGCGCCGCTACGGGGCCACGACCTACGTCGGTCACTTCTGCTCCTCGGCCGGTCCCTCGTCGACGACCTCGGCGTCGACGACGGTGTCGTCGGCGGACTCGGACGTTTCCGATGCCTTAGTGAAGTCGGGCCCGGCACCCGCAGCACCCGCGTCACCGCCGGCCGCCTGCGCGGCGGCATACATCGCGCCACCTGCCTCGGACGCGACTGCGGAGACTCGCTCCTGAGCGGCCTTGATCGCCTCGAAGTCAGCACCCTCGAGCGTCTTCTTCAGCTCGTCGAGCGCACTCTGCAACTCGCCACGCTTGTCCTCGGGCAGCTTGTCGCCGTTCTCGGTGAGGAACTTCTCGGTGGTGAACTGCAGGCCTTCGGCCGAGTTGCGGATCTCCGCCTCGTCCCGACGACGCTTGTCCTCGTCGGCGTGCGCCTCGGCGTCCTTCATCATCCGGTCGATCTCGTCCTTCGACAGGCCCGAGCCGCCGGTGATCGTCATGCCCTGTTCCTTGTTGGTGGCAAGGTCCTTGGCCGAGACGTGCACGATGCCGTTCGCGTCGATGTCGAAGGTGACCTCGATCTGCGGGACGCCGCGCGGGGCCGGCGGCAGGCCGGTCAGCTCGAACATGCCGAGCTTCTTGTTGTAGG
>JAVHVD010000176.1:0-3952 GCA_032160745.1 Pseudonocardiales bacterium
GCAGTACGAGGACCGCACCGGCGGTAAGGGCGGCGTTCAACTTCTGGCCGGCGTTGAACTTGCCGACGCGAATCGATCCGTCCCGCCGAGTCCGCGACCGCAACCATCGCCAGTCCGATGGACTGAAACGGTTCAGCCTGGCCAGGTCGGCCCGATAGGCGGCTGACACGAGGCCGAAGAGCATCGGTGCCGGCAGGGCGAAGCCGGCGTAGACGTGGATCAGCTCGACGACATGGCGGTGCCCCACGTTGATCGAGAGGGAACCGTTGTAGAGGATCGCGGCGGTGATGATGCAGACGATCATCAGTGTCGCGGTGAGCCAGTGCACCGCCCGCTCGGCGCGGCTGAACCGGTGCAGGTAGCGCCGAGCGTCCTCGTCGTGTGGTGTCATCGCGGCATCAGCTGCTAGTTCTTGATCGTGCCGTCGAGGGCATAGCCGCGATGCTCCCAATAGCCCGGAACCTCACCGTGGGTGAGCTCGATGCCGGACAGCCACTTGGTGCTCTTGTAGCCGTACATCGATGCGGCGTAGATCCGGACCGGGCCGCCGTGGTCGTGGCTGACCGGGCCGCCGAGCATCCGCAGCGCCACGATGACGTCGGGCCTGCGCGCCTGCGAAAGGCTCATGCTCTCGGTATAGGTGCCGTCGAAGGAACGAAACCGGACTGCGGTTGCCCCAGCGGATGGTTCGGCGAGGTCCAGCAAGGCCGACAGCGGGACGCCGGCCCAGTGCACGTCCAGCACCTGCCAGCCGGTGACGCAGTGGAAGTCGCTGACCAGCGCGGTCTGCGGCATCGCCTGCAGATCCGGCAGGGTGTACGTCGCCGGCCGCGCGACCAGACCGGACACCGTGAGCCGGTACGTAGCTGCGGTCTTCGTCGGGACGGACCCCGTGACCGAGTAGAACCGGAACGCCGCCCCAAGGGGGAACAGGGCTACCAGGCCAGTGGGATCCCGCGACTCGATCGGCGCAAGCAGCCGAGCCAGCCCGTTCTGGACCCAGCTGCCGCCCACGATCCCGGCGCCGCCCAGCGCGAGCAGCCCCAAAACCGTCCGTCGACCCACCGGCGCACCAGCAGGTTCGCCGCCCTTGTCACTCATCGCGCGTGCCGCCCCTCAGCTGCCATTGTCACCGCATCCGGCCACGAATGCCGACTCCGGCCACCGCCAGCCCGACGACGATGATCACCGGGCCGGCAACCGCCCAGAACGCCGAGCCGCTCATCGCACCGCCCTTGATCACTCCGGCACCCTGCAGAGTGAACAGCAGCCCCAGCAGGGCCACGACGGCACCCGCAATCACCCATCCTGGCTTGCGCACAGTGATCTCCCTCATCTCGCGGTGTGGATCAGCTTGGCGAGTGCCGAATGGTGGCCCAGAGCCCGTAGAGCGCGAAGGCGCTCGAGCCGGCGCTCAGCGCCCAGGCCGGCAGCATCCGGCTGCCGTGTCGGGCCGCGAACCGTGGGTAGGCGGCGAAGACGATCAGCTGGCTGAGCCACAGCGCGATCAGCGACGGCTTGATCAGATCGTCGTAGATCCGGATCGGGTCGATCAGCGTGAGCGGTGCGAAGCCGACCAGAGCAATGCCGATCCCGGCAACGATCGGACGCAGCGACCAGGACGTGACGGCGTGCACGAGCCGGCTGAGGGCGAGGTACTCGACCAGCATGACGCCACCCACGCTGGCCGCGACGCCGATCCCGACCACTACCGCGAAGTCATGCCCGACGAACTGCTGCGCGATGCTCATCCCCGGGATCGGACTGTGCGCGAACTGCGGGTCGCCGGCCAGCGGGTAGACCGCGGCGACGATGACGGCAGCCGACGCGAGATAGGCACCGATCAGCCCGCGGCGCACCATGCGGCGGGGACGGGCCACCTCACCGCCGAGGAACAGCGGCAGGCTGCCACAGATGTAGAGCAGGGCCGTCTGCCCGGTCGCGGTGGCCAACGTCCCGGTGGGCGCTCCGGCACCGAAACTCGACACCGGCGCGTGGAGGTGGCTGATCGCGACACCGCCCAACCCCGCCGCGAGCGCGAGCTGGCCCGCGGCCAGCACGCCGGTGACGACCAACGTGGTCCGGCGTCCGGCGATCATCACTCCGGCCAGCGCCAGCGGCACCGCGAGTTCGAGCACACGCTGGTAGCGCCGCTCCCCCGGCAGCACCGCCGGCAGCGTGTCGTAGACGATCTGCGCGGTGGTGTAGAGCAGGTAGAGCAGGTAGCTGACGATCCACAGCCCGGCCTGTACCAGCGCGACGCGGCGCCCGGCCGCCGCCTCGACGAACGCGTACAGGCCGCCCGAGCCGTGGACGTGCTTTGCGTACCGCAACCAGATCGCCAGCGGCACCGCGAACACGACCACGGCCGCGACCATCGCCAGCCCGGCGGACGCGCTCGCGTCGGCAACGATGCTCGGCGCATACAACGCCGCCAGCGCCAGCGGGCCCCCGAAAGAGGTAACCGCTACCCCGGCGAACGCCCACCCACCGATCGGCCGCCCCGCGTCGCGGGACCGCCGATCCGGCGTAGTACTTCCTGGCCCGCTTCCGGTCGGCGCGGTCAGGGCGAGGTTCACGACCAGCCGCCGCCGGCGTTCGAACCGCTGCTTGATGACGAGGACGACGATGAGGACGACGACGACGGCGCTGCCGGCTGCGCGGCCGCTGCGGTCAGGCTGGTGATCTGCTCACCGGAGGGGGCGACCAGGTACCAGGGGGCGCCGAACCCGTTGCTGCCTTCGCCGTTGGTCTGCCCGGCAGCCTTGTCGCCGGCGAAGTAGTACAGCGGGTGCCCGGCGTAGGTGACCTCCTTGGTGCCGTCCGACCGGTTGATCGTGCTGAGATCGGCGGCCGCGACGCCGGTGCCCGCGGTAGGCGCTCCTTTGACGGTCAACGGCGGCCATGCGGTGGCGCAGGCACCGGAGCACATCGACGTCGTCTTGGTGTCCGGGGTCCACAGGTAGAGCGCACGACCGGAGCTGTCGGTGAGGAAGGACTTGCCGTTGCTGGTGTGCAGATCGACGGTCGCAGCCGACGCGCTGGTGCCGGCCGCGGACGCCGCGGACGAGGATGACGCCGATGGCGACGGCGACGCTGACGGCGCCGAACTCTGCGAGCTGCCAGAGCTGCAGGCGGCGGCGAGAACACCAGCTGCCGCGAGCGGGAGGCCCAACTTGAGAGCGAGCGAGACCTTTCTGGATAACAGGATGTTATTCATTTGCTGTGCCTTTCCTTCGGAAGGAATACCGAGCGCTCGGCGAATGCCTTGCACCACTCAATACGCCACCGCGGCAAAGGCAGTTCGGTGGATGTCCTATGTCTCACATCACCGCGTGATTCGTCGGCTGCGGGGAATTCGTTCAGCGTGGCCCGGTGGTCGGCGTCACTGAACCGGCGCCGGTCGCACGTCGTATCTATAGGCATGCGCAACTACGTGATCGACACATCCAGAGGACTTGCCGCGGCCGGCGTATTTTTGGCGGCGGTGGTTCACCTTGATCTATGGGTACAGGGCTTTAGTTCGATAGCCACCATCGGGCCGCTATTCATGCTCGACTTCGTCGCGGGAATGATCATCGGCGTCGGCGTGCTCGTCTGGCGCCATTGGCTACCTGCCCTTGCCGCCGCCGGATTCGGAGCAGCGACCGTCGTCGCATTCTGGATCTCGGTCGTGCATGGGCTGTTCGGCGTGAAAGAGATGCCTACCGGGTCGTCGGAGATACTCGCTGAAGTCGCCGAGTACTCCGCCGTTGCGTTCGGACTCGTCGTGGCGGTGATGCTGATCTGGCAGCCGAAGCCGGGGACGGAGTCCCCCTCGCGCTCCGTACGGGCGAGCCGACCCTTCGCATTCACGTCGCACACCCACGGACGGCGATAGGCCGCGACCTCGACGAAGCTCCGCCAGGACGTCCACCGACCAGTCGCAACAGCCCGTCCCTCCGGAGCAACA
>JAVHVD010000177.1:0-3894 GCA_032160745.1 Pseudonocardiales bacterium
GAGCTACTCATCGGCACGCCCCCGCACCAGCGACTCCGCGGCCGCGGTCCTGATCGGCGCTGACGAGTGGGAATCGATCCAGGAAACGCTGTTCTGGCTCTCGCAGCCCGGCATTCGCGACACCATCGCCGAAGCCGAGGCGGACATCGCGGCCGGCCGTACCCACGGCGAGGACAAGATCCGGACCGAGTTCGGCATTCTCAAGCGCGACAGCTGAGCCGCCAGCGTGGCCTATGACGTCCACTTCACCGGCCCAGCTCGGCGCGCCCTACACAGCATCCCGCCCCGCTTCGTCCCGGCGGTCATCGAGTTCGCCTTCGGCGACCTCGCTCGCGAGCCGCGTCGCGTCGGCAACCCGCTCGAACGCGAATTCTCCGGCCTGTTCGGTGCTCGCCGCGGTCCCTACCGGCTGCTCTACCGCATCGACGACGAAGCGCAGCGCGTGTACACCGTTCACATCGACCACCGAGCAGACGTCTACCGCCCGCGCTGAGCCGAACCTACAACCGGACCGTCGATCGCTCATCACGTCCCGCCGATCAAGGGGCCGGCCGGGTAGAGGACAAAGTTTCCGCAAACCGGATCGACGATTAGCCGCTCAGATGCAGGCGTTGGCACAAGATCACCCGATCAGCCTCGGTCGCAGATCGATGCGACCATAGCCGATGAGCGCGCCATGTTTTCGCCCCTGATCAACAAGGACTTCTGGCTGCGGGAGCGACCACAACTCCATCTTGATCAACCTCGGATGGGGAGGAACATGGCCGATGAGCGCGCGGCTCGTGCGGCAGGATGAGTCATGCCGCTGACGCGGCCCGCGCAACCATAGCCGCCTGTCGCGCCCGGCGCGACCGTAGCCGATGAGCGCGCGCCGGAAGGTAACAGGTTCGGGAAGTTGGCTGTGACTTGACGAGCGGCCACCCCGGGCAGCAGGGCCGGGCCCGATCGCGAACTCAGCGACGAGTCGGAGCTACGGGAGACGCTCGCCGAGCCACCGCAAAGGTCCGCCCAAAATGCGGCTTCGGTGCCAGCCTCGGTCCACGACCGCTTGGCGGAGGTTGCGGAACCGGTCACGGGCCACAACGAGTGGACCCGTCCTAGACCGGTCGTCGATCTCCCACGCCTGTTTCGCCGCCCAGCGAGCGCAGCCCCGGCACAGTGCGACTTCTGGGTGGCTGCGCAGGTAAACCATGTGTTCGGGATGGTCGATACAACCGCAGCACCAGCATTGACCCGGCCCGGTCGGTCGGTTGTCCGCGGCCGGCGCCGTTCTTGTCATGGCGTCGATTGTGCGCCCGGAACCTGCATCGGCGGGCACTGGACGTCGGCGTAGGAGCAGAAGACGCACCAGTCGCCGGAGAGGGGTTTCACCGTCTCGCCGCAGCCGGTGCAGCGGTAGACGTGTTGGCAGGCGTCCTCGGGCATCGTTTCTCGGGCCTGCTGGCCGCAGGACGGACAGGTGATCGTCGCTTCCAGAACGGGCATGCACCCACGGTAGAACCGAACGGAAGGCGAGCGCGGCGACTAAGGCGACTAAGTGGTCAGCGCGGCTCCGCCGCCCAATGGAACCCCGGACCCCAGACCTTGTTGAGCGCAAACGCACGCTCATCAGCGATGAGGTGCGCTGGGTATGCCGATATCCGGTCGAACCGTCCGGCCGGCCCTACGCTCGATCGCATGACGGCAACGGTCAAGTCGCAACTCCACGTCGCGGGTCTGTCACTCGATTGCGCCGACCCAGGCGAACTCAGCACCTTTTACCGCCAGCTGCTTGGTGGCGAGATCCTCTGGGCCAACGCCGACAGCGTCGGCGTCCGAACATCGAGCGTGGTACTCGTCGCTCAGCGTGTCGTTTCGCACGTCCCGCCAATTTGGCCCGGCACATCGATCGTGCACCTAGACCTCGCCGCAGTTCCAGACTTGGACTCAGCAGTTGCGAACGCCGTTCGGCTCGGCGCAACGCTGGCGAGCTTGCAACAGGACTCGCGGTGGCGAGTTCTTCTCGACCCAGCGGGACACCCTTTCTGCATCACGACTGTGACTGCCGAGTAGTGCGCGACCACTATCCGGACGGTGCGTAGCGCGCCTCAAATCGCGAATGAGTTTCTAACATCGACGTCGCGGATTGAGGCCACCTGCCCATCTGGCTAGAGCCGTCCGCTCCTGCTGCCGACCGCGCGTTACGTGGGCTGGGGTGACTGGCTGAACTCGTCCTGGTTGAGTTCGGTCCAGTACCGCAGGTGGCTGCGGTGCAGCCAGTGATCGCTCGAGTCAGACACGTCGAACGCTGCGACCGGTATCTCCCGAGTCCACCGGGACACAGCCGCCGACGATCACCGCAGTCATCCCGACGCGGCGCGACAACCGCCCGAAATACCAGTATCACTTTGCACATGTTCAGGTGATGTTGAACGCGATACTCGTGGCCGACGTCAATGCGCCACTCGTGACCTTCAGCGTGTAACCGTTGCCGTTGCCCCCGAGACCGAGCACAGCCCCATCTATAGACAGGCCACTGAAGGTAGCGATTCCCGCAGACGCTTGGACGGTCTTTGTGCCATAGAGCGTTCCCGGAAGCAGACCGCCTGCGTTGTGGGCGATGGCGATCGTCACAGCGACGGTGCTCGTCGTGAGGTTGCCGAATTGATCCTCGATGACTGCAGTGATCGCCGGCGTGATCGTCTGACTCGCTGCGGCGTTGGTCGGTTGCTGCCCGAACGCCAGCAGCGCAGCAGTACCCGCGGTGATCGTCTCGAGCTGCGTTCCGCTCGTCAGGGAACCCGAGACCGTGATCGTCGGCGAACCCGCTCTCGTGTCGCCATAGTAGAAAGAAGCGGAAGTCGAACCAGCCGAGATCGTCATGGTAGTGATCGACGAACCACCTGACGTCGCCGAGAAGATGCGAGTGCCGGCCGAGTTCGACGCCAGGTTCACGGTGGTGCCGCCGACGGGTGCGATTGCCGGATTCCCGAACGCGTCCTGCTCATGGACGGTGACGGCCCCGAGGGTCGCGCTCGCCGACGCTGCACCCGACACTGCTGCTGACGTGATCACGAACCTACTGGCAGCCGCCGCAGAGATGATGAACGTGCTGCTCGTCGCCGAGGTCAGCCCGATGCTCGCTGCAGCGAGCGTGTAGCCGCTTGCGGCCTTGTTGATCGACACGCCGGCGAAGCTGGTGACGCCGCTGGAGTTTGTCGACCCAGTCAGCGTGCCCGACAGCGTGCCGCCGCCGGCGTTCACGCCGATCGAGACAATCACAGCGATGCCGGCCACCGGCACGGCCGTGCCGCTGGCATCCTCCACGGTGACAGCGATGGAGGGCGTGATCGCGACGCCGGCCGTGGCGTTAGCTGGCTGGACGGTGAACGCGACCTTGCTCGGTGTCCACACCACGACACTTCCGCTCGGCGAGCTGACGGCGGTCCATGATCGATAGACCGCGGTCACGGTGTAGGTATAGGTGCCGCTCGGTACCGAGGTATCGGTGCAGGTCGTGCCGGCGATGGTCGATGTAGTGCTAGTCGCGCATGCGGCGGCCGTGACGCCTGCACGCGTGCGGGTGATGTAGTAGCCGGTCGGGCTCGGTGGGGACGTGGACGCCGGCCAATTCACTGCGACATTCGGAAGGCTGGTCGGTGCGACGGTGACGCTGGTCGGCGCCGTGAGAGTCGCCGTCGCGGCTGACCCGATTCCCGACCCCGTCGAGCGCCAGAACGCGGCCGCCGGTGCGGCGAGAACGACGAGGGCGACGAGGAGAACGAGCAATCCGGTCAGAAGACGGGATCCCCGTCGGTGGCCGCGAAGGATGGGTCGTGCCGGCCGGCGGTGTCGGCCCGCAGACGCGGTCGAGGTGGCAGACGCGTTAATGTATGCCACCACGATTCTCGATAG
>JAVHVD010000178.1:0-11699 GCA_032160745.1 Pseudonocardiales bacterium
TCTCGACCTGGATCTTGTCGCCGACGTTGACGACGTCCTCGACCTTGCCGACCCGCTTGCCGCGGCCCAACTTGCTGATGTGCACGAGGCCGTCTTTGCCCGGCAGCAGCGAGACGAACGCGCCGAACGCGGCCGTCTTCACCACCGTGCCGAGGAACCGCTCGCCCACCTTGGGCATCTGCGGGTTGGCGATCGCGTTGATCTGGTCGACCGCGGCCGCGGCGGACGGGCCGTCGGCGGCACCGACGTAGATCGTGCCGTCGTCCTCGATCGTGATCTGCGCGCCGGTCTCGTCCTGGATCGAGTTGATCATCGCGCCCTTGGGACCGATGACCGCGCCGATCTTGTCGACCGGGATCTTCACCACGGTCACGCGCGGGGCGTACGGGCTCATCTCGTCAGGCTCGTCGATGGCCTCGGCCATGACGTCGAGGATGTGCAGCCGCGCGTCGCGGGCCTGCTTCAGCGCCGCACCGAGGACCTCGGACGGGATGCCGTCGAGCTTGGTGTCGAGCTGCAGCGCAGTCACGAACTCCTTGGTGCCGGCGACCTTGAAATCCATGTCGCCGAACGCGTCCTCGGCCCCGAGGATGTCGGTCAGCGCCACGTATTCGGTCTTGCCATCGACGGTGTCCGACACGAGACCCATCGCGATGCCCGCGACCGGGGCGCGCAGCGGCACACCGGCGTTGAGCAGGGCCAGCGTCGACGCGCAGACCGAGCCCATCGAGGTGGAGCCGTTGGAGCCGAGCGCCTCGGAGACCTGCCGGATGGCGTAGGGGAACTCGTCGCGCGACGGGAGGACGGGGATGAGCGCACGCTCGGCGAGCGCACCGTGTCCGATCTCGCGCCGCTTGGGCGAACCCACCCGACCGGTCTCACCGGTCGAGTACGGCGGGAAGTTGTAGTTGTGCATGTAGCGCTTCGTGCGGTTCGGGCTCAGCGTGTCGAGCTTCTGCTCCAGGCCGAGCATGTTCAGCGTGGTGACGCCGAGAATCTGGGTCTCGCCGCGCTGGAACAACGCCGAGCCGTGCACCCGCGGGATGACCTCGACCTCGGCCGAGAGCGTGCGGATGTCGGCGAGTCCGCGGCCGTCGATGCGGACCTTGTCACGCAGGATGCGCTGGCGGATCAGCTTCTTGGTCAGCGCCTTGTAAGCACCGCTCACCTCGTTGAAGCGGTCCTCGAACTGCTCGCCGACGATGCGCTTGGCGTCTTCCTTGACCTCGTCGAGACGGGTCTCGCGCTCCTGCTTGTCGGCGATCGTCAACGCGCCGGCCAGCTCGGCCGACACGGCGGCGTCAACGGCCTCGTACACCTCGTCGGAGTAGTCCAGGAACACCGGGAACTCGCGGGTGGGCTTGGCCGCGGACTTGGCCAGGTCGGCCTGCGCCCGGCACAGCTCGGCGATGAACGGCTTCGCGGCTTCGAGGCCCTCGGCCACGACCTCTTCGGTCGGCTTGGTGGCGCCGCCGGCGATCAGGGCGATCGAGCCCTCGGTGGCCTCGGCCTCGACCATCATGATCGCGACGTCACCGGAGTCGAGGACGCGGCCCGCGACGACCATGTCGAAGGTCGCGCGCTCCAGCTCGACGTGGGTCGGGAAGCCGACCCACTGGCCGTCGATCAGCGCGACACGGGTCGCGCCGACCGGCCCGTCGAACGGCAGGCCGGAGATCTGGGTGGACGCGGACGCCGCGTTGATCGCGACGACGTCGTAGGCGTGGTCGGGGTTCAGCGCCATGACGGTGATGACGACCTGGACCTCGTTGCGCAGGCCCTTGATGAACGTGGGGCGCAGCGGCCGGTCGATGAGCCGGCAGGTGAGGATCGCGTCCTCGCTCGGGCGCCCCTCGCGGCGGAAGAACGAGCCGGGGATTCGACCCGCGGCGTACATGCGCTCCTCGACGTCCACCGTCAGGGGGAAGAAGTCGAAGCCCTCGCGGGGGTGCTTTCCGGCCGTAGTGGCCGACAGGAGCATCGTGTCCTCGTCCAGGTAGGCGACGACAGAGCCGGCGGCCTGCTTGGCGAGGCGACCGGTCTCGAAGCGGATGGTGCGTTTGCCGAAACTGCCGTTGTCGATGACTGCTTCGGTTTCGAAGACGCCGCTCTCGGCGTCGATGGTCTCCGACTGTGATGTCACAGTGAGGACCCCTCTCTGTACGTGCCGGTTGCGCACATGCGACGTACGAGCAAACACCTCTACTGGGTGCCGGTCTTCGATCGAAGCGGACGGTCCCTCATACGGGCTTCCGGCCGCCACTACCGAGGACCGGCGTCCTCGAGTCGCATTGGACGCGCGTGTGCGTCCGGCGGTGGATATTCGGTTGTGGTGAAACGCGAAGGGGAGCGACAGGAGTCGCTCCCCTTACGAACTATCGGCGCAGGCCGAGACGTTCGATGATCGACCGGTATCGGTTGATGTCGGTCTTGGCGAGGTAGTTGAGCAGCCGGCGGCGCTGGCCGACGAGCAGCAGTAGACCGCGGCGGCTGTGGTGGTCGTGCTTGTGGAAGCGGAGGTGCTCGGTGAGGTCGCTGATGCGGCGACTCAGCATCGCGACCTGGACCTCGGCCGAGCCGGTGTCGGTCTCCGAGGAGCCGTACTCGGCGATGATCTCTTTCTTGACATCCTGAGCCAGGGGCACGGACGACTCCTTCGATACTCGGTGCAGGCGCGCTCCACCGGTCTAGGTCACGGCGGATGAGTAACACGCGATGCGGGGGTCCGCGCAGGACGCGTACCTCGAAATCCAGGTTACCAGGGGTGGCGGCCGGATCCGAACCCGCGGCGCCCGCCCTCCCTAGACTGCGGCCCCATGGCCCCGTTCGTCGTCACCCGCGACACGCCGTTGTCTCCGGAGACCGCCTGGGAGCGCATCGTCGACTGGGCAGCCCACGCACGGTACGTCCCGCTCACCACGATCGAGGTGACGACTCCCCCGCCCAACGGGCTGCACACGGTCTTCAACGCCCGGACCAGTCTGGGTCCGTTCGGCTTCGACGACCCGATGGAGGTCACCGAATGGCAGCCGCCCCTGGACGGTTCCGGGGGCCGCTGCCGATTGGTGAAGCGGGGACCGGTGATGGTCGGCTGGGCCGAGCTGTCCGTGGACCCGCGAGGCACCGGGGCGCGAGCGACGTGGCGCGAAGAGGCGATGCCGGCCAGGGCACCGCGAGTGACCGCTGGAGCGTTCGCGGTGTCCGGCCGTCTGCTGTTCGGCCGAGTGCTCCGCGGACTGCTGGGGGCCTGACCCGGTGATCGCGACGGCCAGGCTGCGCAAGACGTGGACCGGCTGGCGGACCCGGCGTCCGGGGGGCGGTCAGGCCATGAGCTCGCGGGTGCGCGCGACGTCGGCGTGCATCTGCGTCACCAGCGTGTCGACGCTGTCGAACTTCTCCATGCCGCGCAGCCGCTCGACGAACTCGATCCCGACCGTGGCCCCGTAGAGGTCGCCGCTGAAGTCGAGGACATACGCCTCGACCCGGCGCTGGCGGACCTCGAACGTCGGATTGGTGCCGACCGAGATCGCCGCCGTGCCGAGCGGTGGTCCGGGCACCGTGCGCCCCCATTCGTCCAGTCGCACGACCCGGCCGGCATAGACCCCGTCGGCCGGGACGGCCGCCCAGGCGTCGGTACGGAGGTTGGCTGTCGGGAAGCCGAGTTCGCGCCCGCGCTGGTCACCGCGCTCGACGACGCCGTCCACCCGGTGGGGGCGACCGAGCACCTGGGCCGCGGCCCGCATGTCCCCGGCGTTGACGCAGGACCGGACGTAGGTGGCGCTCAGGGGGGTGTCGTCGTCGGTGAGCAGCGGGATGCCATGCGCGCTGAACCCGAAGGTGCGCCCGAGCTGTCCGAGCAGCGCGACGTCCCCGGCTGCCTTGTGTCCGAACCGGAAGTTCTCGCCCACGACGACGGCGGAGGCGTGCAACCGGTCGACGAGCGCGTAGTGCACGAACTCATCCGGTGCCATTCTCGAGAACTCCAGCGTGAACGGCAGCGCGCAGAAGACGTCGATGCCGAGCTGCTCGACGAGCTCGGCCCGCCGCACCATGCTGGTCAGCACCGGCGGATGCGACCCCGGGCGGACGACCTCGGACGGATGCGGCACGAATGTGATGAGCACGCTCGGCACCCCACGCTCATCGGCCATCCGCACGGCGTCGGCGATGATCGACTGGTGGCCGCGATGGATGCCGTCGAACACGCCGATCGTGACGACGCAGTGACCCCATCCCGGCGGAACCGAGTCGAACCCATGCCAGCGTTGCACGATCAGCACACTACTGAGCGCAGCCCACTACTCAGCGCAGCCCACTACTGAGCGCAGCGGACTACTGGGCGAACGCCGGAGCGTAGGCGAGCGGCACGTCGCCCCAGCGCTGGCGGAGCTCACCGGCAATTGCGCCGGCGAGCTCGGCGAGAGCCGGAACCTCGACGGAGCGGGCGGCGCGGTCGAGCCGATGCAGGATCATCGCGCGCCGGGTGGGCGTCGGCTTGTCCGGATTCAGCTGGGGATCGCTGCCGAGGGCGTTGTCGATGAACCAGCTCGTCGAGAGCAGGGCCCAGCCCACGACGGCCGCCTCGACGTCGGCGTCGAACCCGGCGTCGGCCAGCTCCGGAAAGCCCTTCGCCGCGATCCCTCGGTAGGCGGCGAGCGCCCGCTCGGCGACCCCGTCGGGGATCCGCCAGGAGCACCAGCACGTCGGCCACGGCACCAGCAGGTAGGCAACGTCCCACGCGATGTGGCGCCACTGGGCGCCCTCGAAGTCGATCAGGGCCAAGCCGGTCGCAGTCGCGACGTTGTTGTCCGGACAGGTGTCGGCCGGAGTGAGCGCGGCCGCACCCGAACCGCCGAGGCGTTTGCCGAGGCCGCGTAGTTCGTCGAATGCGCCGGCGGGTACGCGGACACCGAGGGAGCCGCACTCACGGTCGAGCACCCGGACGGCGTCGTCGAGGTCAACCGACATGCGTGACTCGCCGACCGGCAGATCACCTTGCCGCTCAGCGAGTGCGGCGCGGAAGACGTCGCGCGATGCCCGCGTCGCGACGTGCAGCGTCGCAATCGCCTGCGCCCATCCGACGACCGCGTCGCCGGCCAGCGCGGGGTCGTTGCCGAGCAGAGCGTCGGCGACGCTGCCGCCGGCCCCGAGGTCGTCGGTGATCAGGACGGGCGGGGCCGCGCTGGCGGCGACGACGCGGGCCGCGCGGACAGCGGACGGCAGGACGGACAGCGCGGCCGACTCGCGAACCCACCCCTCGCCGGCGGCGAGGAAGCGTTTGACCACCAGCGTCGACCGCGTGCCGTCCGGGGCGGTGGCCCGGACTCGGTGCACCACCGACCGTTCGCCGCCGCGCAACTCGTCCAGGGCATCGAGTTGGACGCCGGGCAGCAGCGCACGGGCCGCGGCGAGGTCGTCGCTCATGACACAGGTCCTACCCCGCGGCAGCGAAGACCAGCACGGGCCGGGCCCGGCCGTCCTCCTCGCGCAGCAGCGCGGCCACCGTGCCGTCAGGCCCGAGCGCACCGTGTACGCCCACGATCCCCCTCGCCACGAGCGGGCGGCCGAAGGACAGTTCGCGCGCCTCGCCGGCGTCGATCTCGCGAACCGGCATCGCCGCTCGCACGGCGTCGGCGAGCGGCAGGGTCACCGGGGCATCAAGCTCGGCCAGTTCCGCGAGGGTCCGCGCGGTGTCGAGGGTGAACGGCCCCACCTTGGTCCGGCGCAGCACCGTCAGGTGAGCGCCGACGGCCAGTGCGGCCCCGAGGTCGCGAGCGAGCGCGCGGATGTAGGTACCGGACGAGCACTCCACGGCCACCTCGACGTCGAGCAGGTCGGCGCTCGGCCGGCGGAATGCGGAGGCGGTGAACCGGCGGACGGTGACGGGCCGGGCCGCGAGCTCGACGGCCTCGCCGTCGCGGACCCGCTGGTAGGCCCGCCTGCCGTCGACCTTGATCGCCGACACGGTGCTGGGCACCTGCTGGATGTCACCCGTGAGCGGTTGCATCGCCGCCCGCACTGCCGCCTCGTCGATCGCCGCGGCTGACGCGGCGGACAGCATGGTGCCCTCCGCGTCGTCGGTGTCGGTGGCCTGACCCAGCCGGATGGTCGCCGTGTAGGCCTTGTCGACGAGGACGAGGTGGTGCAGCAGTTTCGTCCCGGGCCCCACACCCAACACCAGGACGCCGGTGGCCATGGGGTCGAGCGTGCCGGCGTGCCCGACCCGTCGCGTGCGCGCCAGTCGCCGCATCCGCGCGACGACGTCGTGGGACGTCAAACCCTGCGGCTTGTCCACCACGACGAGGCCGCTCGCGCTCGGTTCCGGCGGCCTCGGCATCGCACCAGCGTAGGAGGCGGCCGGTGCGATGCCCCCGCGCCGCCCCGGCCTCACTCGCCGTAGATCGCGCGACGCTCCTTCTCCCAGCGCGGTGCGTCACGTCTCGACGCCGGTGACCGCCCACCTGTCGCCGCGGGTGCGGGCCAGCATCCCGACGAGGCGCACGCCGATGAAGGCGCACAGGCCGGCCCAGACCCCGCCGAGTCCCCAATCCCAGTGCAGCGCGGCCAGGTTCAGCGGCGCGAACGCACCGACCGCGGCGACGATCGTGATCGTGCGCAGGAAGCCCACGTCGCCGGCGCCGATGAGTACGCCGTCCAGTGCGAAGACGACGCCCGCGGCCGGGAGCATGATCACGAACCACGGCCAGAGGAGGTGCGTCTGGCTGAGCACCTCCGGCGACGAGGTGAAGATCCTGGGGATCACCGCCCATCCGGCGGCGAACAGCCCCGCGAAGGCGACACCGGCATACAGCCCCCACCGGGAGACCTGCCACGCCATGGTGCGGGCGGCGCTCGCATCGGACGCGCCGAGCGCGGCGCCGATCAGCGATTGAGCCGCGATGGCGAATGAGTCGAGAAGCAGCGCAGTGAACTCCCACAGCTGCAGGCCGATCTGATGCGCGGCGATCTGGGCCGTGCCCATCCGTGACGCGACTGCGGCGGCGGTCAGGAACGCCACCTGGAACGCGGCGGCGCGCAGGATCAAGTCACGGCCCACCAGGACCTGCGCGCGCATCACCTTCCGGTCGGGACGGACGTCGGTCGCCGCCCGGCGCAGCGCCCGGAGGAAGAGTGCAGCTCCGACCGCCTGGGCGCCGACGTTCGCGATCGCCGAACCCTCCAGACCCAGCCCGGCCGGGTACACCAGCAGCGGCGAGGCGATCGCCGAGAGGGCATTGGCGGCCAGCACGATCCAGACCGGCTCGCGGGTGCGCTGCACCCCGCGCATCCAGCCGTTGCCGGCGAGCACGAGCAGCACGCCGGGCATACCGAGCACGGCGATGCGGAACCACGACTCAGCGGCGTGTTGGGTGCTGCCGGAACCGGCGAGCAGTCGCGTCAGCGGATCGGCGAACGCCTCCCCCGCGGCCACCACGACCAGCCCGATGACCCCGGCCAGCCACGAGGCCTGCACCCCCTCGCCGATCGCCGCGTCGGTTCGTCCGGCGCCATACCAGCGGGCGGCGCGCGAGGTCGTCCCGTACTCGACGAACGTGCCGACGATCGTCAGCAGCGCCATCAGCGCGGCGCCGACGCCCAGGCCGGCGAGCGCGCGCGGCCCGAGGTGCCCGACGACGGCGGTGTCCACCAGCAGGTAGAGAGGCTCGGCGGCGAGGACCACGAACGCCGACGCGGCCAGAGCCAGTAGCGCGCGCGCCGGCGGTGGACCGGGCACGGTCGGCAATCCGGTCACGGTGCCGCCGCGCGTGACGGTCCGCGCCGGCCCATCAGGTGCCGTCGACGGATCTGACCTGACTGACCGCCCAGCCACGGTCGGTCCGGGTCACCGTCACCACGTACCGGACCGGCGAGACGCTCGGCGAGGGGGCGCCGTCGATCACCCGAGTGGACTGCGCCGCCACGAGCATCGCGATCGAGTCGCCCGACGCCCGCTCCAGAGCCACCGCGGTCACCGTTCCGCTCAGGTCGTACTTTCCTTTGCGCATCGCCGCCGCGGTGTCTGTGGCGTTGCCCTGGATCTGTTCCCTGAGCGGGCTGACCGCCCCGGCCACAGCCCGCTGCACGTCGGCGTCGAAGTCGGCACGGCGGTAACTCAGCAGATTGATCACCTCGGCGCGCCCGACCTCCGCCGCCACCCGCAGGTCGTCGCCGCCGGGCGGCAGGCCGGCGTTCGCATTCTCGACGAGGTTGCTGATGAGGTAGCGATTGCCGTCGTGACGGATCGTCGCGCACAGCGTGACCGGCGTGACCTGCGAATCACCGTTGGTGCTGTCGTCGGAGACACGCTCCCGGCCGAACACCAGGACCTTCGCCTCCGTGCCGGCCGCGTTCATCTCACCAACGCCCAGTTCGAGCAGTTCGAAGGTGTGCACGACATGGTTCTGCCGGGCGGTCGCGGCCAGGTCCCCGGTCAGCGCCGCCCGATAGGCGCGCCGGTATGCGCCGGTGGTTACCGCTGACCCGACGGAGAGTGCGTCGTCGAGGCTGCGGTAGTCGTACGTGGTCACAGCCGCGATATCGGACGCGGCGCCGGCGAGAAAGGACGTCGCCAGGTCGGGCTGAGCCAGGCGGGCACCGGTCACTGTGGGCGAGGGCGTGGCGGCGGCACGGCGCCCGGACGGGCCGTCGTCGCCGCGCTGCAGGACTACGACGACCACGGCCGCGGCAACGACGAGGAGGCCGAGCACGGCCAGCCCTTGGCGGAGACGACGGCGCCGAACTCGTCGCCCCGCTCGCAGCTCGGCGCGCCGCCGGTCTCCCCGCGAGGCGATCCGTGGGACCGGCTGCGTCTTCTCCAGTGTGGGCTCGGGTCGCGGGGCGACCCGCGGCTCGACTGGGCGCCGCACCTGCGGTGTGACCGGCGCGGGCACAGGGGGCGCGACGACCGGCGGTGCCGGCTCCGGCGGCGCGACGACCAGCGCGACATCGTGCTGCGGACGAGGGTGGGGCTGCGGACGCGGGCTCGGCCTGCCCTCCGCAGCGGGTCGCGGCCGGGGCGCGGCCGGCGGGAACTCGGTCATGACAGGGAGGAGCCTCGCACGCGGATGCGATCCGCCTTCACTCAGCCTCGGACTCGTCGTCCTCGGCGACCCGGGGCTTGCGGTACGGATCGGGGTCGCCGGCCGGGCGGGCGTCGCGGCGAGCAGCCTCGACCTCCGCATCGGCGGCCGCCGCGACGGCCAGCAGCTCGTCGATGTGCTTTGCGTTGTCGGGCAGCGCGTCCAGCGTGAACGTCAGCGTGGGCGTGTACCGGACTCCGGTCTGCCGGCCGACTTCGCTGCGGAGGACGCCCTTCGCCGACTCGAGCGCCACGGCGGAGGCGACGCGCTCCTCCTCGCCGCCGAAGACGGTGTAGAAGATCGTTGCGTCGTGCAGGTCGCCGGTGACCCGGACATCGGTGATGGTCACCATCCCGAGCCGCGGGTCCTTGACCTGCGTGTCGATCTGCGTGGCGACGATCTGCTTGATGCGTCCGGCCATGCGCCGTGCGCGTCCCGCGTCGGCCATTGTCGTTCTCCCTCTAACTCAAATCGTCGTCATCGAGCACCCGGGTGCGTGCCGACAGCAGGTCGACCTCCGGCCGTCCGGCCAGCAGCCGCTCGCAGGCCTCCAGCACCTCGACCGCGTGGCCGTGGTCGCCGGCGACGAGTGCGACCGACAGCTCAGCCCGCCGGTGCAGCTCCTGATCACCGGTTTCCGCGGCCGAGACCTCGAAGCGCCGGCGCAGCTCGGCCACGATCGGCCGGACAACACCCCGCTTCTCCTTCAAGGAGTGCACGTCCCCCAACAGAAGGTCAGCAACCAAGCAACCCACCACCACAGCCAGCCCACCTCTCGGCTCGTGCGACGACAACTGCGGAGGCGGAGCGAGGAGGGGCGATCCGAGCATGTAAACGCTCTTCCTTATGCACGGATCGCCTCTCCTCGCGGAGCCGGACTAGACCCTCGGCTTCTCCCGCAACTCAAAGGTCTCGATCACATCGTCAACCTTGATGTCGTTGAACGAACCGAGACCAATACCGCACTCGAACCCGTCGCGAACCTCGGTCGCGTCGTCCTTGAACCGGCGAAGCGACTCGACGGTGAGGTTGTCGGCAACCACGATCCCGTCGCGCACCAGGCGTGCCTTGCTGTTACGGCGGATGACCCCAGTGCGCACGAGCGAACCCGCGACGTTGCCGATCCGGGGCACCCGGAACACCTCCCGCACCTCGGCGGTCCCGAGCTGCACCTCTTCGAACTCGGGCTTGAGCATGCCCTTGAGCGCAGCCTCGATCTCGTCGATGGCCTGGTAGATGACCGAGTAGTACCGGACGTCCACGCCTTCACGCTCGGCCGCCTCACGCGCCTTGCCCTCGGGCCGGACGTTGAAGCCGATGACCACCGCGTCGGACGCCACCGCGAGGTTGATGTCGTTCTCGGTGATCGCGCCCACGCCGCGGCCGATGACCCGCAGCGAGACCTCCTCCTTGTCCGCGCCGAGGTCGATGTTGACCAGCGCGTCCTCGAGGGCCTCGACCGAA
The DNA here is from genome assembly GCA_032160745.1 of Pseudonocardiales bacterium. Taxonomy (GTDB): domain Bacteria; phylum Actinomycetota; class Actinomycetes; order Mycobacteriales; family Jatrophihabitantaceae; genus Jatrophihabitans. Next base: position 10,545 of record JAVHVD010000178.1, read on the forward strand.
CCGGACACGTCACCCTTGATGATGAGGTTGAGCTGCTCCAGCTCACCGGCCGCAAGTACCTTGTCCAGGTCGTCGAGCGAGACGCGGCGACGCGAGGATGCGAGCTGCGCGTTGCGCTCCCGGGCCTGGCGACGATCCGCGATCTGGCGAGCGATGCGGTCCTCGTCGACGACGAGGAACGAGTCGCCGGCGCTGGGTACCGACGTCAGACCGAGAACCTGAACCGGACGTGATGGGCCCGCCTCGTCGACATTGTCGCCGTTCTCGTCGAGCATGGCCCGCACGCGACCGAACGCGTCGCTGGCCACGACCGAGTCGCCGATCTTGAGCGTGCCGCGCTGGACGAGCAGCGTCGCCACCGGTCCGCGGCCCCGGTCGAGCCGGGCCTCGATGACGATGCCCTGCGCGTCCTGGTCGGGGTTGGCCCGTAGGTCGAGCGCGGCGTCCGCGGTGAGCAGGATGCCCTCGAGGAGGTCGTCGATGTGCAGGTTCGAGCGAGCCGACACGTCGACGAACAGCGTGTCGCCGCCGTACTCCTCGGCCACCAGCCCGTACTCGGTGAGCTGCTGGCGCACCTTCGCCGGGTTGGCGTCCTCCTTGTCGATCTTGTTGACGGCCACGACGATCGGCGCGCCGGCCGCCTGGGCGTGGTTGAGCGCCTCGATCGTCTGCGGCATCACGCCGTCGTCGGCCGCGACCACCAGGACCACGATGTCCGTGGTCGCAGCACCACGGGCCCGCATGGCGGTGAACGCCTCGTGACCTGGGGTGTCGATGAACGTGATGGCCCGGTCTTCGCTCTCGTGCTGGACGTGTACCTGGTAGGCACCGATGTGCTGCGTGATGCCGCCGGCCTCGTCGCGCATGACGTTGGTCTTGCGGATCGCATCGAGCAGTCGCGTCTTACCGTGGTCGACGTGGCCCATGACGGTCACGACCGGCGGCCGAGCGACGATGTGCTCGTCCTCGCCCTCGTCCTCACCGAAGGTGAGATCGAAGGACTCGAGCAGCTCGCGGTCCTCGTCCTCGGGGCTGACGACCTGAACCTGGTAGTTCAGCTCGGCGCCGAGCAGCTGCAGCGTCTCTTCGTTCACCGACTGGGTCGCGGTCACCATCTCGCCGAGATGGAACATCACCTGGACGAGCGAGGCCGGG
>JAVHVD010000179.1:0-2717 GCA_032160745.1 Pseudonocardiales bacterium
TTCGCGGTGGTCAAACGATGCGCTTGAGCATCGTGGCGGCGGGGAGCCACGTCTTCACGGCCACCGCCAAGACAGCACCCCTGCTACCGGGAAATGTGCGACACCAGCTAACGGGCTGGAGGGTGCCAGTCGTCGCCAGAGGACAGCCTCAGGCCCACAGATAGGGTCGAGCAGTGATATCGGCGGACTTCGACGGCAACTTCGCGCAAATCAGGTCAGAACGCTCCGCTAGCGTGAGTTCATGAGCGTCGAATCGGCCGCCGGGCCGCAGACAGCCGGGGACACGAAGCTGGACGCAGGGGTGCTGAAGATCGCCGGGGTCGTCGTCCTCGGCGCGATCATGTCAATCCTGGACATCACCGTGGTCAGCGTCGCGCTGCCCACGTTCCAGAGTGTGTTCCACACGAGCTACGCGAACGTCGCGTGGACGATGACCGGCTACACGCTCGCATTGGCCACCGTCATCCCGCTGTCCGGCTGGGCGGCCGACCGGTTCGGCACCAAGCGGCTGTACATGACCGCGCTCATTCTGTTCGTCCTCGGCTCCGCGCTGTGCAGCACCGCGTGGAACATCGGCTCGCTGATCACGTTCCGGGTCCTGCAGGGGCTCGGCGGCGGCATGCTGATGCCGGTTGGCATGACGATCATGACCCGCGCCGCCGGGCTGGAACGGATCGGCCGGGTGATGGCCGTGCTCGGGGTACCGATGCTGCTCGGCCCGATCGCCGGCCCGATTCTCGGCGGCTTGCTGATCGATGCTGCCAGTTGGCATTGGATCTTCCTGATCAATGTGCCGATCGGCGCCGCGGCGCTGCTGTACGCGTTCCTGGTGCTGCCGAAGGACACCCCGAGTCCGTCCGAACGGTTCGACTTCCTCGGCATGTTGCTGCTCTCACCCGGCCTCGCCCTGTTCCTGTTCGGCGTCTCCTCGATACCGGCGGAAGGGACGTTCGTGGCCGCCCGGGTGCTCATCCCCGGCGCGATCGGGCTGCTGCTGGTGGTCGGCTTCGTGCTCCACGCATTCCGTCCCGAACATCCGCTGATCGACCTGCGATTGTTCAAGAACCGGCAGCTGACAATCTCGACGATCGCCATGTTCCTGTTCGCGGTCGCGTTCTTCGGCGCGGGGCTGCTCATCCCCAGCTACTTTTTGCAGGTCCGCGGCGAGGACACCCTGCATGCCGGCCTGCTCGTGGCACCGCAGGGCATCGGCGCCATGCTGACGATGCCGATCGCCGGACTGCTGGCCGACAAGATCGCAATCAGCAAAATCGTGGTGCCCGGCCTCGCACTCATCACCGCCGGGATGGCCGTGCTCACCCAGGTGGACGCCCATACGTCCTACGCGCTGATCCTGGGCGTGCTGTTCGTCATGGGGCTGGGCATGGGCGCCACCATGATGCCCCTGTTCACCGCATCGCTGCAGACACTGAAGGGCCCGACGATCGCCCGCGGCTCGACGCTGATGAACATCATGCAGCAGATAGCCAGCTCGATCGGCGCCGCAGTGATGTCGGTCGTGCTGACCAACCAGGAGAAGAACTCGCCATTCGCGTTGCCCGCGATCGCCTCGCGAAGCGACAAGTCCATCGCCGACAAGCTCACCCCCGCACAGCTCGCCCAGGGCTTCGCGGACACCGCGCACGGCTTCGCCACCACCTTCACGGTGGCCCTGGTGCTCATCGCGGTCACTCTGGTGCCCGCGTTGCTGCTGCCGCGCCGCAAGCTCGAGCCGCAGGGTCCGGCCGCGGCTGATAGCGCCATTCCGGTCGCGATGCACTGACCGGTCACTGACCAGACCGGCGTGGTCAGAACCCATGGCCCCGCCAGTTGGCTCGTGGGCCTAAGCTGACCCCGACCTGGCCGCTTGGGTCGAAGGTCTTGGAGGTACCGCGATGGTTTACCTGGCCCTCGGCGCCTTCGTGCTACTCGCTGACCGCGTCGCGCGTATCGCGCGACGGGGCCGACGAGAACGTGCACGACGCGAAGCGGACTACCCGTTGACCGACACGACCAACTGGCGGTTCCCCACCGCTTGAACGCGGTAGCGGAGCTCGCACGTCCGCTAATGCCGCGGGCAGCCAACCGCAGCGGCCAAATCCGCCCGTGGGCGCCCTCCACGGAGACGGCCCGGGGTCCCGGCCTCGATTCTCGTGCGGCCTTCCCTGTCATGGAGTGCTGGCACCCTCGACGCCGGCGTTGCTCCGCGGGAACGTAGGCAGATCGGCTCGGAAGGCTTCGACGGGCTTCGGACGCCGGGCGTCGACGAAGGGACACGTCATGACCACTCCGCTAACGACCGGCTGTCGGGTGCTCACCGCGCTCGCGACGCTCGCCGTCATCGCCACGGCAGTGCCCGCGGCCGCGCAAGCGCAGAGCCCGGCACTCACTCGCCAGGTCGAGACCTTCAGCGATCCGTTCAGCGGAGCGTTCGACTGCGACGGCTTTTCCGGGGTGTACGCCGGCCACGACCACGGAACCGTCACGACCTGGATCGACGCCAACGGCGACCCGGTACGCCAACAGGGCCATCTCTACTCCATCGAGACAGATACGAACACGACCACGGGCGCGAGCGTGATCGTCCGAACTCGGCTCAACGTGCATGTCGACTACGCCAAGGACACCCAGAGCGTCACCGGAATCCGCAACCTGTCCAATCAACCCGGTAAGGGCGTCGTCATTCAGAGCGTCGGCCGACTCGAGGTGACTGCGTC
>JAVHVD010000180.1:0-14527 GCA_032160745.1 Pseudonocardiales bacterium
CCGCACCGCGCCCGCCTTCCGGCGCCTCTGGGTCGGCGGGTTCCTGTCCGGGATCGGGTCGCAGATGACCGTGTTCGCCGTCGCGCTGCAGGTGTACCTGCTGACCGGTTCGTCGGCTGCGGTCGGAGTGGTGGGTCTGTGCTCGGCGGTGCCGGCGATCGGGTTCGGACTCTTCGCCGGCACGCTGGTGGATGCGGTCGACCGGCGCCGGCTGGTGTTGGTGGCGTCGATGGTCCAGATGGCGACGTCGGCTGCGTTCGCGGTTCAGGCCTTCGCCGGCTCGAGGCAAGTGGTGATCCTCTACGTCCTGGTGGGCGTGCAGTCTCTCGTGAGTTCGATCAGTGCTCCGGCGCGGCGGACGTTCATGCCGCGGTTGCTGCCTGCGGATCAGGTCCCGGCCGCGGCCGCGCTGACCATGCTGGGCATGCACGCCACCATGGTCGTCGGGCCGTCCCTGGCCGGCCTGGTCGCCGCAGCCGGCGGGGTGAAGTTCTGCTACCTCGTGGATGCCGTGACGTTCCTCGCCTCGATGTACGGCGTGTCCCGGTTGCCGTCCATGCGCCCGGACGGCGAGGGAACCCGGCCGGGCCTGACCGCCGTCGCCGACGGCCTACGGTTCCTCGGCCGCAGCCGGGTCCTCACCGGCGCGCTGCTCACCGATCTCAACGCCACCGTGCTGGCGATGCCGATCGCGCTGTTCCCGGCCGTCAACGCCGAGCGCTTCGGTGGATCACCGCGCACCCTCGGGCTGCTGACCACGGCGGTGGCGGTCGGCGGCATCGTCGGCTCAGGGCTGTCCGGGCCGCTCGGCCGGGTCACCCGACAGGGTCGGGCCATGCTGGTCGCTGTCGGCGTCTGGGGCATGGCTCTGGCCGGCTTCGGGCTGGTGGACGGACTGGCCGCGACGTTGTGCCTGTTGGCCGTCGCCGGGATCGCGGACGTGAGCAGCGTGGTGCTGCGAACCACGATGATCCAGGTGGCGACGCCGGACGCCTACCGGGGCCGGACCGGTGCTGCGGAGTTCGTGGTCGGCGCCGCCTGCCCGGAGCTGGGCAACTTCCGGGCCGGCGCCGTCGCCTCGCTCACCTCGCCGGGGTTCAGCGCGGTGTCTGGCGGCCTGTCGTGCATCGCCGGTGCCGGTGTCATCGCGCTCGCCTTCCCGGCTCTGGTGAAGTACCGCCGGGCAGATGATCGAATCGACCTGAAGGTCGCTGCGCTGTACGGTCCGTGACGCTGTGGCCGCGGGGCGCGTCCGGCCCAGGGACGTCCGGCACAGGGACGAGGTCTCATTTCGATGGTGACGATCACGCTGGCCGATCTGCGCTACCGGTACCGACAGTTCCTCATCGCCGTGATCGGGGCCGGAGTGGTGCTCGCGATGGCGATCCTGCTCTCGGGACTCGCCGACGGCTTCCGTTCCGAGATACATCGCACGGTGGGCGCGGTCGGCGCCGATCGGTGGGTCCTCAGCCAGCAGTCCAACGGACGGATCACCGCCGTTGCGACGTTCGATCAAGCCGCCGTCGCGCAGGTCGCATCCGCGCCGGGAGTCACCCGGGCGAACGGCGTGGTGTTCCTTCCCCAAGAGGTCTTCCACGTCGGCGCTCGTCTGGTGACGGTCAATGTGATGGGCGTCGAACCCGGCGGGCTGGGGGTGCCGGCCGTCCGGAAGGGCGTGACGCTCACCGGGCCGGGTCAGGTCGTTGTGGACAGCCGGGCCGGGATCGGACGCGGCGCCGCGGTGCGGCTCGGCGGGACCGATCTGCGGGTCGTGGGCACGGTGACCGACCGCACGCTCGCGGCCGGGATCCCGATGGCGTACATGACACTTTCCGACGCCCAGAGCACGCTCTTCGGCGGCCGGCAGATCGTCACCGCGGTCGTGACCAAGGGATCGCCACAATCGGCGCCGGCTGGGCTCGAGGTGCTCACGAGTCGGGAGGTGGAACGCCAGACGCTCGAGACGCTGGCCAGCGGTGTGAGCTCGATCAGGAACTCGCGGACGCTGATGTGGGTCGTCGCCGCGATCATCATCGCGGCGCTCATCTACGTGTCGGCGCTGCAACGAGTGCGGGACTTCGCCGTACTCAAGGCGCTCGGGTCGTCGTCGCTCCTGCTGTTCGGCAGCCTGTGCCTACAGTCGGTGATCATCACGCTGTTGGCGGCCGCTTTGGGCACAGGTATGTCGACCTTCATGACCGGCATCTTCAGCCAGCCGGTGACCGTTCCGACCAGCGCGTACACCACGCTGCCGATCGTGGCCGTGGCCGTCGGTCTGATCGCCAGCCTCGTCGCCCTGCGCCGGGCGACCGGCGCCGACCCGGCCGCGGCGTTCGCGGGTTGAGGATGACCACTCTCGCGGTACGCGACCTCACGGTGGAATACGTGACCGGCGGCTACCGGATGCGCCCGCTCGAGGACCTCGCGTTCAGCGCGGAGGACGGGCAACTGGTCGTCCTGCTCGGCCCATCCGGCTGCGGCAAGACGACGTTACTGTCGTGTCTCGCCGGCCTGCTGACGCCGACAGCGGGGTCGATCCGCGTCGACGACGTCGAGGTCACCGGACTGCGCGGCGCACCACGTTCGGACTATCGCCGCAATACCGTCGGGGTGGTCTTCCAGGCGTTCAACCTGATCCCGAGCCTGACCGCGCTGGGCAATGTGATGGTTCCGCTGCGACTCGCCGGCAACGGCCGTTCCGCAGCTCGCGAGCGGGCCCGCGAGCTGCTCGAGCAGGTCGACCTCACGGATCGGGCCGACCATCGTCCCGGCCAGCTCTCCGGCGGACAACAACAGCGCGTCGCGATCGCGCGGGCCCTGGCCCAGGATCCGCCGCTGGTGATCGCCGACGAACCGACCGCCCATCTGGACTCGCTTCAGGTCGAGGGCATCCTTCGCCTCATCCGCGACATCGCCTCCGCCGGACGGCTGGTCGTCGTGGCGACGCACGATCACCGGATCACCCAGCTGGCCGACCAGGTGGTTGAGCTGGTGCGCCATCGCGCCGAACCGCCGGCCGAACCGGTCACCGTCCACCTCGACGCGGGTGAACTGGTGTTCGGCCAAGGCGACCGCAGCGACCTCGTGTACGTCGTCCGAGCCGGTGGCGTTCGGATCTTCCGCGAGCGCGCCGACGGCACCGAGGAACACCTCACCGACATCGGCGTCGGCGGCTACTTCGGCGAGCTGGGGCCATTGCTGGATCTACCGCGCAGCGCATCCGCTCGCGCCACCGCGCCGACCGAGCTGGTCGGGTTGGGGGCCCAGCAGTTCCGCGCCCGCTTCCATCGCTCCTAGGGCGCACCGGGCCGGTCAACACAGAAGACTCTTACTTGACCTCACAAATTCGCACTCCTAGCGTGTGCTTTGCTTCACACAATCCAACGGATACCAACAGACTCTGACTCTGACTCTGACTCTGCGTCGGGTATCCCTACCTCGATGCGTCGAAGGATGCCGTCATGGTCGTTGAGCGTTGGTTACCCATCCGCTGGATACACGGCCTCGTGGCCGCGACCATCGGCGGTGCCCTGGTGGCCACCCTGGGCGTGGTCGGTGTGGTCACCGCGACGTCGGCGTCCGCCGGAACCGGTGCCACCACCACCCCGCCGATGGGCTGGAACGACTGGAACGCGTTCGGCTGCAACGTGAGCGCGGATCTGATCGAGAAGACGGCCAAGGCGATGGTGGACGACGGAATGGCAGCGGCGGGCTACAAGTACGTGAACATCGACGACTGCTGGATGGATGGCAATCAGTACCCGCAAGGGCGCGGTCCCGGCACCACTACGGACCCGCGGCGGGCCACCGCCGGGCGGGTCGATGGGCACCTCGTCGCCGACCCCAGGAACTTTCCGGGGGGGATCAGGCCGGTTGCCGACTACGTGCACAGCCTCGGGCTGAAACTCGGAATCTACGAGAGCGCCGGAGCGACCACCTGCCAGGGACTGGCCGGCAGCTACGGCCACGAGCTGACCGACGCAGAAGACTTCGCCTCCTGGGGCGTCGACTACTTGAAGTACGACAACTGCGGAACCGTCGCCGGCACCGCAGACAATCAGGCCGAGTACATCGCGCGCTACAAGGCGATGGGCGATGCGCTGAAGCAGGCAAGCGCGGACAGCGGACACGCCATCGTGTACAGCGTCTGCGAGTGGGGCAACTACGAGCCGTGGTCATGGGCGGCCGATCAAGCCGAGGCCGATCTGTGGCGGACCACGACCGACATCTCCGACAGCTGGGCGAGCACGGTGTCGCTGTTCAAGCAGAACGTCGTCCTGTCGTCCTACTCGCGCCCCGGTGCCGCGAACGATCCCGACATGCTCGAGATCGGCAACGGGGGCCAGACCGACACCGAGTACCGATCGCAGTTCAGCCTCTGGTCGATGATGGCCGCACCGCTGATCTCCGGCACGCCATTGGCCGAAGCGGGCGGCAAGAGTGCGGCCAGCGCGGCGACACTGGCGATCTATGAGAACAGCGACGTCATCGCCGTCGACCAGGACACGCTCGGCGCGGCCGCAACCGTGTACTCGCACACGGGGAAGCAATGGACCCTCGTCCGGCCGCTCGCCAACGGCGACGAGGCGGTCCTGCTGTTCAACGAGTCCGACGCGCCGACGACGCAATCGGTGTCCCTCCCTGCGGTGCTCGGCCCCGCCAAGTCCGCTTACCTGGCTCGGGACCTCTGGGCCCACAGCGACGCGACCGTGGCCGGCACCCTGCACGCTGACGTCGAGCCACACGGCGTGCGGATGTTCCGCGTCTCGGCCGGCGCCACGCCATCAGACGCTGCCGCGCACGTGACCCTCTCAGCGACCGCTCGCAACACCTACCTCGAGTCGGGGACGTCGACGGTGCTGTCCGAGACGCTGTTCAACGACGGCCGCGATGCCATCAATCACGCCATCGTGGGGCTCTCCGCCGTTCCCGCCGGCTGGACCGTCACGCCCCTTGCCCCGGCGGGCCGGTCGGTCCCGGGCCAGTCCGCGACGACTGCCACCTGGCGGGTCAGCGTGCCCGCCGGCACCGCCGCCGGGAACTACGCGATCGAGGCGAGCGCCGCCTACGAGGGCCGCGGTGGTGAGCCGCGTACCACCATGTCGACGATCACGATCGTCGTCCCACCAGCCCCGCCGACGACCACCGCCTATCTCAGTGACGTGAACTGGGTATCGGTGTCCGGCTCGGTCTACAAGGACCAGCAAGTGAGCCGGGGCATCCCGAGCGCGCTGGTCATCGCCGGGCAGACATTCCCGAAAGGCCTCGGCGCGTCCTCCGGATCTGACGTCGCGTACTACCTGGGGGGTCACTGCTCCACGCTGAGCGTCGTCGCCGGAATCGACGACAGCGCGTCCACCTCCCGCGGGACGCCGACGGCCAACATCGCGATCATCCTCGACGGCGTGCCGGTGTATCAGGGAATCGTCACCAAGGGGACGGCCGTTCCGCTGACCCAGCAGATCGCCGGCACGACCGTGCTCGAACTTTCCGTCGATCCGAGCACCGGCTTCGGCAGTACCCCGGTCGACTGGGCGAACGCGCAGGTGCACTGCAGTTAGCGCCGACCGCACACGGTGGCGCAGGCCGACACCGTCGCTGGTTCAGCGGACGCTGTCGGACCGGACGTGCATGCTGGGCCGGTGCACGATGACCCGCTGGTGGAGATGATCGAGCGGCTGCGGACGCTGTGCCTGGACCTGCCGCACGCCTACGAGGAACCGGCGTGGGTGGGCGTCCGCTGGGCGGTGCGGAAGCGGACGTTCGCGCACGTGCTCAGCATCGAGGACGGCCGACCGCCGTCATACGCCGTCGCTGCCCGGACCGATGGGCCCTGCCCGGTGCTGACGCTGCGGGCGTCGGCCACCGACGTAGGCGCGTACAGCAATCTGGGCGATCCCTACTTCACCGCGAACTGGGGCCGGGGCGTCATCGGCCTCAAGCTCGACGGCGACACCGACTGGGACGAGGTGGCCGAGATGGTCACCGAGAGCTACTGCGTGATGGCTCCGAAGCGGCTGGCCGAGCTCGTCCTCAGCGCGCAGCGTTGAGCGCGGCGACCAGCTCGGTCGCCGTGCTGCAGCGGTCGAGCAGCTCGCCGACGTGCGCGCGGGTGCCACGCAGCGGTTCGAGCATCGGCACCCGGACGAGCGACTCGCGGCCCACGTCGAAGATCACCGAGTCCCACGAGGCGGCAGCGACCGACGGGCCGTAGCGGCGCAGGCATTCGCCCCGGAAGTACGCCCGGGTGTCGTCGGGCGGGGTCGCGACCGCACTCTCGGCCGCGCCTGAGGGCAGCAGCGTTTCCATGGCGCCGCGCGAGACGAGCCGGTGATAGAGGCCCTTCTCGGGACGGATGTCGGAGTACTGCAGGTCGACGAGCTGCAGCCGCGGCGAGTCCCAGTCGAGCCCGTCCCGCTCGCGGTAACCCTCCAGCAGACGCAGTTTGGCCACCCAGTCGAGCTCGCGGGCGAGTTGCATCGGATCGGCCGCCAGGCGGGACAGCACCGACTCCCACCGGCCAAGAACGTCGCGGGTCTGCTCGTCGGCGTCATCGCCCTGCCGGTCGTCGACGAACTTCCGGGCGCGGTCCAGATATTCGCCCTGCAGGTCGAGCGCGGTGATCGTGCGCCCGTCGGCGAGGGTGATGGCGTGCCGCAGCGTCGGGTCGTGCGACACGGTGTGCAGTTCCCGCACCGGCGCGGTGATCGCGAGGTCGTCAGCGAGGTAGTTCGCCTCGATCATGTCGAGGACCAGCGCTGTGGTGCCGACCTTCAGGTAGGTCGAGATCTCGGACAGGTTGGCGTCGCCGATGATCACGTGCAGTCGGCGATAGCGATCGGCGTCGGCATGTGGTTCGTCGCGGGTGTTGACGATCGGACGCTTCAAGGTCGTCTCCAGCCCGACCTCGACCTCGAAGAAGTCGGCGCGCTGGGTGATCTGGAACCCCGCGGTGCGGCCGTCCTGCCCCAGACCGACCCGGCCGGCGCCGCATACGATCTGGCGCGTCACGAAGAACGGCACGAGATGCCGCACCAGGGTCGCGAACGGGGTGTCCCGGCGGCACAGGTAGTTCTCGTGCGCTCCGTAGGACGCGCCCTTGTTGTCCGTGTTGTTCTTGTACAGGTTGATCGGGGCGCCGATGCCCTGCATGGTCGCCACCCGCCGGATCGCCTCGAGCATCACCAGCTCGCCGGCCTTGTCCCAGCGCACCGCGTCGAGCGGGTTGGTGACCTCAGGGCTGGAGTACTCGGGATGGGCGTGGTCGACGTACAGCCGCGCGCCGTTGGGCAGGATGACGTTGGCCATCCCGGCGTCCTCTTCGGCGTCGATGAACTCCTGCGCGATCGCACCGCCGGCCCCGGACCCGCCCAGATCGAAGCCGCGGGCGTCCCTGAGGGGCGACTCCTCCTCGAAGTCCCAGCTCGCCCGCCGGGCCCGCCCGGCCGGCAGCGTGCTCGCGTACGCGTTGACCACCTGCGCGGACAGGAGCATCGCATTGGCCGACGGCTGGCCGGGCAGGCTGACCCCGTACTCGACCTCGGTCCCCATTACCCGACGCACTGTCACGCCCTCACATTACGGCGCACTGACGGATCTCTGACGAGGTGCTACCTAGCGTGGCCGAATCGGACACGTCAAGGGAGCAATCATGAAGGCACTCACTGCATTCGTCGCGGTCCTGGTCGCGGGCAGCGCATCCCTGCCGAGCATCGCGGCGGACGCCGCACCGACGCAACAATCGGGCAGTCACCGGGGGTGCGCGCTCCCCCGGTTCGGCCCCGGCGCCGACTACCACCCGCGGATCGATCCCGCGAACTTCGGACCGAACGTCACCAATCCCTGGTTCCCGCTTCCACCAGGCACCACGTTCGTCTATGCGGGCCGCAGCGACGGGGCGAGGACGTTGGACGTGTTCACGCCGTCGCACCGGACCAAGGTCATCGCCGGTGTCCGGACGCGGGTCGTGAACGACCGGGTGTTCGAGGACGGCGTCCTCCAGGAACGCACGTCGGACTACTACGCGCAGGATCGCTGCGGCAATGTGTGGTACTTCGGCGAGGACACCGCCGAACTCGACGAGCAGGGGCGAGTCGCCTCGCGGGCGGGCTCGTGGCAAGCCGGCGTCCGCGGCGCACAGCCCGGCGTGTACATGCCGGCACACCCCTCTCTCGGCCGCACATTCAGGCAGGAGTGGTCCGCAGGCAACGCCGAGGATCAGTTCAAGGTGATCGCGAAGCATGTCGACGCACGGGTGCCGTACGGCAGTTTTCACGACGCGTTGCGGACACAGGAGACGACGGCGCTGGAGCCGGGGGTGGTGGACAACAAGCTCTACGTTCGCGGTGTGGGCCAGGTACTCGAGGTGACGCTCAAGGGGGGCGACGAGAAACTCGTCCTCGTCGACGTGCTCCGCTGAGCTACTGGCATCGATACTGGGCGCGGCGGTGACGACGTGCGGATCCTGGTGGTGGAGGACGACGCCAAGCTGCGGCTGCTGCTGGGCCGCGGCTTGGCCGAAGAGGGCTATGCCGTCGACGTCGCCGGCACGGGGGCCGACGCGATCTGGCGAGTGGCGGAGTACCCGTACGACGCGGTGGTTCTCGACGTCGGACTCCCCGACACCGACGGCTTCTCGGTCTGCCAGACCATCCGCAAGAGCGGCCATTGGGTTCCGGTACTGATGCTGACGGCGCTCGGCGAGGTCGATCACCGCGTCCGGGGACTGGACGTGGGCGCCGACGACTATCTCGTCAAGCCGTTCGCGTTTGCCGAGCTCATCGCGCGGCTACGTGCGCTGCTCCGGCGCGGTGCCGAGCCGAGGCCGACGACGATGCGGGTCGGCGACCTGGCCCTCGACCCGGCGAGTCACACGGTGATGCGCGGCGGAACTCGCGTTGAACTGACGGCGAGGGAGTTCTCGCTGCTGGAGTACCTCATGCGCTACCGGGGCGAGGTCATCTCCCGTACGCGGCTCGTGGACCACGTGTGGGACAGCGCCTACGACGGCGATCTGCACGTGGTCAACGTGTACGTCGCCTACCTCCGGGACAAGATCGACCGACCATTCGGCCGCGCGACGATCGAGACGGTTCGGGGGGCGGGCTACCGCCTGCGGATCGAGGAAACCGGTGCGACTACCGATTAGGGCGCGCATCACCGCCGCTTTCGCCGCGGTGATGCTGCTCCTGTTGATCGCCATCGCGGTTCTCGCCTACGTGTCGATGAGCGCCGCATTGCTGGACGAGATCGACTCCGGGCTGCGGTTCCGCGCGAACGAGGTGGCGGAGACAGCACACACGGGCGTCGCTGAGCAGCCCGACCTCCGATTGCAGGAGCCGCGTGAGGCCTTCGAACAGGTCCTCAGCGGCAACGGCAGCGTCGTCCGGCGCACGGAGGGCTTCGACGCACCGCTTCTGTCGGCCCGCGAGCTCGCCGACGTCACCGGGCCACGCTTCTTCCAGCGCACCGTGCCCGGCGTCGCGGACGATGCCCGGCTGCTCGCCGTCCCGCTCGCCTCGCCGGGGGCAGCGCAGTTCCTCGTCGTCGGCACCTCGATGGCCGACCGGACCGATGCGCTGCGGCACCTGGCCACGGTGCTCCTCCTCGGTGGTCCCGCCGGTGTCGCGGTGGCCTGCCTGGCCGCGTGGATCGTTGCCGGCTGGGCGCTCAAACCGATGGACCGCATGCAGCAACAGGCTGCGGCCATCACCACCTCCGGGATCGATCGCCGGATGCCGGTGCCGCGCACCCGCGACGAACTCCAGCGCCTCGCCGTCACGCTCAACGGCATGCTCGACCGGCTCGCCGCGTCGATGGCCGCAGAGAGGGCCTTTCTCGAGCGGGCCAGTCATGAACTGCGCACGCCGCTTGCGGCCCTGCGCGCGGAGGTCGATCTGGCTCTGGTTCGCCAGCGCAGCCGCGAGGAACTGGAGGCGGCCTTGCGCAGCGTGTCGCAGGAGACCGATCGACTCTCCCGGCTCGCTGAGGACCTGCTCGTGCTCGCACGGGCCGACAGCGGTCGGCTGCCGGTACACCTGGAGGCCGTGTCGCTTCTCGACACGCTCGAATCGGCGGCCGCGCGGTTCGAAGCCCGGGCGGCGGAGTCGGGAATCACCCTGGAGGTCGACGCACCCGGCGCGATGATCGATGTCGACCCGCTCCGGATCCGGCAGGCGTTGGTCAACCTCCTCGACAACGCGTTGCGCCACTCCCCCCGGGGCGGGACGGTGCGCCTCACGGGCGCAGTGGACGAGGGTGCTGTGCGGATCGCCGTGATCGACAGTGGCCCGGGCTTTCGCGACCCGGACGGCCCCTTGACCGATCCGCCGCCGGGTACGGACGCACCGGGTTTGGGACTGCGCATAGTCCGGGCGGTTGCGGTCGGCCACGGCGGGACCATGACGATCGCCGATCACCAAAACGGCGGCGCGGTGATCGAGGTCGTCCTGCCCTCCTAGGCGAGCAGCGGCGGGAGCGGGCAGCGCAGGATGGCGCACGTCGTGCGCAGCAGTTCGGCCTCCTCGGCGGTGAGCAGCCCGTCGTCGGACACCGCGGCGACCAGCGATTCGACGAGCACCTGCTTGTTGCGCGGGTCGAGGCTGTTCAACGGGTCCCAGCCGACGTCGAGCACGCGCCATGGGTCGGCCGGTGGCGCGAAAGGCACTGCGCGACCTGGCAGCAACCGCGTGACCGCCGCGCCGAACGCCCGCTCCGCCGCGTCCGGGTCGGAATTGCCGGCCGCCGCCACGACGGCGAGCAGCGTCAGCGCCGCATCCTCGACCGCGCGCACCGGGACCCGACCGGCGCGGGACCGGGCGCGCGGCCTCTCGGCGTCGAGCAGGTACCCGCCGACCACCTTCGCCAGGCAGTACTCGAACACAGTGACCGCGCCGTCGGCGCGGGCCAGATCGTCGAGCGCCTCCCGCAGGGCTGCGCGTTCGGTGACCGGACGTGCGGTGAGCTGGGGCAGCGCGAGTTCCGCGAGCGGCAGACGCAGCACCGCGTCCAGCCCGGCCATCTCGCCTGCCAGGGCGCCGGCTGCCTGCGCGGTGGGTTGGCCGAGGCGGCTGCCGATGATCCGCAGCTGGGTGTCCCGCACGTCCGCACGCTGGTCGAGCAGCATGGCCAGGACGAGCGGGACGGCCGTGCTGCCCTGGCTCGCGGCGGTACGGAACGGCGCCGGGATGCGCGCGTTGAGCCGCGCGCCGCGGGCGAGGTCGTCGGCGCTGACCGACCGGACCCGCGTGCTGACCCCGGCCGGGTCGACTCGCACGGTCGCGTCCGCCCGAGATGGTGCGGGCCGTGTCGTCGGTCGGGCCGGCACGCCACCGGCGAGGCCGAGCGCGGCGTCCTCGGCCAACCCGTCCGGGGGCTGCTGGGCGAACTGCTCCTGCAGCTGCGCGAGCTGGTCGCTGGTCGCCGACGGGTCGAGGGCGGCGATGCGCTCGATGAGCGGCGGATGGGTGGCGTACAGCGACGACAGGTGCCGAGAGCCCTCGCCGAAGAGCATGTGGCTGACCTGCTTCGCGCCGTGCTTGTCGGTCAGCGCCGACCCGTCGGGCAACCCGGCGATCTTCTTCAGGGCGCCGGCGAGTCCGGACGTCTGGCGGGTGAACTGCACCGACGACGCATCGGCCAGCCATTCGCGCTGCCGGCTCACCGCCGCCTTGATCAAGCCGGCGAAGAACTGTCCGACGAAGCCAAGGACCACCAGGGCGATGGCGATGACCAGCAGCGGGTTGCCGCCCTTGGAATTGCGCGAGCGGCCGCCACCGAACTGCAGGAACCGCAGGCCGATCAGGCCCAGCAGCAGGATGCCGTTCAACAGTCCGATCAGCCGGACATTGAGTCGCATGTCGCCGTTGAGCACATGGCTGAACTCGTGGCCGATGACGCCCTGCAGTTCGTCGCGGTTGAGCCGGTCCAGCGCGCCGGACGTCGCGGTGATCGCCGCGTCGGCCGGGCTGTACCCGGCGGCGAAGGCGTTGATGCCGGGCTCCTGTTCCAGCACGAACAGCCGGGGCATCGGCACGCCCGACGCGATCGACATCTCCTCCACGACGTTGACGAACCGGCGCAGCCGGGGGTCCGTCGTGGACGGGTCGACGGCGACCGCGCCGACCGACTGGGCGACCGCCGCTCCCCCGGCCCGCAGCGCGATGAGCTTGCTGGCCGTACCGCCGGAGATCACCAGCAGTGTGAAGATCGACATGGCGATCAACGACCCGACGATCGTCGAGCGCGGGGCGTTCCGTTCGAGGATCAGCACGACCAGGTCGTTGGCGACCACGATCGTCACCACCGCCAGCACGAAGAGCACGACCAGCCGCACGGTCGTGCCGCGCGCGGCGCGCTGCCGCTCGAAGAAGTTCACTGCAGCGGCCTAGAACTGCACCTTCGGCGCGTCCCGGGTCTCCGGGTGGTCAGGGGCGATCTCCCACTGCGCGGCCGGGCCGAAGTGGAAGCTGTTGGCGATGACCGAGCCGGGGAACGCCTGCCGCCGGTTGTTGTAGTTCATGACCGAGTCGTTGTAGGCCTGCCGGGAGAACGCGACCTTGTTCTCTGTGGAGGTGAGCTCCTCGGTCAGCTGCATCATGTTCTGATTGGCCTTGAGGTCGGGGTACGCCTCCGCGGTGGCGGTGAACCGGCCGAGGGCGCTGGTCAGAGCACCCTGGGTGGAGGCCAGCTTCTGCATGGCGACCGGGTCGCCGGGACTGGCCTGAGCCGCGCTGAGGCCGGACACCGCTGCCGCCCGGGCGTTGGTGACCGCCTCGAGGGTGCCCCGCTCGTGAGCCATGTAGGCCTTGGCGGTCTCAACCAGGTTGGGAATGAGGTCGAAGCGCCGCTGCAGCTGGACGTCGATCTGCGCGAACGCGTTCTGGAACGCGTTCCGGGCGCGGACGAGGCCGTTGTAGGCGACGACCACCCAGATGATGAGCAGGAGGACGACCACCGCCGCGATGATCCCGATGACGAGTCCCATGAACACACCTCTCCGGTTGAGTGTGTGCAGGGTAGCGGCCCGTCAGAGCAGAAGCTTGATGATCGCGGCGACGCCGACGACGACGATGGTGGCGCGCAGGACCGCAGGTGACAGCCGCCGTCCGATCTTCGCGCCGAACAGGCCGCCGATGATCGAGCCGCCGGCGATGAGCAGCGCGGCCGTCCAGTCGACGTGCGTGACCGCCACGAAGACCACCGCGGCAACGAGGTTGGTGATTCCGGCGAGCACGTTCTTCAGCGCGTTCTGCCGTTGCAGGGATTCGGCGAGGAACAGGCCGAGGAACCCCATGAGCAGCACGCCCTGGGCCGCGCCGAAGTAGCCGCCATAGACGCCGGTCGCGAACGACACCGACCACCGCGCCACCGTCACGTGCTCGGTGGCGCCGCGACCGCGGGAGGTGAGCCAGGCCGTCGCCTGCTTGCCGAACAGGACCAGGAGCAGCGCGAGGCCGATGAGCACCGGGACGATCGCCTTGAATGCGCCGGCGGGAAGTTCCAGGAGCAACACCGCGCCGGTGATCGCGCCGAGCGCCGACGCGGATCCCAGCACGAGTGCGCGGTTGCGCTGCCCGGACAGCTCCTGCCGGTAGCCGTAGGCCCCGACGAACGACCCGGGGAACAGCCCGACGGTGTTCGAGACGTTCGCGGTGACCGGTGGCACCCCGACGCTCAACAGCACCGGAAACGACACGAGAGTGCCGGAACCGACGACGGTGTTGATCGTGCCCGCCCAGATTCCGGCGACGAAGACGAGCAGCGCCTGCCAGGTGTTCACGGCAGGGGAGACAAACTCGGCACGCCCTCCATCCTTTCAGCGGAAAGCGGCGTGGGCATGTGCGGTGCGCCACCCCGAGCCTGACGGCGGCGCCAGGGTGAGGCTGATCTAGAGGTACTGGCCGGTGTTGCCCACGGTGTCGATGGCGCGACCGGCGTCGGCACCCTTGCCGCCGGACACGAGCGTGCGGATGTAGACGATCCGCTCGCCCTTCTTGCCCGAGATCCGAGCCCAGTCGTCGGGGTTCGTGGTGTTCGGCAGGTCCTCGTTCTCGCGGAACTCGTCGACGCAGGCGGCGAGCAGGTGCTGCATGCGCAGCCCGCGCTGACTGGTCGTCAACAGGTCCTTGATCGCCATCTTCTTCCCGCGGTCGACGATGTTCTGGATCATCGCGCCGGAGTTGAAGTCCTTGAAGTACAGCGTTTCCTTGTCACCGTTGGCATAGGTGACCTCGAGGAAGCGGTTCTCCTCGGACTCGGAGTACATCCGCTCGACCGTGTGCTGGATCATCGCCGCCACTGTCGCGTCGGTGTCGCCACCGTGCCCGGCGAGGTCCTCGGCGTGGATCGGCAGGCCGGCCAGGATGTACTTCGAGAAGATGTCGCGGGCCGCCTCGGCGTCGGGTCGCTCGATCTTGATCTTCACGTCCAACCGGCCCGGGCGCAAGATCGCCGGGTCGATCATGTCCTCGCGGTTGGACGCGCCGATCACGATGACGTTCTCGAGCCCCTCGACGCCGTCGATCTC
>JAVHVD010000181.1:0-18157 GCA_032160745.1 Pseudonocardiales bacterium
CGTGGCCGGATTGGGCGAGACCGCCCGCCACGCTCGCGTCATCGGCGCCACCGTGCATGAGCAGCGGCTGGACGTCACCGATCGCGCGGGCGTGCTCGACTACGCCGAGAAGGTCGTCGCCGAGTACGGCGCCGTCAACATCGTGATCAACAACGCCGGAGTGGCCTTCCACGGTGACGTCGAGGAGATGACCTTCGAGCAGATCGAGCGGGTCATGGACGTCGACTTCTGGGGGGTGGTGAACGGCACGAAGGCGTTCTTGCCGCACCTCATCGCGTCCGGTGACGGGCACGTCGTGAACATCTCGAGCCTGTTCGGGCTGCTGTCGGTACCAGGGCAGAGCGCCTACAACGCAGCGAAGTTCGCGGTGCGCGGGTTCACCGAGGCGCTACGCCAGGAGATGCTGATCAACGGTCACCCCGTGCACGTCACCTGCGTGCACCCCGGCGGGATCAAGACGGCGATCGCCCGCAATGCCGGCGCCGTCGAGGGCGAGGACGCGGCCACGCTGGCGGCCTTCTTCGACGACAAGCTGGCGAAGACGTCGCCTGAGGCAGCAGCGAAGTCGATCCTGCGCGCGGTGGCGGGCAACCGGCCGCGGGCCGTGGTCGGCCTCGACGCGAAGGTCCTCGACCTGATCGTCCGGATCACCGGTCCGGGCTACCAGCGTCTCGTCGCCAAGGCTGCCTCTCGGGCGAAGCCGAAGGGGACGGGCCGATCGCGCGCGACCACGCCGGCCCCCGAAATCAACGGCACCAGCGTCGACGGCGCTCGCGCCAACGGCACCAGGGCCAGCGCCTGACCGTCTCCGGCGGTGCAGAACGGCGTTCATGGTGGACGATGGCGGCGTGACCGAGCCAGAGAACCCCGGGCCGGCTGAGCTGACCGTCGATGAGCACGACCGGGTGATCCTCACCGGCATCAGCTCACGCGCCTTCGAGCACCCGGCCGACCGCACCGCGCTGACCGCGATGCGTGCCGTTCCCGGGTTCGACCAGCTGCTGCGCGCGGCGTCGGGCATGCTGCGCGAGCGGCAGTACCGGCTGGTCTATCTCTCGTCCGCAGTGCGGGTGGACGAGCGGCAGTTCAGCGATCTGCACGCCCTGCTCGACGACGTCTGCCGAGTTCTCGACGCGCCGGCGCGGCCCGAGCTGTTCGTCTACAACGACCCCCAGCCCAACGCCGTCACCTTGGGCGTGGACAAGCCGTTCATCGCCATCAGCAGCGGGCTGTACGAGCTGACCGACACCGACGAGCGGCGGTTCGTGCTCGGCCATGAGCTGGGTCACGCGCTGTCCGGGCACGCGCTGTACCAGTCGTTGCTGATGCATCTGCTCAACCTCGTCGGCGCGTTCGGCTGGGTTCCGGCCGGCGGCCTGGGCCTGCGGGCGCTGATCGCCGCGCTGCGGGAGTGGCAGCGCAAGGCGGAACTCTCCGGTGATCGAGCGGGCCTGCTCGCCACGCAGGATCTCGACGCGGCGCTGCGAGTGCACATGAAGCTGGCCGGCGGGGCTCACCTGGACCGGATCGATGTCGCGGGATTCCTTGCGCAGGCAGCGGAGTACGAAGGTGCCGGCGACCTGCGTGACGGCGTGCTCAAGCTGCTCAACACGGAAAGGACGACGCACCCCTTCGCCGTCGTCCGCGCCGCCGAGATCAACCGGTGGGCCACGAGTACGGAGTACCGGCAGATTCTGTCCGGCATGTACGCGCGCCGCGCGGACGATTCGAGCGCGAGCTTCACCGACAACGCCCGCGAGGCCGGGCGGGCGTACAAGAAGCGCATCGACGAGTCGAACGATCCACTCGTGGCCGCGGTCCGCGGATTCGGGACGACGGTCGGCAATGCCGCCGACAGCGTCTTCGACTGGTTCACCAAGCGCACCCGTGGCGAGAACGGCGAAGGGGACATGCCCGACGGAACCCGGCCGGGCGCCGAGGCCGAGGGCTCGACCGGAGCTTGATCGCGGACCAGGCGGGCTGATCAGCTCGGCTGCTCGCGGGGAGCGGCCTTCTTCGTCGCCGGCTTCTTGGCGGGGGCAGCCTTCTTCGCCGCCGCCTTCTTCGCCGGGGCAGCCTTTTTCGCCGGGGCAGCCTTTTTCGCCGGGGCCTTCGTCGCCGGGGCCTGCTTCGCGGCGGGCGAGGTCGACCGAGTCGTCGCCGGCACGGTCACCGTGCCGGCGAGGTGCGGCTTGCCCGAGCGAGCGTCGCGGACGTCCAGCGTCCACTCGTTCCCGGCCTGCTCACCGCTGATCGCGATGGAGGCCGGCAACAGGACGGGCAGCTTGAAGGCGACGTCCACCGTGTACGCGTCGGGCAGCCGACCCTCCAGGGTGGCGAGCGTGCGAGCCTTGAGCCACATGCCGTGCGCGATCGCGGACGGGAAGCCGAACGCCTTCGCGGAAAGCTTGTGCAGGTGGATCGGGTTGCGATCCCCGGAGACGGCGCCGTAGCGGCGGCCGATGTCGTCGGGCACCCGCACCTGCGCCACCGCGCCGGTCTGCGGCTCCGGCGTGCCGCGCTTCTCCGTCTTCTTCGCGGCGGACTTGCCGCGGCGCAGGTAGGTGCTGCGGCCCGACCACACGACCTCGCCGTCGACCGTCGCCTCGGCGAGCAGATCGAACTGCCGCCCGGCTGCGTGCGGTCGCAGATCGGCGGCGCGCACCGTGAACGCCACCCGCTCATCGGCCCGGACGGCGCGGGCGAGCGTGATCGCGTTCGCGACGTGCACCATGCCGACGAGCGGGAACGGGAACGCCCGTTCGGTCATCAGTGCGACCGACAGCGGGAACGCGAGCACGTGCAGATACGTCGGCGGCAACACGTCGGTGACCGGGAAGTCGCACACCCGCTGGAAGGCGGCGAGGTGGGCGCGGTCGATCCGCTGGTCGTGGAGCGTGTAGACCGAGTCGGGTAGCGAGTCGCCGCGGTGCAGCGGCGCGGTGGCCGCCGCCTTTGCGTACAGCGCAAGCAGCGATGGCGAGGACGAGAGCTCAGGCATGTCAGGCTCCCACGAGGTTCTGCCCGCAGACCCGCAGCACCTGCCCGTTGATCCCACCGGCGCCGGGTGAGGACAGCCAGGCCGCAGCCTCCGCCACGTCGATCGGCAGGCCGGCCTGCTGCAGTGACGACAGCCGTCGAGCGACCTCGCGGGTGGCCATCGGCATCTTCGCCGTCATTTCCGTGTCGATGAACCCGGGCGCGATCGCGTTGATCGTCGACGCACCGTGCGCGGCGAACGCCGCCGCCGAGGAGCGGACGAGGCCGATGACGCCGGCCTTGGTGGCGCCGTAGTTGGTCTGCCCGCGGTTGCCGGAAAGACCGGTCGTCGACGACAGGCAGACAACTCGCGACTGCGGGTTGAGCTGCGTGCTGTCGAGCAGCGCCGCGTTGATCCGCAGCTGTGACTCCAGGTTCACCGCGATCACCGAGTCCCACTGCTCCGGCTTCATGTTCGCCATCAGCTTGTCCCGGGTGATGCCCGCGTTGTGGATCAGGATGTCAAGGCCGTCGGTGTGCGCGGCCAGGTGGTCGATGAGCCGCTGCGGCGCCGCTGTGGACGCGACGTCGAGGTGCAGCGCCGTCCCGCCGATGCGGTTCGCGACCCGCGCGAGCGTCTCGCCGGCCTGGGTCAGGTCGGCGGCGATGACCTTCGCGCCGTCGCGGGCCAGCACCTCGGCGATAGCCGCGCCGATCCCGCGGGCGGCGCCGGTGACCAGGGCCGTCTTGCCCTCGAGCGGCCGCTCCCAGTCGCCGGGATCGGGCGCGGTGCCGGCGCCGAGCCGCAGGGGCTGGCCGTCGACGTAGGCCGAGCGGCCGGACAGGAAGAACCGCAGCGCGGACGCCAGCGACGCCTCGTCCTCGACCCAGAGCAGGTTCGCGGTCGCGCCGCGGCGCAGCTCCTTGGCCACCGAGCGGACGATGCCCTCGAGCGCCTGCCGGGTCGCGTCCACCGTGATGTCGGTGCCGTCCGGCGCGCGGCCGAGCACGAGCACCCGACCCGACGGCCCGAGCGCCTTCACGCCCGGCGCGAGGAAGTCGCGCACCGCTCCGAGGTCGGACGGCGTGGCCACCGACCGGGCGTCGAGCACGGCGGCCGCGACCCGCCGCCCCTCACCCAGCGACTCGATCCCGTCGGCGATCTCGACCCCGGCCTGGGTCAGGATCTCGGTCAGCCGAGTGGGCACCGCGCCGCTCGTCGAGCCGAGCACGGCCGACCCGTTCAGCAACGGGTCCCCCATGGAGTACCGGCGCAGCTTGGACGGCTGCGGCAGCCCGACGCGCGAAGCGACGGCCGAACCGACCGGTGAGTTGACGAGGCTCAGATAGCGATCAGACATGCAGGCTCACTTCTCCAGAATGGCGACGACGCCTTGGCCGCCGGCCGCGCAGATCGAGATCAGGCCGCGGCCCGAGCCCTTCTCGTTCAGCATCTTCGCCAGCGACGCGACGATCCGTCCGCCGGTGGCGGCGAACGGGTGACCGGCCGCGAGCGACGAGCCGTTGACGTTCAGCTTCGACCGGTCGACCTTGCCGAACGCGCCGGGCAGACCGAGGCGGCGACGACAGAACTCCTCGTCCTCCCACGCCTTCATGGTCGCGAGGACGGTCCCGGCGAAGGCCTCGTGAATCTCGATGTAGTCGAAGTCGTCGAAAGTGAGCCCGTTGCGGGCGAGCAGCCGGGGCACGGCGTAGACCGGCGCCATCAACAGGCCCTCGTCCTTCCGGTTCCCGTGGACGTAGTCGACCGCGGCCGTCTCGGCATCGACGAAGTGCGCGAGCACCGGCAGCTTGTGCGCGGCGGCCCACTCGTCACTCGCCAGCAGCACGGCGGACGCGCCGTCGGTCAACGGCGTCGAGTTGCCCGCCGTCATCGTGGCGTGCTCGCCGAAGGCCTTACCGAAGACCGGCGACAGCTTGGCGAGCTTTTCGACCGACGACTCGGCGCGCAGGTTCTGGTCCCGGGACAGCCCGAGGAACGGCGTCAGCAGATCGTCGAGGAAGCCGCGTTCGTAGGCGGCGGCGAGGTTGTGGTGGGAGGCCGCAGCGAGCTCGTCCTGCGCCTCGCGGGTGATGCCCCACTCGAGGGTGGTGATCGCCTGGTGCTCGCCCATCGACAGCCCCGTCCGGGGTTCGGAGTTCACCGGGATGGACGGGACGAGCTGCTGCGGGCGGATCTTGGACAGCGCCTTGAGCCGGGCACCGAGGCTCTTGGCCCGGTTGGCCTCCAGCAGCACCGCGCGCAGATCCTCGTTGACCGCGATCGGCGCGTCCGACGTGGTGTCCACGCCGGCGGCGACGGCCGAGTCGATCTGGCCCAGCTCGATCTTGTTGGCGGTGAGGATGACGGTCTCCAGGCCGGTGCCACAGGCCTGCTGGACGTCGTAGGCCGGCGTCTGCGCGGACAGCCGCGACCCCAGCACGGATTCGCGGGTCAGATTGAAGTCACGGCTGTGCTTGAGCACCGCGCCGGCGGCAACCTCACCGAGACGCTCGTCCTGCAGGCCGAACCGGGCGACGAGCCCGTCCAGCGTGGCGGTGAGCATGTCCTGATTGGACGCGTGCGCGTACGCGCCGTTCGACCGAGCGAACGGGATGCGGTTGCCGCCGACGATGGCAGCGCGACGAGTGTTCACGGAGATCCTCTCAACGGTGTACCGAACCCACGGTATCGGCTACTTTGTGTCTCGTGAAGAAGCCTGTGTCGCGGGTAACCGATGCATTGGAGGCGCGAGTGATCGACGGCCGGTCCGCGCGGTGGACCGAGCACCGTGTCGCCCGCCGCGAGGAGCTGATCGACGCCGCCGTCGCGGCCGTCAACCAGTTCGGCAGCGATGTCGGGATGGACCAGATCGCAGCGGCCGCGCGGACCAGCAAGCCGGTCATCTACCGATACTTCACCGACAAGAACGAGCTGTACCGCGCCGTCGGCGAGCGGGTCATTGCCCGGCTCGTCACTGCACTGCGCCGTCTTCCCGTCGACTCCGACCCCCAGGGGCTGATGCGGGCCAGCATCGACGCCTACCTGCAGTTGCTGGAGGAGAACCCGCAACTGTTCCGCTTCCTCACCCAGAACCGGTTGCTGCAAGAAGCCCGCGCCGGCGAGCCGACCGCGGCCGAGTTCAGCCGGCCGATCGCCGAGGTCCTCACCCAGGGGCTCGGCGAGCAGCTCCGCCGCATCGGCCTCGACCCGGCCGGCGCGCGACCATGGGGTGACGCGGTGGTCGGTTTCATCCTCGCCGCCAGCCTGTGGTGGCTCGATCACCCAGGCACGATGACCCGCCCGCAGCTCAGCGACTACCTCGCGGCCCTGCTGTGGGGCGGCGGCGCCGGCGTCTACCAGTCCGCGGGCGTCGAAGTCGACGCGCGTCCCCGTCCCGGCGTGTTCGCCCCGCTGCGCGACTGACCGCATTCCTGCATCGTTCCGCTTCTTCTCTTCTCGATCACGCTCGTAGTGGTGGGGGTCGCTCCCGGACTTGTATTACGCGCGTAATACAGGTCCGGGACCACCACTATGTGGCGCGCCTCGATCGGGGCGGCGCGCCGCTCGCAGGGGTATACCGAGGCCATGACCGCCACCGCCCCGCTCGAGCCGGCCGACGTCGGGATCATCCAACAAGTTCTGGACGGACGGTGGGCCGAGGTCCGCGCCCGCTCGCGCGAGCTGGCCAAGGACCCGCGCTTCGCCGTCGAGTACGGCGAGGGCACTGAGACGCAGCGGGCCCGGGTGCTCCAGCGGATGGGCGCACTGGCCGAAGAGGGCTACTCCCGCTTGGGCTTCCCCACCGCATACGGCGGCGGCAACGACCTCGGCGGATCGATCACCGGATTCGAGATGCTCGCGATGGGCGACCTGTCACTGCTGGTCAAGGCGGGGGTCCAGTGGGGGCTCTTCGGCGGCGCGATCCTGCACCTCGGCACCGAGCGGCATCACGCGGCGTACCTGAGAGACGTCATCGAGCTGAACCTGCTCGGCTGCTTCGCGATGACCGAGACCGGCCACGGGTCCGACGTCGCCTCGCTGCGCACCACGGCGACCTACGAACCGGACACCGACGAGTTCGTCATCCACACGCCGGACAAGTCGGCCCGCAAGGAGTACATCGGCAACGCCGCGCGCGATGGTCGGATGGCGGCCGTGTTCGCCCAACTGGTCACCAACGGCGGGCCCCAGGGCGTGCACGCATTCCTCGTGCCGATCCGGGACGCTGACGGTCAGCCGATGCCCGGGGTCCGCATCGAGGACTGCGGACTCAAGGCCGGGCTCAACGGCGTCGACAACGGACGGCTGTACTTCGACTCCGTCCGGATCCCGCGCGACAACCTGCTCAATCGCTATGGCGACGTCGACGCGGACGGCGCGTACGCCACGCCGATCGAGAACCAGACGAAGCGGTTCTTCACGATGCTGGGCACCCTGGTGCAGGGCCGGATCAGCGTGGCCGGCGGCGCGGGCAGCGCGACCAAGGTCGCCCTCGCGATCGCGGTCCGCTACGGCGACACCCGCCGGCAGTTCGCCGGACCGGCCGGCGAGGAGATCCGCATCCTCGACTACCTCGCCCACCAGCGGCGGCTGCTACCGGCGCTGGCGAAGACCTACGCCCTGCATTTCGCCCAGCTCGGGCTCGTCGCCGGGCTGCACGAGACGACACCCGACCTCGACTCGCCACTCGAGGCCAATCCGGCCGAGCACCCTGACCGGCGCGAGCTCGAAGCGTCCGCCGCGGGCATCAAGGCGATCGCGACCTGGCACGCGACCGCCACGATCCAGACCTGCCGCGAGGCGTGCGGCGGCGCCGGCTACCTCGCCGAGAACCGGCTGCCCGGGCTCAAGGCGGACACCGACGTGTTCACGACCTTCGAGGGCGACAACACCGTGCTGCTGCAGCTCGTCGCGAAGGAGCTGCTCACCGGCTACCGCGATCACTTCGGCGAGCTGGACTGGTTCGGCACCGTCCGCTTCGTCGCCGACGCTGCGGTCGAGACGGTGGTCGAGCGGGTCGGCGGGCGACGGATCCTCGAGCGGTTGCTGGACGCCGCACCCGGCCGCGGCGACGAGTCGGATCTCTGCGACCGCGCCTGGCACCTCGACATGTTCGACTGGCGCGAGAAGCACCTGCTGGACACGCTCGCGAGGCGGCTGCGCAGCGCCGCCTCGGCCGACGACCCGTTCGCCGTCTTCAACGCGGCGCAGGACCACCTGCTCGCGACGGCCCGGGCACACGTCGACAGCCTGCTGTTGAACGCATTCGTCGAGGGCGTCGAGCGGTGCACCGAGCCGGCCGAGCGCGCGCTGCTCGAACGGGTCTGCGACCTGTTCGTGCTGTCGACGATCGAGGCCGAGCGCGCCTGGTTCCAGGAGCACGGACGCCTGACCTCGGCGCGGGCCAAGGCAGTGATCGCCGAGGTGAACGAGGTGTGCCGGCAGCTGCGCCCGCACGCCCGCACCCTCGTCGACGCCTTCGGTGTGCCGGACGCCGCGCTGGCCGCGCCGATCGCCTGGCCTGACGACGAGTCCGGACAGTCAGTCACCGCTTCGTAACCCCGTTTGACGCCGCGGATGCCGGGGTAATCAACCAGCACCGCGGCCGGCCGGGCGGGGCTGTCGAGCTGCGCCGCGGAAGCGAACTGGGTGACCCAAGGGACGCGGTCATGACGGCAATCGACGCGCCGGACGAAGGCCCACCTCACCGTGGCCGAATCCTCGTCAAGCTGCTCGGCGCGATCCTGCTCTGCGGCCTGTTGCTCGCCGGGATCATGGTCCCGATCGTCGGCGGCATCGGGGTGGCGGCCAAGTCCGTCGCGGCGGAGTTCCTCGACGTGGCCTGCGACGTGACGCCGGCACCGACGCAGCAGACGACGACGATCCTCGCGTCCGACGGCAAGACCGTCATCGCCTCCCTCTTCGACCAGAACCGGCACGACGTGCCGCTGTCCGCAGTGCCGCAGATCATCCGCCAGGCCCTGCTGTCCACCGAGGACCGCCGCTTCTACGACCACCACGGCGTCGACCTCCGCGGGATGGTGCGCGCGGCGGTCCACAACGCCACGGAGGGCGGCGCGCAAGGCGGCTCGACGCTTACCATGCAACTGGTTAAGCAAGAGCGCGCCTACCGGGCCCGGACGCCGGCCGCCCAGCAGGCCGCCTTCAGCCAGGACCTGCATCGCAAGCTGAAGGACGCCAAGTGCGCGCTGCAGCTCGAGAAGCGCTTCAGCAAGGCCGCGATCCTCAACGAGTACCTCAACGTCGCCTTCTTCGGAGAGAACTCCTACGGCATCGAGACGGCAGCGCGCACGTACTTCAACAAGCCGGCGGCCCGACTCACCGTGCCGGAGGGCGCCCTGCTGATCGGCCTGGTGCGCAGCCCGACCGCCTACGACCCGTTCCTGCACCCGCAGGCCGCGCGGGAGCGCCGCAGCGAGGTCCTCGCCAACATGATCGCGACCGGTGACCTGACCCGCGAACAGGCGGTCACCTACGCAACTCAGCCGATCCGGCTCGCGACGAGGACGCCGCCGCCGGTCCGGCAGGGTTGCGCCAGCACACCCCCGGACGTGGTCAACGTCGGCTTCTTCTGCGACTACGTGGTCAGCTGGCTGCAAAGCCACGGCATATCCGCCGGGACCTTGCGGACGGGTGGCCTGCGGATCGTCACGACGCTGGACGCGGCGGCCCAGACCCGCGGGCAGCGCGCGATCTGGCGGGCCGGCCTGCACGCCGGATCGCCCACAGCACTGGTGATGCCGGCGGTGGACCCGCGTACCGGCGCGGTGCGGACGATGATCAGCAGCCGCCGCTACGGGGTCAACACGAAGAACGGCGAGTCGGTGCTGCCGCTGTTCACCGCCGGGTACGCCGGCGCCGGTTCCACGTACAAGTTCTTCACCACGCTGGCGGCGCTGAAGCTCGGCGCACGGCCGAACTTCACGCTGAAGTCCGGCAGCGACTCGTACACGGTGCGCAACTGCCCGGTCGACGAGCAGACCCACCGCCGGTACAAGACGCACAACGCCGGCAACTACGCGGCGACGTTGCCGTTGAAGGACGCGCTTCCCCAGTCGGTGAACACCTACTTCGTCGCGCTCGAGGACCAGTTCTTCGGGTGCGATCTCAGGCCCATCGTGCAGACCGCCCTCGACCTCGGCATGTCCACGCTGAACCGGCCGCAGAGCGCCGACTCGCCGCTGTCGATCGCCAAGGCGGTCATCGAGCAACACCAACCCGGCTTCACCCTCGGCTTCTCACCGACGTCTGCGCTCGAGCTCACCTCGGCCTACGGCACGGTCGCCAATGACGGCGTCTTCTGCCCGGCCAACCCGATCGTTCGCGTCACCGGCCCGGACGGCGACGCGGTGCCACACAGCAAGCCGAGGTGTCGCCGGGCGATTGACCAGCAGGTCGCTCGCACGATGGTCAAGATGATGACCGCCGACACCAAGGACGCGAAGGGGACGGCGTCGTCCTACTTCCAGGATTGGTACGACGCGGGCGGCAGTCCGGTCGCGGCGAAGACGGGGACCGACAACGACGCCGAGGACGGTCCGCGGCACGGCAAGGGCAACTCGGCCCTGTGGTTCGTGGGCGTCACCCCGAGACTCACCTCGGCCGCCGCCCTCGTCAACCCGGTCTCGCCCAAGGCCACTGTCACCGGGCTGCCAGCCAAGGTGACGAATAACGGCAGCGACGTCTTCGGCGCGTACGCATCGACGTTCTGGCTGAAGGCGTACGCCCCACTACTGCGGGCACAGCCATGGCGCTGGCGCGATCCCACCGACATCCCCGGTGCGACCACGGTCCCCGACGTGACCGGACGGACCCGGGCACGAGCGACCGAGACCCTCAGCCACGCCGGGTTCCGCGTAACCGTCGCGGCAATCCGATGCGGCAGCCCGCGACCAGCTGGGCAGGTGGGGTACTACCAACCCCACCTGGCGTCGAAAGGGACGCGGATAACCGTGTGCCTGAGCAACGGCATCGCTCCGGACGGCTACTACGGCAGCTACCCGACGTACCCCACCTACCCGACGTACCCCACCTACCCGACGCATCCCAATCCGCACCCACAGCCGACGCAGCGACCGAGCGACTCACCCTCAGCGCCGACGCAGCAACCCTCGGCACCGCGCACGAAGCCCGGCAACGGGCGGGGGCGAAGCCACTAGTCGGCCGCCGGAGAGTCAGCCTGCGCGGTGACGTCCCGGCCGGCGCCCGATCAGACCCGCTCCCACGAGCAGCACGAACCCGCCCAGTACGGCGCCGCCGCCGACCGTCGAGAGCGGAAGCACGTTCGACCCGGTGTTCGCGATCGGCTCACCGTTGCCGTTGGGCCCGACCGCGGCAGCGATGATGATCGTGTAGCGCTTCAGGACCGGGTCGTTGACGCTCACCGTGAACGGGAACGAGCCGGCCGCAGTGGGCGTCCCGCTGATCACGCCGCCCGCGCTCAGCGTCAACCCTGGTGGCAGCGAACTGCCCGGCGCCAGCGACCAGACATAGGTCGGGTACGCGCCACCGGTCGCGGTCAGAGTGGCCGAGTAGGCCTCCCCGACCGTGCCGTGCGGCAGCGAGTCCGGGTGGATGACGATCGGGTCGGCCTCGAGCTCCACCGCGCCGATGTCGCACGCGCCACCGGTCGGTTGCGGACGGGCGATGCCACGCTGATCGGCCGCATCGGCGGCACAACCCGCCTGGCCGGACGGGATCGCATCAATGGCCGGGCTCCCCTTGAGCAGCACCTCGGTCTTGGTGGGACCGCCGTTGTCGGCGAGCGGACCCAGCTTCGGGTTGGTCTTCACCAAGTCGTGCTTCGCCGCCGAGAACCCGCAGCTGTTGGCTGTGTCGCTCGACGCGTTGTACCCGCCGTCGACCACCGGACCCTCACAGTCAGGCGCCGTGTTCGCGGCATCGATGGTTCCGGTGACGCTGGTGGTCGGCGCCGCGTCCGCCGCCGGCGCGATCGTCTTCTGCGTCGCGTTCGAATGCCGGGAGACGGAGCTGCCCGGGAATCGCGCTGCGACGGTTCGGGCCTGGGTCTTGGCCTCTTGGATGTCGTTCAGGACCACGATGCCGGCCGACGGGAGGTCGACCCCGCCGGCGGCGGCGGCGTTGGTGCCCGAGACGGTGCTGTTGTCCACGGTCACCTGGCCGAAGATCGACAGAACGCCCTGCCCTGTGTTGTCGACGACGGTGGACGTCTGGACGTGCGCCGTGCCGCCGAAGACGAGCAAACCGCCGCCGTACACACCGCCGCCGGGGCCGTCGAAGGGCACGGTCGACGAGATGGTGCTGTTTCGCACTGTCGCAGTGGTTTCGGAGTTGTCGGCCACGACGCCGGCGCCCACATTCTTGTCGAGCGTGCTGTCGGTGATCACGACGCTGCCCGCGTCCTCCAGCAGTACGCCGCTGTCGCGGTTGCCGGTCAGCAACGAGTGGTCGATCGTCGCCGACCCGTCGCCCTCGACGCCGACACCGTCTTGTTCGTTGTCGGAGATCACGCTATCGATGATGTGGGCCGTGGCGCTGACGATGAACACGCCGTCGTCGTTCTGGTTCCCCGACACGTCCAACCCGCGAATCGTGACGACGACGGGTTGGTTCGTGTCGTTGCCGTCGACCCAGATGCTCGGAGCGCCGCTCTCGGGGTCCCCGGAGATCGTCGTCCGCCCCGAGCCGGTCGACCCGGCGCCGACCAGTGTCAGCGGAATCCGGATGTGGACGCTCTCGGCATAGGCGTCAGCGCCGGCGCCGGCACCGACCGAGACGGTGTCGCCGGGATCCGCTTGGTTAACCGCGTACTGGATGGTTTCGCAGGGGCTGGACTGACTGAGGCAGTCGTTGTCGATGTCATCCCCGCCGATCGCCACGTAACGCGTCGGCGTCGGAGCGGCCGAAGCCGGCGCGGCCGAGAGAGCGAGGGCGCCACCGGCGGTGAGCAGCGCGAGGGACGCGACGCCGACGGTTCGGCGGACGCGCGTGGACAGACCGGACATGTGCACCCCTAGGTGATCGATTCGCGCCGGACCGTATCGCACAGACAGCACTTAGCTCCATAGAGGGCACCTACCGTGCCCGGAGACCGGACTGGACACCCGCGGGCAAACTGCCGTTTACCCACTGGTTACCGGCATTGTGCGCAGCCGTTGCCTCTGATGTATCGTGCTGATACATCGCTTCGAAATAGAGAGGCCGGTCGGATGTTGGAGATCGCCGTCCTCGGGCTGCTCAATGAGAGCCCGATGCACGGGTACGAACTCCGCAAGCGGCTAGCATCACTTCTCGGTACATTCCGGGCATTCTCCTACGGATCGCTCTACCCGACCCTTCGGCGCCTGTCCGAAGCCGGGTGGATCTCCGAGGAGTCGCCCCTCGACGCGTCGTCGGCGACCACCCGGTCGCGACGGGGCAAGCGGGTCTACAAGCTGACCGCCGAAGGCAAGGAGCACCTGGCGGAGTTGCTGGCCGAGGTTGGGCCCGACGCGTTCGGCGACGAGGGG
The DNA here is from genome assembly GCA_032160745.1 of Pseudonocardiales bacterium. GTDB lineage: Bacteria > Actinomycetota > Actinomycetes > Mycobacteriales > Jatrophihabitantaceae > Jatrophihabitans. Next base: position 13,495 of record JAVHVD010000181.1, read on the forward strand.
TTCGGGGCGCGGCTGGCATTTTTCGCCCAGACGCGGTCAGAGATCCGGCTCCAGATCCTCGAGGGTCGGCGCCGGAGGGTGGAGGAGCAGCGCGACGGAATGAAGAGTGCACTGGCCCGGACGGGTGAGCGGGTGGACCGCTACACGCGGGAGCTGCACGAGCACGGCCTCGAGTCAGTCGATCGGGAAGTCCGCTGGCTGACCGAGCTGATCGAGCACGAAAGGTCGGACGCCGGCAACGGCGCCGACAAGTAGTCCAGATCTATCTACCAGAAGGAGGAGCCCTGATGGGTTCGGAAATTCAGGACGGCAAGAGCCAGTCCATCAGGGTCGCCATCGTGGGTGTCGGCAACTGCGCCGCGTCCCTTGTTCAGGGCGTCCATTTCTACCGTGACGCCGACCCGAGCCAGAAGGTTCCGGGGCTCATGCACGTGAACTTCGGGCCGTACCACGTCAGCGACATCGAGTTCGTCGCTGCGTTCGACGTGGACGCCAAGAAAGTCGGGCTCGACCTGTCGCAGGCGATCCTCGCCAGCGAGAACAACACCATCAAGATCTGCGACGTCCCGCAGCTCGACGTCCCGGTGCTGCGCGGCCCCACGCTCGACGGTCTCGGCAAGTACTACCGCGAGACGATCGAGGAGTCGCACGAGGAGCCGGTCGACGTCGTCAAGACGCTCAAGGACCAGGCCGTCGACGTCCTGATCTGCTACCTGCCCGTCGGCTCCGAGCAGGCGGCGAAGTTCTACGCGCAGTGCGCGATCGACGCGAAGGTCGCCTTCGTCAACGCGCTGCCGGTCTTCATCGCCAGCACGCCGGAGTGGGCCAAGAAGTTCGAGGACGCCGGCGTCGCCATCGTCGGTGACGACATCAAGAGCCAGGTCGGCGCGACGATCACCCACCGCGTGCTCACCAAGCTGTTCGAGGACCGCGGCGTCGAGGTGCAGCGCACCTACCAGCTCAACGTCGGCGGCAACATGGACTTCAAGAACATGTTGGAGCGCGACCGGCTCGAGTCGAAGAAGATCTCGAAAACCCAGTCGGTCACCAGTCAGATCCCCGACCGCGACCTGGGCGCCCGCAACGTGCACATCGGTCCGTCCGACTACGTCGCGTGGCTGGACGACCGCAAGTGGGCGTTCATCCGGCTCGAGGGCAAGACGTTCGGCGACGTGCCGCTGAACCTCGAGTACAAGCTCGAGGTCTGGGACTCCCCGAACTCGGCCGGCATCATCATCGACGCGCTGCGCGCGGCGAAGATCGCCAAGGACCGGGGCATCGGCGGCGCGATCCTGTCGGCGTCGAGCTACTTCATGAAGTCCCCGCCGGTGCAGTACTTCGACGACGAGGCCCGCCAAGCCGTCCAGGACTTCATCGACGGAACGGTCGCGCGCTAAGAACCCCTGTCGTGGCCCCTGTGCGGCGGCACGCTACGGCGTGTCGCGCCGCACGGGGGCCACGACAGTTAGACGGCTTCCAGGGCGATCAGCAGGACCTGCTCGGGACGGCGCCGCGGTAACCACAAGCCCATCCGAGCCAACGCCGCTCCCGTCACCGGTTCGCCGCTGGTCGGGCCGGCCGGATCCGGCTGCTCCGACCCGGACACCCGGGCTGTGTCGACGGGCCCGACCCAGCTGCAGCGGTAGGCGCGCTGCGGGTCGAGCCCGGGTACCCGCAGCGTCACCCCGCGGTTGTGCGCCGACTCGTCGAGTTGGACGTGCGCCAGCAGGGCCGAGGACCGGTCGACCGCGACCACGCCGTGCGCCCAGACCGCGTCGTCGGATGTGTCGATTCGCAGGACCCGACCACTGTGCAGCAGCGGGCGCCACTGCTTGTGCAGCGCCACCCACTCGGCGAGCCGGTCGAGCTCATCTGGTGTCGCTGCGGTCAGATCCCACTCGATGCCGAACGCGCCGAACAGCGCGGTGGCGCCCCGGAGGTCGAGCGGCAGCGTGCGGCCGGTCTGGTGCGACGTGGGCGAGGAGATGTGCGCGCCGAGGTACTCGGGTGCGACGAGCTGGGCCGTCCACCGCTGGATCCGCTGCCGGGCGAGCGCGTCGGTCATGTCCGACGTCCACACCCGTTGGACGCGCTCGAGCACGCCGAGGTCGATCCGCCCGCCGCCGGACGCGCACGACTCGAACGCGACCTGGGGATGCCGTTCCCGCAACGCGTCGAGCAGCCGGTAGAACGCCGCGTTCTGTTCGGAGGCCGCCGGCGCTCCACCGTGGACGGCGCTGCCCGGCTCGAGCAGATCGCGGTTGTGGTCCCACTTCACGTAGTCGATCCGGTGGCGGTCGAGCACGTCGTCCATCCGATCCAGGACGTATCCGAACGCCGCCTGGTTCGTGAGGTCGAGGACGAGTTGATTCCGCTGCAGCTGCGGGAGCCGCTCACCGGCCGCTAGCACCCACTCCGGATGCGCGCGGAACAGGTCGGAGTCCGGGTTGACCATCTCCGGCTCGAACCACAGCCCGAACTGCATCCCGGCCGCGCGGACGTGCTCGATCAGCGGAGTCAACCCATCCGGCCAGACGCCCTCGTCGACGAACCAGTCGCCGAGCCCGGCCGTGTCGTCGCGGCGGCCGCGGAACCAGCCGTCGTCGAGGACGAACCGCTCGACTCCGAGCTGCGCCGCGCGGTCGGCCAGCGCCGTGAGTCGATCGAGGTCGTGGTCGAAGTAGACGGCCTCCCACACGTTGAGCGTCACCGGCTGGACGGCGGGATGCGCGGGCAGCGACCGCTGCCACGTGTGGAGCGCCGCGGCGATCGAGTCGAGGCCGTCGTCCGCGGCGATCACGAACACCCACGGCGTCGGATACGACTCGCCCGGCCGCAGCACCACCTCACCGGGCAGCAACAGCTCGCCACCACCGAGCGCCGGGCCCTCGGCGCCGCTGCGGTGCAGCGTCATCACCGAGTTGCCGCTGGTGGCGACGGCCAGGCCGATCACCTCGCCGCTCGCGAAGCCGAAACCCGCGGTGCCGACGAGAAGCATGCTGGCCGCGTCGAGCCCCGGCCGCCCGGCCCGGCTCTCCCGGGTCCACAACCCGTCCCGGATCGCCTGACGCTGTGGCGTCCGCTCGCGCTCGTGCCGTCCGGTGAAGTCGAGCAGCTCGACGCACGTGTCCGGCGCGGGGACGGTGACTTCGAGGCCTTCGAGCAGGTAGGGCTGCGTGCCGCGGTTGGTGAGGACGTGCCGGATTCGCAGCGCTCCACCGGGCAGCGCCGCAACCTCGGTGCGCAGCGCGAGCGCGGCGGAGGTGTCCTGCGCCGCGATCACCAGCAGCTCGCCGCTGACCTCGACCGAGGTCGGCTCGAACGCCGTCGACCAGTCACGCCCGGCAACGTCGCGCGCGGTTTTCGCATCGGCGGACGCCAGGCGGTGCCCGCGCAGGCCGGGACGGGCGAAGCTGCCGCGCGAGTGCTCGAGGAGCAGGGGCACGCCGGGCCGGGCGGCGGTGACCGCGCCGGCCCCACCGTCCACCCCGGAGGTCCAGCCGAGCCAGCGCACGACCGGCAGTCGACTCGGGTCGGCGTCGACATCGACGACCAGACTGGTGCCGGCTCGGCCGGCCGGAAAGATCACGCCGCGAGGCGGTGCGCGCCCCGACTGGGCACCGCCGTGAACGTGGCCGGCTCGGCGAACCGCGAGCGGGCGAAGGCCTCGCGCACCGCAGCCTCGGCTGCGCCAACACGCCGGCTCGGCAGCAGGCCGATCACACACCCGCCGAAGCCGCCACCGGTCATCCGGGCGCCCTCCGCGCCGGCCGCCTCGAGCGTCTCGGCGGCGACGTCGACCTCGGCGCAGGTGATCCGGAAGTCGTCGCGCATGGACGCGTGTGAGACGGACAGCAGCGGACCGAGGCCGCGGAGCTCCCCCCCGTGCAGTACCTGGACGGTCTGCAGCACCCGGTCGTCCTCGGTCACGACGTGCCGCGTGTAGCGGCGCAGCTCGTCGTCGTCCAGTTTCGCCAGCGCGTCGTCGAGGCCGGCCGGCTCGACATCACGCAGTGCACGGACGCCGAGCCGACGCGCTGCCTCCTCGCAACCCTCCCGCCGCCGGCGGTACTCGCCGTCGGCGTGACTGTGCTCAGCCCGCGTGTCGACGACGAGGATCGTCCGGTCACCGAGCGAGAACGGCACCTGCTCGGTGGCCAGCGAACGCATGTCGCAGAACAGCGCGTGCCCCGCGGCACAGCGCAGCGCCGCGAGCTGGTCCATCCCGCCGGTGGGCGCGCCGACGTAGTCGTTCTCCGCACTGCGGCTGACGGCCAGCAGTTCCTCGGCCGACAGCTGCAGCCCGAGCAGGTCGTCCACGGCGGTCAACACCGAGCAGACGAGGGCCGCGGACGACGACAACCCCGCCCCGACCGGCACGTCGCTGTCGAGCGAGATCGTCAGGCCGGGCACCTCGTGGCCGCGATTGCGCAGCGCCCACGGCACGCCCAGCGCATAGCCGGTCCAGCCGCCGTGGCCTGGCGCCAGCTCGTCGAGTCGGAGGATGGCGCCGTCCGAACGCTGGGCCGAGTGCAACTCGACGGTGGAGTCCGAGCGCACGTCGACCGTGGCCGTGCAGCCCACCTCGAGGGCGAAGGGCAGCACGTAGCCGTCGTTGTAATCGGTGTGCTCGCCGATCAGGTTCACCCGACCCGGCGCGCGC
>JAVHVD010000182.1:0-9925 GCA_032160745.1 Pseudonocardiales bacterium
CGACCGCCGATGATCGCGTTGCTCTTGGCGTAGAACCTGATGGCACGGGCGACCTCGGCCACCGGGTACGTGTGCGAGATGCCCAGCGGACGGCGGATGTCCTCGCCGTGGACGAAGGCCTCGCCCAGCCAGGTGTCCTTGGGGCCGGGCGGTGCGCTGGTCCGAAGCTGGGCGGCGCGGAACGCCTTCAGTGTCGCGGCCGGGCCGGCCTTGCCCTCACGAGCGACCTCGCGCGCCGCGAAACGGTTGAAATTGAACCCGGCGGCGGCGAACTTCCCGACGAACTTCGGTGGCGTCATCGTGGCCGCGGAGACGAGGTGCGCCAGTGCGTCGTGGACGTCCCATTCCGAGCACAGCGAACGGGTGGCCCACTGCTCGTCGGTGAGACCGGTGAGATCGTCGGCCAGCGCTGCGCGCTCGGCGTGGATGGTCGGCCAGACGCTGTCGGTCATGATGACTCCTCGAGGTCGGCATTCACCTCAACGACGAACCAACCTACGCCGGATCGACTGGCCGGGCGGTCAGGTCTCGAAGTCGCCGTGGCGACCTGCTCCGCGCGCGAACCGGGCGGCCCCGGCCACCCCCTCGGACCGGACCGAGTCCAGGCCGTGCTCGAACTCGACGGCGAGCGCGGCCCGTTCGTTCTGGGCGAAGCCGTCGTACACCGACCGTCGGTCCGAACGCATGCAGGCCTGGGGGAACCGAGCGATGTCGGCGGCGAGCTGCTCGGCCGCGGCACGTGACGTGCCGGGATCGACGACCCGGTTCGCGAACCCCATCGCCAGGGCCTCGTCGGCGCCGACCGGTCGCCCGGTCAGGATGAGGTCGAGGGCCCGGCCCAACCCGATGATGCGGGGCAGCCGGACCGTCCCGCCGTCGATCAGCGGTACGCCCCAACGACGGCAGAAGACGCCGACGACGGCATCGGCCTCCATGACCCGCAAGTCGCACCACGCGGCCAGTTCGATGCCGCCGGCCACGGCGTGACCGCTGATCGCGGCGATGACCGGCTTGCTCAGTGCCATCCGGCTCAGCCCCATCGGCCCGTCAGTGGCCATGTCGGCATCCAGCCGATTCGACATCTGCTTGAGGTCCGCACCGGCGCAGAAGGTCCCGTTCGCGCCGCAGAGGACGGCGACCAGCGCGGACTCGTCGGCGTCGAACGCGCGGAACGCGTCGGCCAGCTCCGTCGCGGTCGGGCCGTCGACCGCGTTTCGAGCTTCAGGCCGATCGATGACGACCGTCCAGACCTCGCCGCGGGCCCCGCTGTGCTCGATGCGCACCGTCATCCGGACGACGCTACCGAGCCGGCCGCGGGTATTCCCGGTAGGCCGCGGCGGTGGGAGGGCTCACCGCACGCACAGTTAACGTGACGCGTCTGGGAAACTGGACGCATGCGTCCAGGTTCACCACGGCGAAGCCCTGCCCCCGGCGGTCCACCCAGCCCCGCGACTGCAGCGGCGATGGCCGGCGCCGTCGACCTCGCGGCCGTCAAGGCCCGATCCGAAGCTGCGGCCCGAGCGGCCGAGGCTCCTGCCCCGGCTGCGGGCAGCTACGTCGTCGCCGTCACCGAGGCCAGCTTCCAGAGCGAGGTCCTCGATCGCTCCTTCCAGGTGCCGGTGTTGCTCGTGCTCACCTCGCCCCGCGCCCCGTCCAGCGCCCAGCTGGTCAGCGCGTTCGAACCCGTCGTCACTGCCGGCAACGGCGCACTGGTTCTTCGCGAGATCGACGTCGACGCGAATCCGCGCATCGCGCAGGCGCTGCAAGTTCAGGGCGTGCCCGCGGTCTTCGCCGTCATCAGCGGTCAGCTGATCCCCGGCTTCGAGGGCGTCCTTCCCGAGGCGCAGATCAACGAATTCGTCGCCGCCGTCATGCAGGCCGGTCGCGAGGCCGGGCTCACCGGCGCGGCCGGCGCCCCCGAGGCAGAGACCGACGCCGAGGCGCAGGAGGCTCCGGACGAGCCGGAGGACCCGCGCTTCGTCGCGGCCGAAGAAGCACTCGAAGCCGGTGACTTCGCGCTCGCAGCGCAGCGGTACCAGGCGATCCTGGACCAGGAGCCGGCCAACCAGGAGGCCACGCTGGCGCTCGGACAGGTCCGGCTGCTGCAGCGCCTCGAGTCCGTGGACCGCGACGCCGCGCAGCGAGCCGAGTCGGCACCCGACGACGTAGACGCGCAACTCGCGGCCGCCGATCTGCTGTTCGCCGGCAACGACGTCACTTCGGCGCTCGATCGGTTGCTCAAGACCGTCGCGCTGACGAGCGGCGATGACCGCGATCGGGTCCGCACCCGCCTCCTCGAGTTCTTCGATCTGCTGGGTCCGGACGACCCGCGCGTTCCGGCTGCTCGCCGGGAACTGGCAAGGGCGCTGTTCTGATGGCCCGACCCCTCAAGGACGAGGGCGATCCGGGCGACCTGCAGCGCGTTCGTCACCTGGTCGCCGTCAGCGAGCGCGATCCGCTGGCTCCGTTCGCGCTGCGGCCGGAGAAGAGCTATGCGTTCGCCGGGGACGGCAGCGCGGCCCTCGGCTACCGCGTACGCGTGGGGACCGCCGTCGCAAGCGGCGATCCGGTCGGCGCCGCGGAGGGTTGGGCGGACGCGATCGACGCATTCGTTCTCGAGGCCCGGCGCCGCGGCCTGCGTATGGCGGTACTCGGCGCGGGGGAGCGGGCCCGCCCGCTGTGGGAGCGCTACGGCTTGGGGCATGTCGCCGTCGGTCGGGATGTGGTGGTGCACCGGTCGGAGTTCACCGTCCACGGTCGGCGCTTCCGCAACCTCCGCCAAGCCATCCAGCGCTCCCGCAACGCCGGCGTGACCGTCGAGCTGCATCGCGAGGGCGATCTGCGCCCCGAGCAGATCCTCGAGCTGCGCGGGTTGATGAGGCGGTCGCGGCGCGCTGACACCCGTGGCTTCTCGATGATCCTCGGCGGGCTGTTCGACGGACGGGAGCCGGACGCGGTGCTCGTCGTCGCGCGTGACCGCAAGGGCACGGTCATCGGCGCCCACCGCTACCTCTGGGCCGGCAAGCAGGACCTCTCGCTCGACTTCCCGCTGCGCTCGCAGGATGCGCCGAACGGGATGGACGAGCGGCTGATCGCCGAGGTCGTCGAGTGGGGCGCGACCCGCGGCGTGGAGCGGGTCTCGCTGGCCTTCGCGCCGTTCCCCGATCTCTTCGCCAACCGCGGCCGGCTCGGCACGCTGGGCAAGATCGGCTACGGGCTCGTCCACCTGCTCGATCCGCTGATCAGTGTCGAGCGGCTCTACCGCTACCTGCGCAAGTTCCACGCGTTCGACCAGGAGCGGTACGTGATGCTGCGGTGGCGCCAGGTGCTGCCGGTGCTGGTTGCGCTGCTGCTGCTCGAGTTCGGCGGCTGACCGTGGGCAACGGCTCGGCGCGACTCGGTCCCGCCACCGACTTCGTTCCCGACCCGGCCGCTCGGCAGGCCGAGCTCCGCGCCTATCGCGGGGTCGTTCGGCTGCTCGGCCGCACCGTCGACCAGCCGCCGCGCGGCGAAGCCGCCCCGGTCATCCTCGTCCCCGGCTTCATCTCCGGGGACCTCTCGCTCGCGATGCTGACGCGCCACCTGCGCCGGCACGGTCACCGGACGTTCCGCAGCGAGATCGGTGCGAACCTCGGCTGCACCGACGCCATGGTCGACCGGCTGATTCGCCGCGCGGAGCAGGTCGCCGCCGACGAGGGCCGGCGCGTGACACTCGTCGGGCACAGCCGCGGCGGGATGATCGTCAAGCTCGCTGCGCAGCGTCGACCCGACCTCGTCGCCGGGATCGTCGTGCTCAGCGCCCCGGTCACCGGCACGCTCCGCGTCGCGGCCCATGTGCGCAAGCAACTCGAGCTGCTGTTCCTGCTGAACCGCCGCGGGTTCCGCGCGGTGATCGCGCAAGACTGCGTCACCGGCGAGTGCGCCGACCGGATCGCCGCCGAGTTGTCGGCACCGTTCCCGCCCGACGTCGCGTACACCTCCATCTACACGCGGTTCGACGCGATCATCGACTGGCGCACCTGCCTCGACCCGGCCGCGGAACTGGTCGAGGTCGAGTCGAGCCACACCGGCATGGGCATGGACCCGGCCGTCCACCGCATCGTCGCCGACCGACTCGCCGCCCCGGCCGACCGGGCAGCGTAGCCCGGGCACGGTGGGCCCCCGGCCCGTCGCGAAATTCTGTCTCCAACTTCCTGAGTCGCGTGTCACAGGCTGCCAACTTGGGTACGCCACCGCCACGGTGACCGCGGATTGGGGTTTGAACGATGCAACTTCTTCGTGGACGCAGGTCCGCCCGGTTCGGGCTCGTGGCGATCGCCACGCTCGCCGGAGCAACATTGACGATCCCGGCGGTCCCGAGCGCCGCCGCACCGTCGGGCGAAACCCGAACCCCCTACGTCAACCCGGTCTCCAAGACCATCCCGGCCGACACCTTCGCCGACCCCTCCGTCATCCGTGGCAAGGACGGGTACTGGTACTCCTACGGCACGTCCGACCCGCTGTGCGAGGAGACGAACGCCGACCCCGGCTGCGCCACAGAGAACGGATACGTGCCGCACCGGATCCCGATCGCCCGGTCCACCGATCTGGTGACCTGGCGGTTCGTCGGCGACGCGTTCACCGACCCGGGAACGCCGGGCAGCAACTTCCCCAGCTGGGGCGAACCCAACGCCGGGCTTTGGGGACCGGACATCCGCTACGTCAACGGTCAGTACCGGCTGTACTACGTGGTGACCGAGACCAAGGTGACGCCTGACGAGGGCGACAACGCGATCGGCATGGCGACGGCACCGAGCCCGGTCGGTCCTTGGACCGACTCCGGCGCCCCGGTGGTGGGCCCTCGTCGCGGCGGTCCCGGAAACAACTTCAAGTGGACGTTCGACCCGTCCGCGGTGACGGACACCGACGGCACGCAGTGGCTCTTCTACGGTTCCTATTACGGAGGCGTGTGGGTCACCAAGCTGACCGACGACGGCCGCAGCGCCGTCGGCGATCCCACGATGGTCGCGATCGACAACAAGTTCGAGGGTGCCTACGTCGTCCGGCGCGGCGGCTACTGGTACTTCTTCGGCTCGACCGCGAACTGCTGCGCCGGCCCGACCACCGGCTACAGCGTCCAGGTCGGCCGCTCGAAGGACCTGCGCGGTCCGTACGTCGACCGCGACGGTGTGCCGCTGGTCGCGTCGCGGGCCGGAGGCACTCCGACGCTGAACCAGAACGGCAACGCCTGGATCGGTCCCGGCCACAACGCGATCGTCACTGACCTGGCCGGCCAGGATTGGATCGTCTACCACGCGATCAACCGATCCGACCCGTACCTGAACGGCACCGACGGCATCAACGAGCGCCCGATGCTGATGGACCGGCTCGACTGGGTGAACGGCTGGCCCTACGTCCGCGCCGACCTCGGCCCCAGCGAGACCGAACAGCCGGGCCCCGTGAGCGGTGGTACGGCCTTCACCCGCTTCGACAGCGGGACGGGAGCCTTCCGGCCGAGCGGGCCCTGGGCATTCCCGCAGGATTCGCAATCCGGTCGGTACGCCGAGGCCGGGCGCAACCAGTCCACGCTGACCGCCACGGCGCCCGACGGCCACAACATCCGGGCCGAGGCGGACGTCCGCGGCTCGGCCGGGATCACCCTGGGCGCGCGCCAGGACCGGCCCCGGTTGCAGATCTGGGTGGCCTCCACCGACGCGGGCTGGCAGCTGCGCTCGCAGGTGACCGGCGGCCCCGGCGGATCGGTGAGCAGCCCGCTGCCGGCGAACTTCCAGCCGAACGCCTGGCACTCGCTCGCGGTGGAACTGCGGGGCACGAGGGTGCACGCCGAACTGACTCACGCGCGACTCGGTGACCCGCTGGCCACGCTGGACCTGACGCTCACGCGCAGCCTCGGCCAGTCGGTGCAGGCCGGTGCGGTGGCGCGCAAGCCAGGCGCGGACGTCGACAACCTCAGCGTCCTGACCGCGTACCCGCCGGTCACCCAGCTGGCGCCCGCGCTCTTCCCCACCGCCCTCGACGCCGCCGCCAGCGACGAGTTCAACGGCGCGACCTGGAACAACGGCTGGACGTTCCTCGACCGCAACGACCAGCCCAACCCGACCGTGACCGCCGGCGAAGTCGTCTGGCCCGTCGAGGACTCGGACCTCAACGGGTGCAACACGCTGCCCGGCTGTACGCCGAGCAACGCCGGCCTGCTGCTGCGAGATCCGCCGAACCAGCAGGGCGACTGGGCGATCGAAACCAAGCTGACCCTGGACACCGGAACCGACGAGGTCCTGAACTACCAGCAGGGCGGCCTCGTCGTGTACGTCAACGACGACCTGTTCACCCGGCTGTCCAACGTGGCCATCTGGAACACCCGGCAGACCGAGTTCGGCAAGGAGATGCCGTACGCCGGCCGCGCCCAGAACGGCGGCACGATCGTCGGCGCACCGGGCGAGACCACCTACCTGCGCATCGTCCATCACTTCGACGCGGCGAACAACGAGCACGAGCTGCGGGCGTGGACGATGCGCGCGGGCGGTATGTGGGTCAAGGGCGGCGTCTGGACGTTGCCCGGCGACGCGCAGCTGAAGGTGGGGCTGGTCTCGCAGGGCCGGCAGACCGGCGACCGCAAGACCTCGCGGTTCGACTATTTCCGCACCTATACCGGCTGAGCCGCCGCCACCGGCCGAACCGGGCAAGCATCCCTACCCCCGGGCGATCGACAACTCGAGCTGCCTGTCACTGCCGGTCGAGGGCAATCACACGATCGGGGTCTCCGCGTTCGGGCCCTCGCGGGCGAAGGCCGACTACTCCAACTACGGCACCGAGCAGATCTCGGTCTCCGCACCGGGCGGCTGGTTCCGCGACGGCCTGGGCACGCCGACCTACCGGACCCTGCCGAACGAGATCCTGTCCGCCTACCCGATGAACGTAGGGATCGCGAACGGCACGATCGACGCGGGCGGGAACATCACGGCGCAGGGCCTCGGCCTCGGGATCGAGAAGGCGACCGCAGCCGACGGCCGGGTCGGCGACTACCAGTGGCTGCAGGACACGTCGGTGGCGTCGCCGCATGCCACCGGAGTCGCCGCCCTGATCGCGACACCCATCCCGTGTCCGGTGCCGGCGACCGTCGACTATCTCGCGCAGGGACGGGACGCGACCTTCACCGCAACGTGCGCCGGCACCCCGGCGTTCAACGGTTTCTACGGCCACGGCGCGGTCGACGCCTACCGGGCGGTCACCCAGGGCAACAAGCTGGCCCGAGCCTGACGAACCAGCAGCGGGCAGGCCGAAGCCGCGCTGCACCGGCTGGGACCCGGCCGGACGGCTCAGAACGGGGCGCCGAAGTCCTCGGTGATCCACGCCTTGTGATGCGTTGCGTCCATGACGATGTCGATGCCGACGTCGCGGAAGGTCCTGCTCAAGATGTTGCGGCGGTGCCCGTCGTTCGGCGCGACCTCCTGGTACATCCTGCGGTGGACGCTCAGGATGCCGGTCAGCGTCCAGTCGGTGGTGTATCCGACGTTCTCGCCCACTGCCCGCCACCGGTAGCCGGCAGTAGTGAAGCGCGATCCGAGCGAGGCCTCGCCCGGCAACTGATGCGAGAGCACGTTTGCCTTGGCCATCCGCAGATTGTGGGCGTGCGCGGCACTCACGAGACGGGTGTTCCACCTCAGGGCGGGCAGGCCGTAGGCGCGCCGCTCGGTGTTGAGCAGGGTGAGCACCTGCTGCGCGTCGGCCGCCGCGGTAGCCGCACTCGGGGTGGCCGCCGATGCGACCGTCGTCGGGGCGAGAAAGGCCGTCGCCAGGCTCGCGACGATCAGCCCGCGTACGGACATACGGCGTACAGCTTCCAGAGCTGGCATCCTGAACCATCCGTCCTACGGCGTCCCAGAACTCCCGGCTGTAACACGGGCCACAGGAACCTACACTGCGCGTAGCCGGACGGCTACTCGCAGTGTCTGGGCAGCGCGGGGTCAGCTGCCGGCGTAGCGCAGCCAGATCGTGCCGAGCGGGGGCACCCGGACCGACGTCGATGCCGGCTGCCCGTGCCATATCTCGTCCCGCGCCTCGACGCCTCCGAAGTTGCCGACGCCCGATCCGAAGTAGACGTCGGCGTCGGTGTTGAGGACCTCGTCCCATCGTCCGGCGAACGGCAGGCCCAAGCGGTAACCCTCGTGGGGGACGGACGCGAAGTTGGCGATGCAGGCGATCACCGAGCCGTCGTCGCCGAACCGCAGGAAGGAGTAGACGTTGCCCGACGCGTCGTTGGCGTCGATCCAGTGAAAGCCGTTCTCGGTGGTGTCCCGCGACCACAGCGCCGGCGTCGCCTTGTAGGTGGAGTTGAGGTCGGAGATGAGCCGGGCGACGCCGCGGTGGCCCGGGTCGTCGAGCAGCCACCAGTCGAGCGAGCGGGACTCGGCCCATTCACCGCCCTGGCCGAACTCCTGGCCCATGAACAGCAACTGCTTGCCCGGGTGCGCCCACATGTAGGCGTACATCGCGCGCAGGGTCGCCATCTGCTGCCACCGATCGCCGGGGATCTTGGTGAGCAGCGACCCCTTGCCGTGCACCACCTCGTCGTGCGACAGGGGCATGACGAAGTTCTCGGTGTACGCGTACATCATCGAGAAGGTGAGCTCGTTGTGGTGGTACTGCCGGTAGATCGGCGGGTGGGAGATGTAGCTGAGCGTGTCGTGCATCCAGCCCATGTCCCACTTGAAGCCGAACCCGAGGCCGCCGAGATGCGTGGCGCGCGTTACTCCCGGCCATGACGTCGACTCCTCGGCGATCGTGATCGCGCCGGGGACGCGCTTGTAGACCGTCGCATTCATCTCCTGCAGGAAGCCGACCGCCTCGAGGTTCTCCCGGCCGCCGTGGATATTGGGCTCCCACTCGCCGTCCTTGCGGGAGTAGTCGAGATAGAGCATCGAGGCGACGGCGTCAACGCGCAGCCCGTCGATGTGGAACTCCTCCAGCCAGTAGAGCGCGTTGGCGACCAGGAAGTTGCGGACCTCGGAGCGGCCGAAGTTGAACACGAACGTGCCCCAGTCCGGCTGTTCACCGCGACGCGGATCGCCGTGCTCGTAGAGGGCCGTTCCGTCGAAGCGACCGAGGGCGAAGGCGTCCTTCGGGAAGTGTGCGGGAACCCAGTCGACGATCACCCCGATGCCGGCCTGGTGCAACCGGTCGACGAGGAAGCGGAAGTCATCGGGACTGCCGAACCGGGCCGACGGCGCGTAGTACGACGACACCTGGTAGCCCCACGACCCGCCGAACGGATGCTCGGCGACCGGCAGGAACTCGACGTGCGTGAAGCCGGACTCGGTGACGTAGTCGACGAGCTCTTCGGCCAGTTGACGGTAGGACAGCCCCATCCGCCACGATCCGATGTGCACTTCGTAGATCGACATCGGCGCCTTGTGCCACTGCGTGTGCGCTCGGGCGTCGATCCACTCCTCGTCGCTCCACTCGTAGCGCGAGGTCGTCACGACCGACGCGGTCGCGGGCGGCGTCTCGGCGGCGAAGGCCATCGGGTCGGCCTTGTCCCGCCATACCGCGTCGGCACCGAGGATCTGGAACTTGTACCGGCACCCGTCGCCGACGTCCGGAACGAAGATCTCCCATACGCCGGTCGAACCGAGCACGCGCATCGGCAGCGCCCGGCCGTCCCAGTAGTCGAAGTCACCGATGAGCCGCACCCCGCGCGCGTTGGGCGCCCAGACGGCGAAAGACGTGCCGGTGACCGGACCGCCCTGGGTGTCGTAGGTACGAACGTGCGCACCGAGGACGTCCCACAGGTTCTCGTGCCGACCCTCGCCGATCAGGTGCAGGTCGACCTCGCCCAGTGTCGGCAGCCAGCGGTAGGGGTCGTCGACGCGGTGCGTCTCGTCGCCGTAGCTGACCTCGATCCGGTAGTCGCTCGGCGGGCCGTCGA
>JAVHVD010000183.1:0-50229 GCA_032160745.1 Pseudonocardiales bacterium
ACCACCACCTTGGCCGCCGTCCGCCGCGGACCGCTCATCCGGGCCAGACCCGAGCCGAACGCGGCGAGGTTCTGCAACTCGCCCTCGACGGTGTTCGGGTTCGCGGTGCGGCCCCAGGCCCCGTCCACGTAGGACGTGGGTACGGCCGGCTCGTCGCCGTCGTCGGCGCGCTCGTCCGTCCGCATGCGCCCACTGTAGAACTCAGGCGCGATAACGTGCGGGGATGCCGTCGCCGAGCACGGAGATCGAGGTCGGACCGCACACCGTGCGGATCAGCAACCCGGACCGCGTCTACTTCTCCGCCCGCGGCGAGACGAAGCTGGACCTGGTCAAGTACTACCTGTCGGTCGGTCCCGGGATCGTCCGGGCGCTGCGCGAGCGGCCATGCATGCTGCACCGGTATCCGGACGGCGTGGACGGCGAGAAGATCTACCAGAAGCGCTTGCCCAAGGGCGCGCCCGAGTGGGTGGAGACCGTCGAGGTGCGCTTCCCGTCGGGACGCACCGCGGACGAGCTCTGCGTCACCGAGCTCGCCGCCGTCGCCTGGGCGGTACAGATGTCCACCGTCGAGTTCCATCCCTGGCACTCCCGCCGGGCCGACACCGAGAAGCCGGACGAGCTGCGCATCGACCTCGACCCCGGACCGGGGGCAGCGTTGGACGAGTGCAAGCAGGTGGCCGGCGTGGTGCACGAGGTGCTGACCGAGCTCGGCGCTGTTGGCTGGCCCAAGACCTCGGGCAGCAAGGGCGTCCACGTGTACGTACGGATCGAACCGCGCTTCGGCTTCCGCGAGGTGCGCCGGGCGGCATTGGCCTTCGCCCGCGAGGTCGAACGGCGGGCCCCGTCCTCGGTGACCACGGCGTGGTGGAAGGAGGAGCGGGGCGAGGGCAAGGTGTTCCTCGACTACAACCAGAACGCGCGCGACCGCACGATCGCGGCTGCGTATTCGGTGCGCGGCCGGTCGCACGCGCCGGTGTCGGCGCCGGTCACGTGGGACGAGCTGCCCGACGTCGACATGGACGACTTCACCATCGCAACGATGCCGGCGCGGTTCGCGTCGCTCGGGGATCTGCACGAGGGCATCGATGACGCCGTGTGGTCGATCGAGCCGTTGCTGGAGTGGGCCGATCGCGACGAACGCGACCACGGCCTCGGCGACGCGCCCTACCCGCCGAACTTCCCGAAGCAGGAGGGGGAGCCGCCGCGGGTCCAGCCGTCGCGGATGAATAGGGCGAACTGGGGCGAGGCGGACCCGGCGGCGGACGGGGTCGAGCCGCAACAGCTCGACTGAGTGATCACGCGCCCGGAACGCCTAATAGGCATTCCTCCACTTGTTGATCAACAGGCCGGAGTGGTCGCCAGCGCGGCCACAACTCCGTGTTGACAGCCCGCGTCCCGCGGAGTGGGGTAACTCGATCGCGTTTCGCATCGGTATCCGGGCTGGACATCGGGCGGAGTGGACACAGGTGGCGCTACCGACTAGCTGAATCCGATCCGGCCGGCGCGGACGGGGAGGCACTCACGCCGATACAAGGTAACAACTACGCGACTTTGGGAACCCCCTGATTATGTATATCGGACTCGGAACGGTTGTACTCATCTTGATCATCGTCGCGATTGTTCTCTTCCTGCGTCGTCGCGTCTGAATTGCGGCGCCGGCGTCAAGGCATCCGCACTGGGCGTGCTTGCTGCCGGCTAGGAGTGGTTTGGCGCGGCGGGAGCTGGCCGTCGATCGGGGTGGCTCGCACGGTCGTGCTTCCACCCGCTCGACGCGCTGAGGATCAGGGCGGCCGTGACCGCAGCGGCGACGAGTGTCACGAACAGGGCGGCCGTACGCCAGGACCCGCCTGGAACTGTGTGACGGGATGACCGATCCCGTTGCCGCCGTCCCGACACCTGAACGATCGCCGGGACGGTCCGGCCCAGAATGTGCAATCCAGTGGCTGCGGCGAACGGGAAGAACAGTGCCTGATGCAGCGTGAGCGTGTCGATGCGCTGGCCGAGTGCCGTGAAGAGCACTTGTCGGCTGGCGGTGGGTCCCAGCGCGATGAGGGCCAATCCTGAGCCCAGCTCGGCGAGGGTGGTGATAACCACGAGCGGACCGAGGATGCGTAACAGCGTGGGTGGTGGTCCGGCGGAGCGGTAGGGCTGGTAACCGCTGTAGTAGCGGCCGACCCGCCACATGGTGGTTGCGGTCTTGAGCAGGGCGAACGGGACGAGCAGCGTGCCGACCACGATGTGCCAGCTGATCAGGCCGCGGACGTCGAGGAGAGTGACCACCTCAACGAGGATCAAGACCAGCAGGAACAGACCAGTCCACGCGGTGATCCCCGCGTTGCCGGCCGGTCCTCCGGTCGCGGGCAACACGGGGTCAACGCGGTGAGACTTACCCGTCGCCTCGCTGATGAAGTCGGTGACCTTCCCTGCCACCGGTCACCTCCAGCGGAAATGGACGAATACGCGACCGAAGTTGTCGGAGTCCTTCTCGACCCGGTGGTACAGAGCCTTGATCTCCTTGCGGTCGAGGAATCGCAGGACCCGCTTCTTGAGCTGCCCTGACCCCTTGCCCGGGATTATCTCCACGAGCGGCGCCTTCTTCTCGATCGCCTCGTCGATGATCGCGCGGAGCGCCTTCTCGATCTCCTCGCCGCGGTTGTAGAGGTCGTGGAGGTCCAGTTTCAGCTTCACCGTGCCATCCTTCGGTTACTGCGCAAGAGCCCATCCGATGGGCAGCTGACCGGGGAGGGTATGCCGGACATATGCCGAGCGTAGGTCCACCCATCGCGATCGACGGCGCGACCACGCTGGCCGCGGTCCATGGGGCGCTGCCCGTCCACCGATACCCGCAGGCCGAGTTGACCGACCTGTTCGCCAAGCTCTGCCTGCCCGGGGGCCGATCCCACGCGGTGGTGCGCAGGCTGCATGACAGCGCGCGGGTGGCCACCCGCCACCTCGCGCTGCCAATTGAGCGCTACGCCGAGCTCGAGGGTTTCGCTGCGGCCAACGATGCGTTCATCCCGGCCGCGGTCGATCTGGGCAGCGAGGCGCTGCTCGGCGCGCTCACAGCGGCCAGGCTGACCCCGGCCGACGTCGATCTGATCTTGTTCACCACGGTCACCGGTGTCGCAGTCCCGTCGATCGACGCTCGCATCGCGGCGCAGATCGGGCTGCGTCCGGACGTGAAGCGGGTGCCGCTGTTCGGGCTCGGCTGTCTGGCCGGGGCCGCCGGCATCGCCCGGCTGCACGATTTCCTTCGTGGCTCGCCCGGGGGGGTCGGGGTCTTGGTGTCGATCGAACTCTGCTCGCTCACCGTCCAGCGCGACGACCCGACCGCGGCCAACATGGTGGCGTCCGGCCTGTTCGGCGACGGCGCGGCCGCGGTCGTCGCCGTCGGTGCCGAGCATCCGGCGGCCGGGCGCGGCCCGCGGGTGGTCGACTCGATCAGCCATCTCTACCCCGACACCGAACGAGCGATGGGATGGGACGTCGGCGCCGGCGGACTGAAGATCGTCCTTGGCGTCGAGGTCCCGGACCTCGTGGTGAAGTATCTGGCCGATGACGTCGCCGGCCTGCTCGCCCGACACGGTCTGCAGGTCGACGACGTCGCTCGGTGGGTCTGCCATCCCGGCGGCCCCAAGGTCATCGAGGCGATCCAGTCGACGCTCGGCCTCACCGAGACCGACCTGCTCATGACCTGGAACTCGCTGAACCGCATCGGAAACCTGTCCTCGGCCTCGGTGCTGCACGTGCTGCGCGACACGCTGGACGAACGCCCGGGGGCACCCGGCGACTGGGGCGTGCTGATGGCGATGGGGCCGGGGTTCTGCGCCGAGCTGGTGCTGCTGCGGTGGTAACTGCGGGCTGGTACACCGTCCTCGTCGGGTTGGTCGCGATGGAACGCCTCATCGAGCTTGTCGTCGCCAAGCGCAACCTGGCCTGGAGCCTGCAGCACGGCGGACGGGAGACGAGCTTCGGGCACTACCCGTTCATGGTGGTGCTGCACACCGGCCTGCTCGCCGGGTGCCTGCTCGAGGTCTGGCTGGCCGACCGCCCGTTCGTCCCCGCGTTGGGCTGGCCCATGCTGGCGGTCGTCGTGCTCGCCCAGGCACTGCGCTGGTGGTGCATCCGGACCCTCGGCCACCAGTGGAACACCCGGATCGTCGTCGTCCCCGGGCTGCAGCGGGTGTCCTCCGGGCCGTACCGGAGGCTGCCGCATCCGAACTACGTCGCGGTCGTGGCCGAGGGGATAGCGCTGCCACTGGTGCATTCGGCCTGGATCACCGCGCTGGCCTTCACACTGCTCAATGCCGAGCTGATGCGGATCCGGATCCGGGCCGAGAACGCGGCGCTGCAGTCGGCCTATGCATGACGTGCTGATCGCCGGCGGCGGACCGGCCGGGCTGGCGGTGGCGCTCGGCGCCGCCCACGCCGGCCTGGATGTCGTGCTCGTCGAGAAACGGCCCGGCACGATTGACAAGGCGTGCGGCGAGGGCCTGATGCCCGGCGCCTTGCGGGCGCTGCAAGACCTCGGCGTGGACCCGGCCGGTGCCCCGATCACCGGCATCACCTACCGGCAGGACGACGCCACCGCAGTAGCCCGGTTCCGGCGCGGTGCCGGGCGTGGCGTGCGACGGACGGTGTTGCACGACGACCTGCGCGCCGCGGCCCTCGCCGCCGGGGTGACGATCGTGCGCGGCACGGTGACCGACGTCCGCCAGTCGACCGACACCGTCACGGCCGGCGGGTTCCGTGCCCGGTACCTGGTCGCCGCGGACGGCCTGCACTCCCCGCTGCGCGCGGCCCTCGGCCTCGACGCGGTCGACCATCGGGCCCCGCGGTGGGGTCTGCGCCGGCACTTTGCCATGCCGGCGGTGGCTGACACGGTCGAGGTGGTGTGGTCCACCGGCGCCGAGGCGTACGTGACGCCGGTGTCGCCGGACACCATCGGCGTGGCCGTCCTCAGCGGACGCCGGGGCGGGTTCGACGACCAGCTCGCGGCCTTCCCCGCGCTCGCCGCACGGCTGCGGACCGGGCAGCCCATTTCGGACGTCCGCGGAGCTGGGCCGCTGCGCCAGCGCTGCACGGCCCGGGTCGCCGGCCGAGTCCTGCTCGTCGGCGACGCCGCGGGCTACGTCGACGCGCTCACCGGTGAGGGTCTGGCCCTGTCGCTCGGCGCGGCCCGCGAGCTCGTTCGGTGCCTCCGGCGCGACCGGCCGCAGGACTACGAACGCGCCTGGGCCCGAGTGTCCCGCCGCTCGCGGTGGATCACCGAAGGGCTGCTGTGGGCCCGCACCTACGGGGCGACGAGCCGTCGGATCGTGCCCATGGCCGCCCGAGCACCCCGGATCTTTGCCGCCGCAGTCGACCAGTTGGCTCGCTGACGGCCGCGAACAGCGGGACGACCGGCCCACCCATCCTGAGCGGTGCTGCGACACTGCGGCCATGTATTGCATGCTCGGGAGTGAGACCGAGGAGTCGACCTTCACCGAGCACGGCATCAAGGTGCAGCCGGTCGGACTGGCGCATGGTGTGGATCCCGCCTCGCCCCTCAATCGCGCTGGGGGCGTGCTCGCCTACGCGCTGTGCGGCACGGCGGTGCGGGCCTGGCCAGATCATGTGTTCGACCCCCACGCCGACCGCGTGCACGACCAGTGCGCGGCCCTCTCGCAGCCTGAATGAAGCTGGTCGGGCTCGGGCGACGAATCGGGGCTGCCGAGAAAGCGAGGACCCCGGCCAGAGCGAATCCAGCCGGGGCAACGCTGCGGTCAGCCCTTGTGGACTGCTGTCACGCTGATCGTGAACACGACGACGTCGTCGGTCGACGTTCCCGGGGGCAACGTATCGCCCGGCTCGGCGAACTCACCCAATGTCAGCGTCTCGCTGTCCGCGCAGGTGACCGTCGGCTGGTGGCGGTTGGCGTGACCGCCGCCCTTGACCTGGCTGAAGGTGAAAATGGTCGTCTCGGTCGTCACGTCATAGAGCGATCCGCTGAAGCTTGTCGGGATGAGATGCCCGGATCCGCCGCTGACGACAATCGCTGCGCCCCAGCCGCCATGGTCGCTGCTGTGGTTGTCGTTGACGCGCACGGTGAGCTGCTGCCCGTCACACCGCAGGGGCTGCATCGTCTGGGCGGCCGACGCCGGCGCCGCCGCCACCGCCGCGCCGCCCACCAGAGCCAACCCGGCAACCGCCGCCCCGACCCTGTTCCGATTGATCAGCATGTAGCCCTCCCTCTGAGAAGTGCCAGCCGCACCACAGCGGAGCGGTGGGCGACGTCCGACCCCTGCGCGGAGCGGAATCAGACCCGCACGGTGTAGACCGTTTACCGGCCCGATTGTGTTACGCCCAGCTCGTGGAGGTCGATCGGCCGGCCGACGGGCGTAACGCCGGGACGGGTCCATTGCGCCGTCGGGCGGCCGTCGGTGCGCCAGAAGGCGTACGTCGGACACCCGCTACGACAAACTCGCCACTGTCTACCGTGCGGCAGCAGTCCTCAACGCCGTCATCGCCTGGACCCGGCATTTGTCAGACACGCTCTAGTCCCGGGACGCCGGGGGTTCGTACGCGAGGCCTGACCGGTAGGCGGCGATGACGGCCTGGACGCGGTCGCGGGCGTCGAGTTTCTGGAGGATTCGGGCGACGTGTGTCTTGACGGTCGCCTCGCCGATGGTGAAGAACTGTGCGATCTCGGCATTGTTGAGCCCGTCGGCCATGCTTCGCAGCACCTCTCGTTCTCGAGCGGTGAGCCGCTCCACGGACTGTGTCTCCTGCGCCCGGGGCTGCTGGCGAGTGAACTTGTCGATGAGGCGGCGGGTGATCGCCGGGGCCAGGATCGATTCCCCGCGGGCCAGTATGTGGATCGCGGCGATGAGGTCGTCGGCGGGCGCGTCCTTGAGGAGGAAGCCCGAGGCGCCGACGGCGAGGGCGTCGTAGACGAGCGCCTCATCGTCGAAGGTCGTCAGGATCAGCACCCGTGCGGTCGATCCAGCGTCCTCGGCAAGTATTGCCGTCGCCGCGATGCCCTCCATCACCGGCATTCGCACGTCCATCAGAACGACGTCGGGACGCAGTCGGCGAGCAATCTCTACCGCTTCCGCACCGTTGCCCGCGTCCGCTATGACCTCGATGTCGGTCTCGCGCGAGAGGATCAATCGCAGCCCCGTTCGCACCATGTCCTGGTCGTCTGCGATCAGCACTCGTATCACTTCACGCCTCCCTGAGCGGGAGCCTGGCGCGGACTCCGAACCCGCCGTTCTCGAGCGCTCCCACCTCGAGCGTCCCCCCGTACAGACTGACCCGTTCGCGCATTCCGAGCAGTCCGTGCCCCCCTGCACGAGGCGACGGCGGTCCCGCGCCGTCATTGAGGACGTGGACATCGATGCTGTCGGTGTCGTGGTCGATCCGGACCGTGACGGTCGATCCGGGCGCGTACTTCAACGCGTTGGTCATCGCCTCCTGCACGACCCGGTAGACGGACAGCTCGACCGCCGGGTCCACGCGGCCGGCCGCGCCGCTCTCGGTGAACTGCACCGTAAGACCCGCGGCCCGTACTTGTGCAAGCAGGTCGGAGATGTCGGCGAGGCCCGGTCCGACAGCGTGAGTGAGCTCGTCCTCCCGCAACAGGCCGAGCAGGCGGCGCATCTCGGTCAACGCGGTGCGACCAGCGGTCTCGATGTCGGCGAGCGAGCGTCGAACCTGGGGCTCGGGCCCGTCGAGGACGCGCTGCGCTCCTTGGGATTGAATGACCACCACGCTGAGGCTGTGCGTCACGATGTCGTGCAGCTCGCGGGCCAAATGTGCCCGCTCCGCCGCCACGGCTCGGCGAGCGAGGTCGGCCTGGTCGTGCTCCAGTTGCTGCAGGAGTACCTGCGCACGGTCGGCCCGTGCGTTCTGGAAATGGACGACCCGTCCGAGTCCCCAGATCAGGACGGGAACGACCAGGTCGCCGGCGATCGCGCTGGCCGTGTCATAGTCGGGGGACGCCAAGTCGTGCACGATGACGCCGCCCACCACGGCCAGGCCGCCGACAACGGCGAACCTGATCGAGCGCCGTTCGGCAACGGTATAGGCGGTAAGAATGAGCGCGAGGTACTCGCCGAACACCGACGGCTGCTGCGGGGTGATTGCCATCAGCGCGGCTGCACCAGCCACCGTCAGCGCGGTGAACAACGGTGCCCGCCGACGAACCGCCACCACCCCGGTCATGACCAGCAGCAGACCCCGGTCGACGAGGGACACGTTCGCGGCGGCCTGAGCTTGCGCTATGACGGTCAGCAGGACGGCAATGACCCCATCCACGAGCAGCGGCTGGGCGGCGGCGCGCCGCGCAACGCCCATCATGGTCACCCGTGAACGGTACGGCCCGCTCCGGAATGTGGAACCCTCCTCGGGAAGGATGGCGGGTCCCCCTGGGGAGGGACACCGGCGAGCAGGAAATCCGCCGAGCACCTGACGCCGGCACGGCACTGCCTACAGCAGGCTGGCGCAGTCAGCACGGCTCCACCGACGGAGCCGACGCACCGGACCGAAGGACTGATCATGGACATTCCATTTGTGATCCTGGCGATCGCCGCCGGACTTCTTCTCACCCGACGGCTTGCCCTTGTCGTCGTCGTTGCACTCTGGGCGCTGGCGGTGGCGATGGTCGGCTGGGGACCGGCCCACAACGACGGCGTGCACACCGACTCCATCGGCTTCTGGGTCCCCTGGCTGATCGCGCTCGCGGTGGGACTGGGGCTGGCCACCCTGATGACCGTGCTGCGACAGCGCCGGCGCCGCGCGGGCCTTGGTAGCTGATCGTCACCCCGATCCGGGCGACGACCCATCCCCGCCCAGCTCGGCCAGCACGCGGTGCAGGTGACGGCCTTCGCGGTCGAAGTCGAATTTGAAGGCCCGGTTGACCTCCGCGCCGTCCGGCACGCTCCAGAAGACGTCGAGCTCGTGCCCTCTGACTGCGGTGATCATGAACTCGTTGTGCGGAATGTAGCCCTCCGAGCACACGAGCAGCACCCGCTTCGGGTCGCACAGGGCGAGGGTGAACATTGCGCTGCCCGCGTAGCCGGCGACGATCTCTGCATTGCGGAACAGGACGGCCTGCTCGACGAACGGCAGGTCTTCGGGGAACACGACCGTGAAACCGGCCTCGACGAAAGTGCCTTCGAGGTCGTCGCGGTTGTGGCACCAGCGCCCTTTGCGTCGGCGGCTGACGAAGATGCGGGACGGGGACGTGGAGGAACCCGCCAGGACCTGCGCGCGGCGTCCCACGTCGTCCCAGACCTCGGCGATGCGCGGGCTCACGTAGGAGGGCATCGAGTACATCGGAGTCGCCGCGATGACCCGTTCGGCCCGGATCGGTCCGGCGATGACCATGGCCTCGTTCGCGTTGATGCCGGCAGATTCCAATAGGCCGCGCTCCCACGTGGCGATCTCGTCTGACTCACGCTTCTTGTAGAGGACGGGCCGCAGGTCAGGGAATCGTTCCTTCGCGCTGCGCCATGCCCACAGCCGCGACAGCTGCTCGGTCATCAAATGACCAAAGTGGCCAGACCACTCCGAGTCCCATTGGAAGACGCTGCCGTCGACGTCGCGCGCCTTGCGCAGGTCCATCTGGACCTGCGCGAACAGTGGCGAGATCTCCGTCGTCCCCGAGGTCGCCAAACGTCCCCAGAGGTGGTGGCGGTACGTGTCAGGGAGCAGCAGATTGCCCGACACCGTGATCTGACGGGGTACGCAATACGCCGACGGGTACTGGCGCAGCGACAAGCGCGGTACCGCCATGGTCTCGGCCTCGCGCTGTCGGGTCCCCTCGCGGTGATCGCGGATCACCCCTCGGCGCTCGAAGCTCTCTGCTTCGATGTATTCCAGGACCTGCCCGTCCCGCCCGCCGCGGTGGCGGAGCACGAAATCGACCTCGTTCTCACGCAACTTGGCCAGCGACGCAGTCCCGTTGGTCACCGCGAGGCGCGTGCCGTTGACGACTATGCGCTTGGTCGCGGCGGCAAGGGCGCGCTCGTCGGCGTCGACGGGCGAGAGCGCGCCCCCCTCGCGTAGCGCGACCAGACGGTGGAGGGTCGGCCACAGCCCCTCGGGAGCGGGGCGCCCGGGGTGAAAGTCCGTCATCAGCAAGCGCCCGCCCGGTACCAGATGGAAGAGGACGGAGCGGTAGAGCGCAGCCAGATCCTCGCCCGCCGGTCCAACATCGGTGGCGACGACGATCGCGCGGAACGGACCGGCGGCAGCCAGCCTGACGTGCAGGGAAGGGGACTCCGACGCGACAGGGATGGACGTGATTGTCGCTCGGGGATAGCCCGCCGCCAGAGCCGACGCGAGCGGCGTGGGATTCTCGCCGACCAGAACGGCCAATGCCGCCGACGGCCGAGCCGCCAGGACGTCGTCGGCGTCGCGCACGATCGATTTCTCGGCGGCCGACAGCTGTTCCCAACTGGCCCCTCGGCGTTGCCGCGCGCGCTGCCGCCGGACGACGGCCACGCCGCGTCCACCCCCGGCGCGTGCGATCCGCCCCAAGCTCGTCAGCGAGATCACGTCCCTATTGTGACCCACACCGAGGCCCTGGGCAGCGCTCGAACAGACTTCCTCAGCTCCTGAGGTGGGGGAAGCGACCTTGAACTTCCGCCGTCCGTTCAGGCGGAGACGCTCACGATCAAGGTGAATTTGCCCTGCTCGGGCGAGCAGGCCATAGCCTCGCCGCACGATGTCCGGGTCGCGGTTATCGTCGCTCGTCCAGTACCGATCGCCGAGTACTGGTGGACGACGGTTCCGCAGCCGCCGCCGGGCAGGCAATCGCGGTCAGGCCTGATCGACGTCGATCCGGCTGACTTCACCGCGGGGTTCGTCGGCAGACCGCGGAAGCGCCAGTAGGTGCTCCCCAGCACGACCCGCAGCCGGTCACCGACGTGCAGCGACATCGTCGTTCCCGACGACTTGTCCGTCACGGTGGTCACTCCGGCGCTGGAGGTGGCGGGCGACGTCGGGGCGCTGACCGAGGTCGACGTCGAGATAGGCAACGACGTCGACGACGACGGAGCCTTCGCGTTCGTCGTCGAGCTGCAGGCCACCAGCGCGGTGGCGCTGATCGCGGCCAGGACGACCGCGGTCAGCCACCTTCTCGCGCCTGAAGACGACGCGTGCACGTCGCTTATTCTGCTCCTCGCTGACGTGTTGACTCGGCGTGGGGCAATCAGGCGCGGCCTGCGGCTTGGTACTGCTCGTCGGTGACGGGTTCGAGCCAGGTGGTGCCGTCGCCGTCGCTGGTCCCTTCGAGCATTGCGTAGTGGCACATCATGTTTTCGGTGGTGGCGCCGTGCCAGTGGTCCTCACCGGCTGGGGTCCAGACGATGTCGCCGGGGCGCATGCGAATGACGGTGCCGTCACGGGTGACGACGAGGCCGACGCCGTCGGTGCACAGCAGCGTCTGGCCCAGAGCGTGGGAGTGCCAGTTGGTGCGGGCTCCTGGGGTGAAGCGGACGAGAGCGACGACCAATCGCGACGGTTCCTCGGGCTGTTTGATCGCGTTGACGTAGACGTCGCCGGTGAACGCCTTCGCCGGTGCCTTGGCAGTGGGACTGACGGGTTTGCGCTCCATGATCGTGTGCTCCGTTCTTCCGGCCGGGCGAGGTGTGGACGCGGCAGCCGGCTAGCTGGTGCGCCGGTCGCTGTCGGCGGTGGTCGCGCGCTCGGCGGTGGCGACCCAGCTGGCGAGCAGGGTGAGCCCGTCGTGCGACGGCGTCCCCGGTTCGGCGGTGTACGCGGTGAGGGTGAGGCCGGGTTCGCCGGGTAGATCCATCGCGTCGAACGCGAGATCGAGGGTGCCGACGACGGGGTGGTGGAAGTGCTTGAGGCCGCTGCGGTGCTGTCGGACGTTGTGGGCGGCCCACCGGGTGCGGAACTGGCCGCTACGGGTGGCCAGTTCGCCGATGAGGTCGGTCAGCTCGCGGTTGTGCGGATCACGGCCGGCCTCGGTGCGTAGCAGCGCGACCGTGGTGTTCGCGGCATCGTCCCAGTCCGGGTAGAAATCGTTCGCCCGCGGGTCGAGGAAGTTGAACCGGGCGATGTTCGCGGGCCGTCGCGGTTCGTCGAAGACCGCCGAGTACAGGGCACGACCGAGGTCGTTGATGGCAAGGATGTCCAGCCGTCCATTGCGGACGAACGCGGGCGTGCCGGCCATCGAGTCGAGGATGCGTTGCACGCTCGGACGTACCTGGGGTTTGGTGGCGCGGCGGGGCACACGGGCAGAGCGGGCGGCGCGGGCGAGGTTGAACAGGTGCTCGCGTTCGGCCTCGTCGAGGTGTAGGGCTCGCGCGACAGCATCGAGGACGTCGTCGGAAACGCCGCTGATGTTTCCCTTCTCCAGCCGGATGTACCAGTCGGTGCTCACGCCCGCGAGGACGGCAACCTCCTCCCGACGCAGCCCGGGGACGCGCCGGGTGCCGCCGCCGGCCGGCAGTCCGACCTGCTCGGGCGTGATCTTGGCGCGGCGCGTGGCAAGGAACTCCTTGATCTCGGCTCGGTTGTCCACGCCGTCCACGCTACGTCCCCGACGGTACGGAGGGAGGTTGAGCTTGTACCCCCTGTGAACGCGACCTCCCGCACGCGGGTGATGAGGGGTTGCATTGCTGATGCGAACAAGGCCCGGCCCGAGCAAACGACACCAACCAGGGGAGTGCACGATGCGCGCCACCATTATTCACGCCCCGGGCGACATCCGCCTGGAGCAGGTCGACGACCCGACGATCACCGCCCCGACCGACGCGATCATCCGGCTCACCGCCGCCTGCGTGTGCGGTTCTGACCTGTGGGAGTACCGCGGGATCAACCCCGTCGACCAACCCACCCCGATGGGCCACGAGTACGTCGGCATCGTCGAAGACGTCGGCACGGGAGTAACCAACATCAAGCCGGGCCAGTTCGTCATCGGAAGCTTCTTCGCCTCTGACAACACCTGCCCGCACTGCCGAGCCGGGTTCCAGAGCAATTGTCGGCATCGCGAGTTCGTCGGCGGGGCTCAAGCCGACCTGCTGCGGGTTCCGCTGGCCGACGGCACGCTGCTCGCCACCCAATCGGCTCCCGACGACTCACTTGTCCCAAGCCTGCTGAGTGCGTCCGATGTCTTCGGCACCGGCTGGTGGGCCGCCGTCGCCGCCGGCGTGGGGACCGGCGACACGGTCGTAGTCGTCGGCGATGGCGCCGTCGGCCTGCTCGGCGTCCTGTCGGCCAAGCAGCTCGGCGCGGAGCGGATCATCGCGATGAGTCGGCACGAATCGCGGCAGAAGCTCGCCACCGAGTTCGGCGCCACCGACATCGTCACCGAACGAGGCGACGACGGCGTCGCAAAGATCAAAGAGCTCACCGACGGCGTCGGAGCCGATGCCGTGCTCGAATGCGTCGGCACGAGCGAGTCGATGAGTCAGGCGCTGCGGTCGGCTCGTCCCGGTGGCGGCGTGGGCGTGGTCGGCGTCCCGCACGGTGTTTCCATCGACGGCGAGGAGCTGTTCTACTCGCACGTCCGGGTCCAGGGCGGCCCCGCGCCGGTGCGCCGATTCCTGCCGGACCTGGTTGGTCTCATCCTCAGGGGCGCCGTGGATCCGGGGCGGGTCTTCGACCTGACCCTGCCGCTGGAGCAGGTCGCCGAGGGTTACGCGGCCATGGACGAACGCCGCGCCATCAAGTCCCTCCTGCGCCCGTAACCTCCCGCGCCTGCCCGGGGCCGATCAGTTCTTGAACAGCGCGCTGTAGGCGTTGATAGCGGGCTGGCCGCCGAGGTGGGCGTAGAGCACGTTCGTGGTTGGGGCGATCTGGCCGCTGCGAACGAGGTCGATCAGCGCCGCCATCGATTTGCCTTCGTAGACGGGGTCGATGATCACGCCTTCGAGGCTGCCGGTCAGCCGGATGGCATCGAGCGTCGACGCGACGGGGATGCCGTAGTAGTCCCCGGCCCAGCCATCGAGGACGGTGATCTCCTCGTCATGCAGGTCGCGCCCCAAGTTGATGAGGTCGGCGGTGTTGCGGGCGATCTTTTCCACCTGTGCCCGGGTCTCGTCGATCTTCGCCGAAGCGTCGATGCCCAGCACCCGACGAGGCCGATCCTGCCCGGCGAAGCCCGCGATCATCCCGGCTTGCGTGGAGCCTGTGACGCTGCAGACGATCACCGTGTCGAAGAAGACGCCGAGTTCGTGCTCCTGCTGCTCCACCTCGTGAGCCCAGTTCGCGAAGCCCAACCCGCCGAGGCGGTGGTCGGACGCGCCGGCCGGGATGGCGTAGGGGACACCGCCTGAGGAACGGATCTGCTCGAGCGCGTTCTCCCAGCTCTCCTTGAACCCGATTCCGAACCCCGCGTCGACGAGTTCGACGTGCGCGCCCATGATCCGCGACAGCAGGATGTTGCCGACCCGGTCGTTCACCGAGTCCGGCCAATCGACCCAGCTCTCCTGCACCAGGCGCGCCTTGAGCCCAAGCTTGGCGGCGACGGCGGCGACCTGCCGCGTGTGGTTCGACTGCACGCCGCCAATTGAGACCAGATGCGTCGCGCCCTGCTCGAGGGCATCAGGCACGAGGTACTCGAGCTTGCGTGTCTTGTTGCCGCCAAACGCGAGGCCAGAGTTGCAATCCTCACGCTTGGCCCAGATCCGAGCGCCGCCGAGGTGGTCGGACAGCCGCTCGAGGGGATGTACCGGGCTCGGCCCGAACAGCAGCGGATGGCGGGGGAAGTCACTCAGTGCCACGATGCGCTCCCGGATTCAGCCGCCCTGGTTCTCCAGGACACCGTACGTCGTCGTCGGCGCGCAGCGGTGTGGTGAGACGCGTGGTGGGATAGGGGTGTGGCGCGCTTCGTGGCATTCCTCCGCGCGGTGAACGTCGGCGGGCGGACGGTGCCAATGGCCACCGCCAGGCAGGCATTGGCGGAGCTCGGCTTCGACGACGTCGACAGCTACGCGAACAGCGGAAACCTTCTCTTCAGCGCCGCGGGAAGGGCGGGCGAGCACGAGGCAGGGATTCGCTCGAGGCTGGAGCAGGAGTTCGGCTTCGAGCTCACGACGTTCGTTCGTACCGCGGCGCAGGTAACCGCGTTGGCGACCGCCAAGCCCTTCGGTGCGATCGCCGCCGGCCATACCCATTTCGCGCTGCTGCCGCTCACCCGCCTCACCGCGCGTCAGAAACGAGCGGTCGAAGGCCTTTCCAACGACCGTGACCAGGTGGTCGTCCTGGGCCGCGATGTGCACTGGCTCATCCGCGCCAAGTCGACCGAGACAACGCTGGGACCGGCGAAGTGGAAGCAGGCGTTGCCTGACATTCCGACGACCGCTCGCAACATGACGCTGGTGACGAGGTTGGCGGCGAGGCTCTGATGCCCTTGACCGCGGTCAAGAGCGGTTGGTCGCACACGGCGTGGTGGATGTCGCAGTGCAGGCCGGCGAATGGCCCCTCGAGCGGTACTCGCGCTGGCTGACGAATGCGATCACCAGCGCCATCTGTCCCGCGCCCGTTCCACGATCAAGGAGAGCGCGCACCGGCGACTCCCACAACTGAATCGGCAACCGGGTACCCATACGCTTCGATCATGCCGGAGGTCGCCGAGCCCGAGCTGGATCCGCGGCGATGGGTCGCTTTGCTCACGTGCTGCTGCGCGCTGTTCATGACGCTGCTGGACGTCAGTGTCACCAACGTCGCACTGCCGTCGATCGGTCGGGCCACGGATGCGACATCGGCGCAGCTGCAATGGGTGGTGAGCGGGTACACGCTTGCGTTCGGCTTGGTGCCGGTGCTCGCCGGCCGGCTCGGCGACGACCACGGCCGGCGGTTGATGTTTCAGGTCGGGGTGGTCGGCTTCGTGGCCACCAGCATGCTTGCCGGGCTCGCCCCCACCGCCGGTGTGCTCATCGCGGCGCGGGTGCTCCAAGGGGTGGCCGGAGGCCTGATCAATCCGCAGGTCTCGGGCCTGGTACAGCAACTGTTCCCGGGCAACGAGCGCGGCCGCGCCTTCGGCGTCCTCGGCACGACGGTCGGCGTCGGCACCGCGCTGGGACCGGTTCTGGGCGGCGCGCTCATCGCCCTCGGCGGCGAGCACGAGGGCTGGCGCCTGGTGTTCTTCATCAACGTTCCCATCGGGATCGCGGTGATCATGCTGAGCCGTCGGCTGCTGCCAAGAGATCCCGCCGGTGGCCGGCACCGGCTGGACGTTCTGGGCGCGGGCTATCTGGGCGTGGCAACCTTCTGCGTGCTCTTCGCGGCGGTGGAATACGACGCGCTTCACGACCGGCGTCTGGTCTGGCTCGCGTTACCCGCCCTGGTCCTGATCGTGGTGTTCGTGCGCCGCGAGCGCCGCTTGACCCAGTCGCGGAGCGACCCACTCGTCGACCTGCATTTGTTCCGCGTGCCGTCGTACAGCTCGGGCGTGCTGCTCGCGCTCGTGTTCTTTCCGGCCATGGCGGGGCTGACGTTGGTCCTCGCGCTGTACTACCAACAAGGGCTCGGCTACACGGCGCTGGAGTCCGGCCTGGGTGTCACCGCCTACGCACTCGGCAGCGGGGTCGCCGCTCCGCTGGCGGGTCGGGTGGTGACCCGGATCGGTCGACCTCTTGTCGTCGCTGCGACCGTGACGTTCGGCATTGGCGCGATCGCGTTGGCGCTGCTCGCGGCAGACGCGCCCAGCTCTGGCGTCGCGGTCGTGTTCGCGCCGGCGCTCTTCGTCATGGGGGCCGGTTCCGGGGCGCTCATCACGCCCAACCAGGCGCTCACGTTGATGGAGGTCGATCCGGTGGCGGGGAGCACGGCCGGCGGGGTGCTCCAGACCGCGCAGCGCATCGGGCTGGCCATCGGCCAAGCCGTGATCGGCGCCGTCTTCTTCGCCAATCTCGGCGGCCCCGGGACGACGTCGGAGCGCTATGACCACGCTCTGCGAGCGGCGGTTGTCGCCGCCCTCGCCTTCGTCGCCCTGGCGACGGTGGTCGGCGCCACCGATCTGGTGCGCAACCGCCGCCGCGTCAATGGGTAGGTAGCGGCAATGAGGGACGACGCAACTGACGGCTTCGTGCATGTCCGGGGCGCCAGCGAGCACAACTTGAAGTACGTCGACGTCGACCTTCCTCGGGACGCGATGGTCGCCTTCACCGGTGTCTCGGGTTCGGGGAAGTCCTCGCTCGCCTTCGGCACGCTGTACGCAGAGGCGCAGCGCCGCTACTTCGAGTCGGTCGCGCCGTACGCACGCCGGTTGCTGCAGCAGGTCGGGGCACCGCACGTGCAGGAGATCACCGGGCTGCCGCCGGCCGTGGCCCTGCAACAGCGCCGCGGCGCGCCGAGCTCGCGGTCGACGGTGGGCACCATCACGACGCTGTCCAACCTCCTGCGCATGCTCTATTCGCGCGCCGGAACCTACCCTGCGGACGCCCCCCGGCTGGAGGCCGAGGCGTTCTCGCCCAACACCGCGGCCGGCGCCTGCCCGCGCTGCCACGGCCTGGGTCTCGTGCACGACGTCACCGAGGAGCTGCTCGTCCCGGATCCGTCGCTCAGCATCCGGGACGGCGCCATCGCGGCCTGGCCGGGCGCCTGGCAGGGCGCCAATCTGCGCAGCATCGCGAGCGGGCTGGGGATCGACATCGACAAGCCTTGGCGTCGGCTCAAGAAGAAGCACCGCGACTGGCTGCTCTACACCGACGAGCAACCGTCCGTCCTGATCAAGCCCGAGCGCGACCGCATCGACTACGGCTACTACGGGCAGTTCTGGAGCGCTCGCAAGCACGTCATGCATGTCCTCGCCGACTCCAAGAGCGAGCGGATGCGTGAGCGGGCGATGCGGTTCGTGCGGAGCGTGCCGTGTCCCGACTGCAACGGCAGTGGGCTGCGACCTGAGGCGCTCGCCGTTACCTTCGCCGACCGCTCCATCGCCGAGGTCAACTCGATGCCCCTCACCGAGGTCGTGACGCTGCTGCGGCCCACCGCGGGGCTGTCCGAGGCCGGGGCCGCGACCTCGAGCGCGCAGTCGGGGGAGGCGACGGAGGTCGCGGTCCGGATCTGCGTGGACCTGGTCGCCCGCGTCGAGGTGCTGCTCGACCTGGGGCTCGGCTACCTGAGCCTCGGCCGTCCCTCGACGACCGTGTCTCCGGGCGAGGCTCAGCGCCTGCGGATCGCCAGCCAGCTGCGCTCGGGACTGTTCGGCGTCGTCTACGTGCTCGACGAGCCCTCCGCCGGTCTGCACCCAGCTGATGCGGAGCCGCTGCTGGACGTGCTCGATCGCCTGAAAGCGTCGGGCAATTCGCTGTTCGTCGTGGAGCACGACATGGACGTCGTGCGGCGGGCGGACTGGGTGGTCGACATCGGTCCGGGGGCGGGGGAGGGCGGCGGACGGGTGCTGTATTCCGGCCCCGTCCCGGGTCTCGAGCCGGTCGAGGCATCCGCGACCAGCCAGTACCTGTTCGGGCGGGCCCGGCCGTTCGACCATCACCGGCGCACGCCGCAGGGCTGGTTGCACCTGCGCGGGGTTTCTCGGCACAACCTGGATGACGTATCGGTTGACGTGCCGCTCTGCGTGCTGACGGCGGTGACCGGGGTGTCCGGCTCCGGGAAGTCGACGCTGGTCACCCAGGTGCTCGCCGAGCTCGTGCGCTGCCATCTCGGACTGACGCCCGACGATCCCGACGCGGCGGAGCTCGAGGTCGACGTTCAGGAGGCGTCGGGGCTCGAGTCGTTCGACCGGCTGGTCCTGGTCGACCAGCGGCCCATCGGCCGCACGCCCCGGTCCAATCTGGCCACGTACACGGGGATGTTCGACGCGGTGCGCAGGCTGTACGCCGCGACGGATGAGGCGGCGGCGCGCGGGTACACGGCCGGCCGGTTCTCCTTCAACGTCGCCGAAGGACGGTGCGAGACCTGCCAGGGGGAGGGGTTCGTCGCCGTCGAGCTGCTGTTCCTGCCCGGCACGTACGCCGAGTGCCCAACCTGCCACGGCGCGCGGTACAACGCCGACACGCTCGAAGTGACCCACCGTGGCCGGAACATCGCGGACGTGTTGGCGCTGTCCGTCGACGACGCGGCCAAGTTCCTGGCCGACGTCCCGGCGGCCTCCCGAAGCCTCGAGACGCTACGGGACGTGGGGCTGGGGTACCTGCGGCTGGGGCAGCCGGCGACGGAGCTCAGCGGTGGCGAAGCGCAGCGCATCAAGCTGGCCACCGAGCTGCAGCGCGCCCGTCGCGGCCACGCCCTTTACCTGCTCGACGAGCCGACGTCCGGGCTGCACCCGGCGGACATTGCGCTGCTGTTGCAACAGCTGCACCGCCTCGTCGCGGCCGGGAACACGGTCGTCCTGGTGGAGCACGACCTCGACGCGATCGCCACTGCCGACTGGGTCATCGACCTCGGCCCGGGCGGCGGCGACGCGGGCGGACGGGTCGTCGTCACCGGTCCACCCGCCAAGGTCGCCAAGGCCAAGGGCAGTGCCACCGGCCGCTACCTGGCCCGCCGTCTCGCGCGTTCCTGATCGGCCGCGCCGCGCGCACGAGCCGCGGCTTCCCCTCGGGCTATTTGTGTCCCAGCCCGGTCAGCGTCAGGTTGACGAAGTCGTGGAAGAAGCCCTTGTTCTCCAGCGCGTGCCGGCCGATCGTCCTGATTCGGAACGCCAGGGTGCTCTCGGTTGCCCGGCGAAGTGCCTGGTCCTCGGCGCTCACCGACAGCAGCTCGATCGCTGACTTGCAGGCCTTGGTGCCCTTGATCGTGGTCTTGACCAACTCGGTCAGCGTCGTGGTCTGCGCGTTCGATTGGCCGACGAAGGTGACTGCTGCGTTGGCGCACGAAGAGATCGGGTTGGCAAGGCCGAGCACGAACTGGGCGGGCGTTTGGTCCGGGCGAACGGTGCTCGCAGCGGTGTAGGCGGATGCGGCGATGGTGCGGGCGATGCCTGCCTCCGTAGTCGCGAGCAGACTCGTGGACGCCAGCGTCCGGCTGAGACTTTCGTTGTCCCCGCTGAAACCGAAGCGATCTCCGGGGAGCGCGTAGTAGAAGCGGTAACCGGCGCCCGGGACGGCCGAGTCGGTGATCGTCCCGTTGTGGACGGCCTGCGCCAGCTCGTCGAGCGTGGCCTGGATGACCGAGCCCTGTGACGTGCGGTCGTAGCGTGTGGCGGACACCGATAGGTCCAGCGGCGCGGCGAAGACCTCGACGTCGTCGGAGACGTTGATGAGCGCACCGGCTCGCCCATCGGGTAGTCCACAGACCCGCCAACGCTCGGGATAGCGCGACTGATACTCGACATCCACATCCGGGCAGACGAGGACGTTCGGATCGACCAGTGCGTCGTAGGTCGGCGGCGGCGGCGGTGGTGGCCGGCCGGTGCTGCCGGCGCCGGTTCCGCCACCTCCGCTGCTCCCATTGTCACTGCCCCCACCGCTCGAACTGCACGAGCCGAGCACGAGCGTGCACATTGTGGCGACGCAGAGCCGGACGATCGAACGCAGAGACTTCGCGACCATGGTTCCCCCCGAAACGGTGAGGCAGAGTCTGGCCTACTGTGCGCCCAAGAGCTAGGGCGCGAGGTTGCACGTGGCGGTCCTTCGGGACGTTCGCTGACTGTCTTGCGGCGATCGTCCTCGCCGTGACCTGCACAATGTGACCGTATGGCTGCCTCGTCACCGGTCCCTGGGCGGTCACGAGCGCTGGTGGGGTTCGCTGCATTCGGAGCGTTCTGGGGCACGTGGGGCGCGTCGCTTCCCCGGGTGCAATCGCACGCTGCGGTCACTGACGCCGAGCTCGGCCTCGCGTTGCTGTGGGTCGGCGGCGGCGCGCTGGCTTCGATCTGGTGGGCGGGCCGGCTGAGCGATCGGTTCGATCGGGGAGTGGTCGCGTGGTCGACGGCCGCCCTGGCCGGAGCCGGCGTCCTCACGGTGTTCGCGCGCGGAGTCGCCCAGCTCTCGATCGCGTTGCTGGTGGTGGGAATCTGTTCCGGTGCGGCCGACGCGGCGATCAATGCTGCGGCCACCCGCGCGGAGGGCGGCGGCGGAGCGGTCGTCAACCTTGCCCACGGCGTCTTCTCCGTCGCGGTCGTGGCCAGCAGTCTGGGCGTCGCCGCTGCGGCCCGGAACGGCGAGGGTGGACGGCCCTGGGCGCTGATCGCCATAGGAGTGCTACTGGTAGTTGCCGCCGTGGTGAGTATCAAGCTCAGTACCCCAGCGCCGGTCGAGGTTCGCGCTCAGACCGGTCCACACCGCCGGTGGTCCCCGCAGCTGCTCATCCTCGGGGGTCTCGCGGCCCTCGCCTATCTGGTCGAGAACGCGTGGCAGTCCTGGGGCGCCATCCAGTTGCACACGAGCGTCGGGGCCTCGCTGGGGATATCCGCGCTGGCACCGGCGGTGTTCGCGAGTTCTGCTGCAGCGGGTCGCTTCGCCGGCCACGCGTTGACCAATGCCGTTCCGGCCGCCACGTTGTTCGCGCTGGGTGCCGTTACTGCTGCCGGGGGTAGCGCGCTGGGCGCGCTGGCACCGTCGACGGCGCTGGTCCTGCTGGGCATCGCAGTCGCCGGGTTGGGCACCAGCGTGTGTGCGCCGACCCTCATCGGGCTCGCCGGGCAGAGCGCGCCCGACGCGCGCGGAAACGCGACCGGTGCGGTCATCACCATCGCCTACCTCGGCTTCGTGTTCGGTCCCGCCGCGGTCGGTCTGGTGTCGGGGGCCGCAACGCTGCCGATCGCCCTGGTCGGCGTCGCGGTCATCGCCGGCGTCCTAGTCCTGGCCAGCCCCATCCTCGCCAAGCTGGATACGTATGGCGCAAAACCATGATGCGCAACCGGACCTTCCCATCGGCGCCGGCGCAGCGCAGCGATTCGGCCCGGTCGACGAGCGACACCCTGGTCTACGCCCCGGTCGACGAAGCCACGACGTCGTAGACCTCGGTCGCGTCCAGGCTGCGTAGTCGCTCGCTCATCTCGCGTTTCAACTCCCGCAGCCGATCGGCCTGCGCCGCACTGAGGTCGTCGGCCTGCGCGAGGTCGACGAACTCCTCGCTCACGTGACCGGCACGCAACCGCAGGCGGACCTCGTTGCCGCGATAGCTCAGGTGGAATACGAAGTTAGCCAGGTTCCGGCCGCGCTCGGGTGCCTCCAGGCGCGGGTCGACGGTGTACCGATCGCCGGTCACCGCACGGGTCACGGCCTCGAACGCGTCCCTCGCGCCCGGTCCGGCAAACGCCGTGCTGATGACGACCTCGCGGCGCTCGAGCGGGCCGCTCGGGTCGAGCAGCGGGAAGGCGCGTTCCATTACCTTCAGCGCGTGCGCCACGCCTGCGGGTGCCTCGCGGCCGTGATAGTCGAGGATCGCCTCATAACTGAAGTCGATCGGCTGACCGTCCTCGAGCACGCGAAGCGTCGCAGATTTCTTCATAGACGATCATGCCTCTCTTGCGATGCGACGGCTGGCAGCACGCGTCGCTACTAGCCTTACCCCATGCGCAACTTCACGGTCACCGACGCCGTCCGTGACTACGCCGTAGGCCATGGCAGTTGGCAGCCGGACGATGTCGTGGCCGAACTTCAGACGCAGACGCAGGCGCTCGGCGGTGTCGCAGGCATGCAGATCGGCGACGACCAGGGGCAGCTCCTGACGATGCTCGCCCGACTGGTCGGAGCGCGTCGTGCGGTGGAGGTGGGCACCTTCACCGGCTACTCCAGTCTGTGCATCGCCAGGGGCTTGGCGGACGGCGGATCGCTGCTGTGCTGCGACATCAGCGAGGAATGGACGGCCATCGCGCAGCGCGCATGGCAGCGCGCCGGCCTGCGTGATCGCATCGAGTTGCGCATCGCCCCGGCCCGCGAAACCCTGCGGACCCTGCCGGCGTCAGCCGACATCGACCTGGCATTCATCGACGCCGACAAACCCGGCTATGCCGCCTACTGGGACGAGCTTGTTCCCCGAGTTCGCGCAGGCGGCATCCTGCTCGCCGACAACGTGTTGTGGAGCGGGGAGATTGTCGAGGAGAGCGTCACCGACGCGAACGCGCTCGCCCTCCGGGCATTCAATGACAAGGTTGCTGCTGACGACCGGGTCGAGGTTGTTGTCTTGCCGGCGTTCGACGGGCTCACGATCGCGCGCAAGTTGTAAGCCGCTGCCGTGCACTCTCGGGGCGGCTGAGGCGCCCGGGCCGTTCCTCCGCGAACCGGACGAGCTCGCCGATGCACTACGCGACCTCGACGCCGTCCAGGAACGGCACGCGGGGGCCTACGCGACGTTCCGCGACCGGTACTGCGGGCTCGAGGACGGGCGCGCAACCGACCGGGTGCTGGAACGCCTCTGGAAGCAGTGAGCCGGCCGACTCGGTCAGAGACTTGGAGGCTTGGGCCGATCCCGCAGCTGGACGTCGTACTTGTGCTCCTTGCCCGCCCGGATGGCCGAGCGGACGTCGCTCAAGCTGCTCGACCGCCGGCCCTTGCGCTGTTCGCGGCGTTTCGCGACGGGCAACGCGAGCAGCAGCAGCACGACGACGACGCCGATGATCACCAGAACCACACTGTAAGCGCGCTAGACCGTGATGAGCACGATCGACCCCAGCGCCAGCGCCAGCCCGACCCGCTGCGTCGAGCTGGTGTGTTCGCGCAGCACCGATACCGCGAGCAGCACGGTGACCGCGGGGTAGAGCGAGGTGAGGACGCTCGCCAGCGACAGCAGCCCGTGCCGGGACGCTATGAGGAAGCACATGTTGGCCAGCGCGTCGCAGGCGCCGGCCAGCACGATCACCCCGAGCATCCGACCCCGCACGATCGCGAAGGCCCCCCGCGCCCGGGCCAAAGGCAAGATCAACAGGGCGGACGAGAAGCGGGAGATCACCAGCGGCCACAGGCCGGAGTCATCACCGGCGCGGGCGAGGAACACGAAGTAGAGCCCGAAGCCGAGACCGGAGATGAAGGCAAGGACGAGCGTGCGGGCGCCGATGCGTCCGTGCGGATGCGCGTCGGTGGTACGGCTGACGAGGATCACCGCGGCCAGGCCGAGCGCGATTCCGGACCACGCAGTGAGATGCGGCCGCTCGCCGATGCCGACGCCGACGACGACCGGCACGATCGCCGCGAGCACCGCGGTGACGGGGGAGATCACGTTGATCGGTGCGATCGTCATCAGGCTGTACATCAGGACGACGCCCAGCAGTCCCGCCGCGCCGCCGGCGACGCCGTACACCGCCGCCCGGGCGTCCAGGTGCCCACCGAACAGCGGCAGCACCGCGGCCATCAGCACAGCACCGACCGGGTAGCTCAGCAGCAGGACCGTCAGTGCCGTGTGCCGGCGGGAGGCGATACCGCCGGCGAAGTCCCCGATGCCGTACAACACGGCGGCGGCGAGGCCGAGAACGACGGTCACACCCCACCGTATCGACGCAGTCTCGCCGGTTATCGATCAGCCGGCGGCCTTCGTCAACGTCATCTGCTGGACGTCGAGGTACCCGGTGCGGAAGCCGGCCTCCGAGTACGCGAGGTAGAGCGACCACATCCGGCGGAACGTCTCATCGAAGCCCAGCGCCTGGACCTCGTCGGCGCGCTGCTCGAACCGCGACCGCCAGCGGCGCAGCGTCTCGGCGTAGTGCCGGTTGAAGCTGTAGCGGTCGGACACGGAGAGTGAGGTGTGCGCGGCCAACGCCCGCTCGATCGCCGCGACCGAGGCGAGCTGCCCGCCGGGAAAGATGTACTTGCGGATCCAGGTGTAGGTGTCCTTCGTCGCGAGGACGGTGTAGTCGTCCTGCAGGATCGCCTGAAGGCCGACGCGGCCACCGGGCACGAGCACCCGGTCGATCGTCGCGAAGTACTCGTGCCAGTGGTTCGCGCCGACGGCCTCGATCATCTCCACGCTGACCACGGCGTCGTACCGGCCGCGAACCTGCCGGTAGTCCTGCATCAGCACGGCGACCCGATCGGTGCGGCCGGCGGCGCGGATCCGCTCCTCGGCGAGCGCGGCCTGCTCGGCGGAGATCGTCAGCGTGGTGACGTTGGCGCCGCGGGCCGCCGCCCGCATCGCCAGCTCGCCCCAGCCGGTGCCGATCTCGAGCAGCCGGGTGCCGTCGCCCACCTCGGCGCAGTCCAGCAGCCGATCGATCTTGCGCCGCTGCGCGTCGGCGAGGCTGTCGGCCGAATCGCGTGGGTCGCCGGCGTACAGCGCCGACGAGTAGGTCATCGTCTCGTCGAGGAACAGCTGGAACAGCGCGTTCGAGAGGTCGTAGTGCTGATGGATGTTGTTGCGGGCGCCTTCGATGGTGTTGTCGTGCTGCCCGGGTTGCCGACTGAGCACCGCGTTGCGAAGCTTGTGCAGAATTGGCGGGACCATGTTGCGCATGTTCGCGGCGAAGGCGGACAGAACACCGGTGAGGTCGTCCGTGGTCCAGTCGCCGGCCATGTAGGCCTCACCGAAACCGATCGTGCCCGTGTCCCCCAGCCGGGCGAAGAACGCATCCGGCCGGACGAGACGCATCACCGGATCAACGCCGGTGCCGCCGCCGTACCAGCTGCTCGGCTCCACCACGCGCAACGGCAGCCGGCGTACCGCGTGCCGGAAGATTCGCTTGGCGATGACGGCACGACCCGGTCTACGTGGCACCGTGGCGATGTCGGGCCAGCGCTTCGGATCGATGTGCGTGAGGCCCGGAACGGCCGACGCCCGGCGGGTGGCGGTCATCTGTACTCCTTCTCCGGTGCGCAGCCGACGTTCGATCACACGACGAGCGAGGCCTGTCCCGCAAGTACCTTGGCAATAACGTTGGCTGTTCGCGAGTCGCCCCGGCTCTCCGCCACTGCTCCGCACAGTGTCTCGAGCACGTAGGAGGTCGTCAGCGAGTGCCACAGCGATGCCCGTCTGAGCATCGGATGTCCGTCACCGCGAATCGATACATAGCTGGCTGACGCGGCGACGGTGGCCGCCCGCCGCGTCCATGCCGCCGATGCTGCCGCGTTGGTGAGGCGGTCGGCTTCGCCGTGGGCGACCAGGATCTGTCGTCCGGCCATCTGCTCGTACGGGTCACCGGGTTCGATCCACGGGGCCAGGCCGACCACCGCCTGCACCGACGGATGCGCGGCCGCGTAGATCGCGGCCCGACCGCCCATGGAGTGCCCGACCAGAGCGGCTGGTGCGCTGGGGAATCGGGCGGCGAGCCGGTCGAGCGCCCACTCCACGTCAGCGACCGGAGACCGGCTCGAACCGTTCCAGCCACGCACGACGTACCGCAGCCGCGCGACGGCCAGTCCGTGGTGGCGGCCGGCGCGACGCAGCGAGTGGGCGAACGGCGTCATTCGCAGCACGGCCAGCTGCCGGCCGCGCACCGGCGTGGTGCCATTCGTGCGACCGCCGTGCAGGAGGAGCGCAACTCCTCGGACGGGGCCCGACGGCTCGTCGACCTCGAGAGCCGGCTCCTCGGTCATCATGTTGTGCACTTCGTGCCGCAGCCCACGTTCGGATCCCTTCTGAGCACCTGGTCACTCACCGTGGGCAGGTTGTTCCGGCCGGTGGCATTGTTCCCTTCACAAGGTAGGCATTCACGTAGTTGTCGATGCACTTGCTGCCCTGCAGGTAGGACGTGTGCCCCTCACCGTCCCAGGTGAGCAGTTCGGCGTTGCCGAGTGTCTTGTCCAGGTCCTTGGCGCCCTGGTACGGCGTCGCCGGGTCGTGCAGGTTTCCGATCACCAGGACCTTGTTCGGGGTCGCAGTTGCGGTGGGCAGCGGCGGCACCGTCCGGTCGGGTTGCCATTGCTGGCACGAGAACAACGCGGGCGCCGACCAGAGCCCGAACATCGGGAAGCGGGTGGCCCACGACTGCGCCGTCTTGCGGATGGTGGGGTCGCTGGGGCCGGGCTTCGAGTCATTGCAGTTGATCGTCGTGTTCGCTTCGCTGACGTTCGTGTAGTGGCCGTTGTAACGCTCGTTGTAGCTGTCGGCCAGCCCGAAGATGCCCTTCGAATCGCCGCTCTCGGCGGCGAGGAGTGCCTGTCCGAGCGTCTTCCATTGCGCCTGCGAGTACAGGGCGGACAGCACGCCGGTGTAGACGATCGAGCTGGTCGCCTTGCGGGTCTCGCCGGGGGCCGAGCTGGGGATGGGTGATGCCTTCGCCGCAGCGGCGATCCGCATCACCGCCTGGCGCGGATTGCCCAGTTGGCTGCAGGGACTGTGCTGCCGGCACCATGCGGCGAACTGATCGAACGCGCCCTCGAAGCCTTCGAGCTGGTCGGCGAAGGAGGTGATGTCGTCGGTGAGTGGATCGACGGCACCGTCCAGGACGGCCACGCGCACGGTGCCCGGGAAGAGGTGGGCGTACTGGGCGCCGAGCTCCGTCCCGTAGGAGAAGCCGAGGTAGTTCAGCTGCTTGTCCCCGACGGCCTGGCGAATTTGGTTCATGTCCTTCGCGGTCTGGACGGTGTTGTACTGGGCCAGGTTCTTGCCGTACTTCGCCGCGCACTTGTCCGCCACGCTCTTCGCCAGTGCCTTGGCTTCGACGAATCCGGCGGCGGTGCGGACGTCCGGCGATGCGGCGTTGAGGCTGTCCTTCTGGGCGTCGCTCAGGCATTCGATGGGCGAGGACGCGCCGACACCGCGGGGGTCGAAGCCGATGAGGTCGAAGTGGGACAGCACTGTG
Source organism: Pseudonocardiales bacterium (assembly GCA_032160745.1). Classification (GTDB taxonomy): domain Bacteria; phylum Actinomycetota; class Actinomycetes; order Mycobacteriales; family Jatrophihabitantaceae; genus Jatrophihabitans. Next base: position 27,599 of record JAVHVD010000183.1, read on the forward strand.
TCCGAGAGCTCGCCGGCCAGCCCGAGTGCCAGCTCGAGGCCGGAAGCGCCCGGGCCGCCGGGGTTCACGATCAGCGAGTCGGTGCCCTTGTTGTCACTGTCGTGCACCTTGATCAGCTGCAGGTTGACCACGCCCTGGCTCGGATGCGAGTAGTCCAACGGGACGTTGATGACGGCGCAGTCGAAGCTGAGTTTCTGCTGGCGGCCGGCCGGGAGCCCGAGCGCCGAGATGTTGACCCGGTCGCTGCAGTCGCTGAAGTTGGCCGGCGCCTGGGTCGGAACCGGAACCTGACCGGCGGACGAGCTGGCGGCCGGCGACGAGCTCGGTGCGGAGCTCTGGCCGGCGAGCGCGCCGTGCCCGGCTTCGACGGTCGAAGTGCAGCCGGCGACCAGGGCGAGGGTGCCGATGCAGACCAACGCCGCGCGGCGGCGCCGATCACGGCCAGGTGCAGAGGACACGCCCTGCACGGTACCGACCAGCGATCGGCGGATCCTGTGTGAGCGCGCTGCTCAGCCGGCCGGATTGGCCAGGCGACCCCGGTCCGGTGCGCACGCCGCCCAGAAATCTCGGCCGAGCGGGGAGAGCGTGACGCTCTTGCGGATGAGTTTGGCGCTGCCCAGCTTCCCGCTGTCGATGTGTTTGCGGGCCGCCTGCACCGCCTCGTCGGCGACGAGTTGGCCGAACTGTTGGTTCAGGTCATCGCTCGGCGGGCCGAACTCGAGGAGGCCGAAGCTCTGCAGCCGGGCCACGTAGGTGGTCGTGTGCTGCGGCCAGGACACGCCCGCTGCCCTGCCCACCGCCGAGGCATTGGCCAGGATCGTGCGGCTGCCCGGGCGGCCGACCTGCCGGGCTACTACATCGAGGGCGGCGAACCGCTCGCCGTTGGCGAGCGCGGCCAGGATGCGGGCCTCGTCCGGTACCAGCTGGCTGACGATCGTGCCGAAGAGGTACTCGCGGCTCGTCCGATCCGTGGACACCGACGAGCGATGCAGCAGCTCGCTCATCGCCGTTCGCAGCGGCGTGGGATCGGTGTCGGAATTCTGGACCAGCATCATCACGCGCTGTTCCTCTGGACTGGCCGTGCCGAAGAACTGCTGGGGCACCTCGAGCAGCCGCAGCATCTCCGCCGCCGCGGCCTGGCGCAGGCGCTGCGCCTGCTGCTCGACGACGGTCACTCCGGGCAGTTGCTTGGCGATGCGCCAACCGGAGCGACCGAGCAGTCGGCCGACGCGAGCGGCGGTGACGATGGCGCTGCCGGCGGCGATGGCGAGCTGGCCGTTGGGTCGCGGGTCGGGCGTTGTGGCCTTCGTGACGCCCGAGCGGGGTTGCGGCCGGGGACGGGAGAAGCTCGCCTGTGTTCGGCGTGCGGCCACATCAGCTCCCGTGTGTGGTTTACGGCGGGTTCAGTGTTGTTTACGGCGGGTTCCCGAAAGGATAGGCCCATGCAACTGCCTGTCATGCCCCCGGTCGCGCCGATGCTCGCCAAGTCGGTGCCGTCCATCCCGCCCAGCGCGTTCTACGAGCCGAAGTGGGATGGCTTCCGCAGCATCGTCTTCCGCGACGGCGCCGACGTCGAGATCGGCAGCCGCAATGAGAGGCCGATGACGCGGTACTTCCCGGAACTTGTCGAGGCCTTCCTGGCCGAACTGCCCGAGCGCTGCGTGGTCGACGGGGAGATCGTCATCGCCACCGACGCGGGGCTCGACTTCGATGCCTTGCAGCAGCGCATTCATCCGGCGAACTCGCGGGTCATCATGCTGGCCGAGCAGACGCCCGCGTCCTACGTGGCGTTCGATCTGCTCGCGCTGGGGGACGAGGACCTCACCGGGCTCCCGTTCGCCGAGCGCCGGGCTCGGCTCGAGCAGGCGCTGGCCGGCTCCCGTCCACCCGTCCACGTCACGCCGGGAACGGCCGACATCGACGTCGCACAACGATGGTTCACCGAGTTCGAGGGCGCCGGTCTGGATGGCGTGGTGGCCAAGCCGCTCGGCGTGACGTACCAACCGGACAAGCGCGTCATGTTCAAGATCAAGCACGAGCGGACGGCCGACTGTGTCGTCGCCGGGTACCGGGTGCACAAGAGCGGGCCGGACGCGATCGGCTCGCTGCTGCTCGGCCTTTACGACGACGACGGCAAGCTGGCGTCGGTCGGCGTGATCGGCGCGTTCCCGATGGCACGGCGCAAGGAACTGTTGACCGAACTGCAGCCCCTCGTCACCGACTTCGAGGGGCACCCGTGGGACTGGGCCGCACACGAGTTGGGGGAGCGGACGCCGCGCAAGAACGAGACGTCGCGGTGGAACGCGGGCAAGGACCTCTCGTTCGTGCCGTTGCGCCCCGAGCGGGTTGTCGAGGTGCGCTACGACCACATGGAGGGACCACGCTTCCGGCACACCGCGCAGTTCTCCCGGTGGCGCCCGGATCGCACTCCCGAGTCGTGCACGTACGAGCAGCTTGAGCGGCCGGTGAACTTCGATCTCGACGAGATCGTCCCCGGCCTGCGGTCCTAGGTTCGGACGCGCTCACCCGGCAGCCGCGAATCCAGCGCCGTGGCCGCCGCGGCAAGGCCGACGAAGAGCAACGCGATCCACAGGGTGTTGATGCTCACCCGCAGGTAGCCCAGCGCGTGGACGTCCGCGAACGGGTACGGATAGAAGTCCGACGCGAGCCGGCCGCGGATCAGCGTGAAGATCATGTACGCGAGCGGGAAGAGGACGGTGAGTCTCGCGATCCGCGCGGACGTGAGGCCGCGCGGGCCGAACATGCCCCAGCCGACGATGGCGAGCACGGGCACGACGGTGTGCAGCAGTTGGTTCGCCGCCTGCGCCCAGGTCTCCAGGTCGAGCAGCCTGCTCAGCACCACGTGGAAGACGATGAACGTGACGGTGATGGCCACCAGTCCCATCAGCCGGAAGACGCGGAACACCGTCGAGTTGCGATCGGGGTCGATAGCCAGCAGCAAGGTTGTGACGCCGACGATCACGTTGGAGAGCACGGTGAAGTAGGCGAAGATGTTCACCGCCTGATTCACCGGGCTGCCACCGAACGCGGTGTCGCTGTTGGCGGATACGAAGAGCTGGATGATCACGCCCACCAGGACGGCTGCGGCCGTCGCCGCGAACCAGGGCCGGCCCCATCTGGCGTCCATGGCTCGGAGGCTAACCGGTGCGCTCCTTCGCGGCCGCCAACACGGCCGGAGCCAGCGCCTGCGCGATGAGCGCGTACCCGGCACTCGACGGGTGGAACCGGTCAGCGGAGAAGAGCGTGACGTCATCGGCGAAGGCGGCGGTCGTGATGCCGCCGACGTCGGCGACCTTGGCGCCGGCTGCGAGCGCCGCGTGCGTCTGAGCGGTCCGCAGCTGCTGGCTACCCGCCTTCACCACTTCCCGCAGCTGCGGCGGCACCCATGGCACCGCGCTGAGGTCCGGCGCCGGCGCGACGACGACCTGGGCGCCGGTCGCCCGCAGCGCGCGGACCGCGTCACCGAGCAGGCCGGCCGCGTGCTGCGGCGGAACGAGGCGCGTCAGGTCGTTGGCCCCGATGATGATCAACGCCAGCCCGGCACCCCAGTCGGCCGCGCGGCGGGCCTGGGCGGCCAACGCATCGCTGCGAGCGCCCGGCACCGCGAAGACCCGCAGCTGGGTCGGTGTCCCGGAGGCCGTCAGATCCGCGGTCAATCGGGCGCCCGCGGTATCGGTGGCCCGCGAGGCGCCCTGGCCGTAGGCGATGGAGTCACCGAGCACGGCGAACCTCAGCGTTCGGTCGGCGGCCATGGCTCCAGGTTGCCACCCGGGGAATCCGCGACGTCGGCGCGCACCTGAGACAAGACCGGCGCAAGATTGGGCCTGCGTCTCCGATGACTTTGGGACAAGCCCGCTGCGACCGTTGCCGTAGCGCAGCAAGTGGCTGCGACTGAGCAAGGGAGAACCTGGTGATCCGCCAACACCCCATTCGCGTTCTTGCCGTGATCCTCCTCGTCGCGATCGGCCTCCTCGTCCTGTCGGCGCGCGAGCGCTCTTCTTGAGCGAGAAGACCGTCCGCAACCACATCACCAGCATCTTCGCCAAGATGGGCGTGACGGATCGGACGACCGCGGTCGAGCGAGCGCAGCAGCGCGGAGTGCGCAAGAGCGGTTCCGACCTTCCGTGGGAGGCGCCGTAGTGCCCCGATCGGGCGTCGCCTCACCTTCGCCCGACGTCCTCGCGGCATTCGGACTGGACGGCGATCTCGAGCCGGTCAGCGGCGGCCAGCAGACCGTGTGGCGCGTCGGAGCGGCGGTGCTGAAGCCGCTGGACACCACGCCGGAGATCCTCGGGTGGCAGGAGCAGCTGTTGACGACGTTGGACGGTCGAACGGACTTCCGCGTCGCCCCACCTCTGCGGTCGAGCTCGGACGCGCTCGTCGTCGACGGCTGGACGGCGTGGCGGTACGAGCCGAGTCGGCATATGGCGGGACGCTGGGCCGACATCATCGCGGTGAGCCGCAGCTTTCATCGAGCGGTCGCCGAGGTGCCGCGGCCAGCGTTCCTGGACCGGCGCGATGATCCGTGGGCGGTCGCCGACCGGGTGGCATGGGGCGAGATTCCGATGACCGACTACGTCGACATGCCGCACGTTGCCGAATTGGCGGCCGCACTTCGACCGATCGCCGCGACGCCGCAGCTCACCCACGGCGACCTGACCGGCAACGTGCTGTTCGCCGACGGACTACCGCCCGTAGTTCTCGATCTGTCGGTGTACTGGCGTCCGCCAACGACCGCTTCGGCCATCGTGGTGGCCGACGCGCTCGTCTACGAGCAGGCCGATCGCGAACTTCTCGACGCGGTGAGCGACCCACCGGACTTCGCCCAGTACCTGCTGCGCGCGTTGATCTTTCGGGTGGTTGTCCACGCGGGCTTGGGACCCGATGGAGGCGACCCGTTCGCCGACGCGGTGCGACTCGCGCTCGACCTGGCCGGACCGCCCTAGGGCCGGCGGGCGAGCAGCCGCCGCTGACCGCTCGGACCGGCTTCGGATCCGAGGGCCTGGCCGGCCACGCCGCTGCCGTTGTCGATCAACGGTCGGCAGCTTGGATCGCTTTGACGAGTGCGGCGATGAGAACACCGAGGACGAGCAACAGTGTCGGCACCGGAGCCAGCACAAGGAACAGGACGAGGACCAACACGGCGGCCACTTTCCGGTTCCGGTCGGCTCCCGCCCAGGCGCCCTTGATGGCTGGCCAGATCGGATTCCGCCCCTGGAGTTTGGCCTTTGCGCCCTCGTAACCCGCCTGCTCCACGGGCCCTCGTGTTGCCTCGTATTCGTCGAGTTGCCCAGCCCAGCGATCGATCTTTTGCTCCAGCTTCCCGTTCACGTAGTGCAGACTCGCATCGAGCACGTCGCGCAGCGCGGACCCTACGTCGGTTGCGGCAGGGTTGGCTCTGGTCGCGCCGCGTGCGTGCGAAGACGTCATGTCATCTAGACCAGGGCGATGAGCCGTTTGAGCATGTCCATGCTGGGGAACTGGTCGTCGGTCACCTTCTCCAGCAGGGCGCCGACGTACTCGCGGCGCTCCCTGTCGGACATGCCGGCCTCGACCATGTTCATCATGCTCGAGCTGGGATAACGGTCGCGACGGATCCTGTCGATCAGCATCCCGTACACCGCGTCATGCATGCGGCTGCGGACATCGTCGGGGTCGTGGTTTCCGTTGGCCATTGCTCACCTCCGCGGGGGGTCAGCCATGGCCTACCCGGCCCGGGGTCACAGTTCTCATGGCGAGGAGGTACTTGGCGCAGCCAGACTGGTGTTGTCGACACAATCGAGTCAGGCCGGGGGCGACGGTCCAGGGTCGGCGGCTGTCGGCGGTGTGACCGCGGCCCGGGCGATCTGGGTGAAATCCTGGATGTCCTCGCGGTTGCGGCCCTTGGCCCAGACGAGCACGACCCGACTGGGTGCGACGTCGGGGACGTGTACGTAGACCACGTCCGGGCGGACGTAGTACTGCGCGGTCGAGCGCGGGATGATCGCGATGCCGCGCTCCGCAGCAACGTGTTCGAGCTTCTCCTCCATGCTGCCGATCGCTCGTCGCCGCACCGGAGCGCCGGTGCGGAACTCGGTCGCGACGGCCCGCCACTCGGGCACGAGCTCCGGAGCCTCGAGCAGGTGCAGGTCGGCCAGTTCGGCGACCGGAAGTGAGTGCCGCACCGCGAGCGGGTGCCCGGCAGGCAGCGCGACCATCCGGTCCTCGGTGAACAGCGGAAGCTGCGAGAGATTGCGCTCGTCGAACGGTGCGCGCACGAAACTGACATCGACGCGGCCGTCGTGCACGACATCGGTCTGATCGGCCCACGACGTGCGCAGGACGTCGATGTCCAGGCCGGGGTGCCGCTCCCGGAACCGCCGGGCCGCGGTCGTCACGACCAGCCCCGGCATGAAACCGATCGTGAACCGCGAAGCCCCGCGCTCGGCGATCCGAACCCGCCGCTGAAGAGCCACCGCCGCCTGCAGAAACGGACGCGCGTCCTCCAACAGCTGCCGGCCGGCCTCGGTCAGGTGCGTGCCCCGCGCCGAGCGGGTGAACAGCGTTGCGTGCAGCTCCGCCTCGAGCGCCCGGATCTGGCGGGTGAGCACCGGCTGGGCGATGTGCAGCTGCTCGGCCGCTCGGGTCAGGTTGCCGGTCTCGGCGACCGCGGCGAAGTAGCGCAGTTTGCGCAGGTCGAGGTCGCTCGGCACGCGTCGACCATACCCGCCGGGTATCGATCGCGACCGGACAGGTCTTGGACGCGGCCCCCGGCGCGCGCCGACAGTGGACCTCGACAACCACCAACGAAAGGCATTCAGCAATGGGCATCTCAGGCTCCCGCGTTCTCGTCGTCGGCGGCACCTCGGGCATCGGGCTGGCTGTCGCGAGGGCCGTCGCCGAGCGCGGCGCCACGCCGATCGTCGCCTCGCGCCGCGCGGCCAGCGTCGAGACCGCGCTCGCGACGCTCCCCGCGGGCGCCGAAGGGGCGAGGGTCGACCTCACCGACGAGGCGTCCGTCGCGGCACTGGTGCAGCAACACGCGCCGTTCGATCATGTCGCCTTCACCGCCGGTGAGGCCCTGGAACTCATCCCGCTGCGCGACCTGACCTCCGACATCGTCCGGTCCTTCTTCGAGACGCGCTTCCTCGGCGCGATCACAGTGGTGCGCGCCGTCGCTCCGGTGCTGCGTCCCGGTGGCTCGATCACGCTGACCAGTGGCACGGCCGGCGATCGTCCGGGGGCGGGTTGGGCCCTCGGGGCGAGCGTGTGCGGGGCGATGAGCGCCCTGACTCGTGCCCTCGCCGTCGAACTCGCCCCGGTGCGGGTCAACGCCGTCGCGCCCGGGGTGGTGCGCAGCCCGCTGTGGTCGGGCATGTCCGAGCAGGACCGCGCGGCGATGTACAACGTCGCCGCCGCCGCTGTGCCGCTGGGCCGGGTAGCGGAGGCCGACGACGTGGCGCTGGCCTACGTCTACGCGATGGAGCAGGTTCACGGCACCGGCGTCGTCATCACCGTCGACGGCGGCACGGTGCTGGCGTGAGCGGCTCGATTCTCGTCACGGGTTCGGCCGACGGACTCGGCCTCGCCGCCGCTCGCGAGCTGGTCGCCCACGGCTGCTCGGTGGTCGGGCACGCCCGGCACTCCGCGCGCGCCGCGCAGCTGCAGGCACTGGTGCCCGGGCTCCACGACGTCGTGGTCGCCGACTTCGCCGCGCTCGACGAGGTCCGCGCCATGGCCGCCACGCTGGCCGGCCGTGGACCGTTACAGGCGATCATCCACAACGCCGGAGTCGGGTATCGGGAGCCGCGGCGCATCGAGACCGTCGACGGCCATGCGCACGTACTGCAGATCAACGTCCTCGCGCCCTACCTGCTGACGGCGTTGCTGCCGAAACCCGAGCGGCTGGTCTGGCTCAGCTCCGGACTGCATCGCGACGGCGATGCCTCGGTCGAGGACATCGACTGGACGCACCGCGCCTGGAACGGATTCCAGGCCTACGCCGACAGCAAGCTGTTCGACGCGACCCTGGCGATGGCGCTGGCCCGCCGATGGCCGCAGGTGCTGTCCAACGCCGTCGAGCCGGGCTGGGTGCCCACCAGGATGGGCGGCCCCGGCGCGCCGGACGACCTCACGCTGGGCCACGCCACCCAGGCCTGGCTGGCCGAGGCGGTCGATCCCGCGGCGCAGTCCAGCGGCGACTACTACTTCCACATGGAGCCCGCCCCAACCCATTACGCGGTCCAGGACCACGCCTTCCAGAGCGAACTGCTCGACGCCTGCGCCCGGCTGACCGGCGTCCGCCTGCCCGACTGATCGCGCCTCACCTGTCACGGCGGCTCTCAGGGGCTCCCGCGGTAGCGCAGGAAGAGCGCGCCATCCTCCTCGAGCAGGCCGACCAACCGCAGGCCGACCGGCGCCTCCCATCGCGCACCCGCGGTGATGCGCGCCGGCCCCGGCCCCACCAGCACGGGGGAGAGGCTCAGGCAGAGTTCGTCGACCACCCCGCCGGCCACGAGGTCCGCGAACGCCGTCGGCCCGCCCTCGGAGAGGATGCGCCGGAGCCCCCGATCTTCGAGGGCGCTACGCACGAGGGTCGGGTCGACCGTCTCGGCGCCGCAGATCACCACGTCGGCAACCCGCTCCAGCGCGGTCCGTTGTTCGACCGGCGCGGCGTCGCACGTCAGCACGATCGTGCGCGCATCGTTCACCGCGTCGACGAACAGCGGCGCGGACGCGTCCACGCGCAGCGTGCGGCTGATGACCGCGGTCGGCAACACATCGTGGAACCCGTACGCCCGGCGGATCGAGCGACGCGGCTCAGAGACAATGATCGGGCGGTACCCCTCCGCCGTCACGGTGCCGGCACCGGCGACGACGACGTCAGCGAGATCGCGCAATGCCGCGAAGATCCGGTTGTCGCCCGGCGTCTGCAGACCCGCCGATCTGCCGGCAGCGTGGGCGGCGCCGTCCACCGAAGCGACGAAGTTGACCCGGACACCACCGGGCTCCAGCCAGTCCGCTGCGTAGAACGCGTGGACGTCGACCTCCTCGACGGGACTGGGCAAGAGGACGCGCATCCGACCATCTCAGCACGGCCGCCCGTAGGGTGACGGCCACGCCGCCACCTGCGGCGCCGAGAGGGAGGGCGACGGTGTCCAAATCCGACGTCCCCAGCCCGTACGGTGACCCGGGCGCGCCGATGTCCCGGCAGGCGCCCTTCTACCGCGGCTTCCTCTGGGCGCTCGGCGCGCTGGCCGCCGTGGTGCTCGCGCTCGCTGTGCGCGAGGCGGCGTCGGTGCTGGTCCTCGTGCTGATCTCGGCGTTCCTGGCCGTCGGCCTCGACCCGCTCGTCTCGTTCGCGACGCGCCGCGGCGTCAAACGCGCCTGGGCCGTGCTGGCCGTCGCGGTGCTGTTCTTCGGAGTGATCACGGCGATCGTCTTCGTGGTCGGCGGAGCACTGCGATCGCAGGTGACATCGCTCGTCGACGACGCGCCACACCTGCTCGACGATCTGCGCCGGAACCGATCGATCGCGAAGCTCGACGCGAAGTACCACGTCCTGTCCAGCCTGGAGGACAAGGCCAAGAGCGCCGATCTCGCCTCGTCGGCGCTGAGCCGGCTGGTCGTCGTTGGCGTCTCGGTGCTCAATCTGCTCATCAACACCGTCGTTGTCGTCGTTCTGACGCTGTACTTCCTCGCCGCGCTGCCGCAAATCGAGCAGGGCATGTACTCGTTGGCCCCGGCGAGCCGACGCGAGCGCGTCCAGAAGCTGGGCGACGCGATCCTGCGCAGCGTGGGCGGCTACGTGATCGGCGCCGCGGCCGTCGCGTTGCTCGCCGGAACCGTGACCCTGATCTTCCTGCTGTGCGTCGGCCTGAGCGCGTACGCGCTGCCGCTGGCCTTGCTCGTCGCCCTACTCGATCTGGTGCCGCTCCTGGGTGCGATCGTCGGAGCGACGATCGTCTCGCTCGTCGGCTTCGCCACATCACTGCCGATCGGGATCGCCTGCGTGATCTTCTACGTCATCTACGAGACGCTCGAGGGGTACGTGATCTATCCCCGGGTGATGCGCTCCTCCGTCGACATCCCGGAATACGTGACGATCGTGGCGGTCCTGCTCGGCGGAGCGGTCGGCGGCATCGTCGGCGCCCTGCTCGCGCTGCCCACGGCGGCGGCGCTGCTGCTGCTCGTCCGCGAGGTGTGGGTTCGGCGTCAGGACGAGTCCTGAGCGGCACACACTGTTCGGTGCGGACATGCTCGCGGGTGGGTATCGGAAGAAGTACTGCCGCGCGATCAGCCGGTTGGTCGCGGTGGCGAGGCTGGGAGACAGGCATGGCGAAGGCGAAGTCCGATAAGCGCCGGATCCCGGTGCCGCCCGGCGTCGAACGCGCACTGGATGCCGGTCTGGACCGGGCCCTGACGATCCAGCGACCGGTCGTCCAGAACTACCTCGCCCGGGCGCGGCGCAAGCACCCGGAGCTGACGCCGGCCGAACTGGTCGAGCAGCTGGAGAAGCGCTACGTGGCCGCGGTCGTCGGGATCGGCGGCGCCTCCGGGGCGGCGGCCGCGGTGCCTGGCGTCGGCACGGCCGCCACCATCGCGTCGGGCGCCGCGGAGATAACCGCCTTCGTCTCGGCGTCCGCGATGTTCGTCCTCGCCCTCGCCGAACTGCACGGGGTACCGGTCAGCGATCCGGAGGTCCGCCGGGCGCTGGTGGTCTCGGTGCTCGTGGGGGAAAGCGCGATCCCGGTGCTCGGCAGCGCCGCATCGAACCAGGCGCATTGGGCTGACGTCCTGTCCCGCTCGACGCCGAAGGACAAGATAACCGGGATCAACAGCCATCTGGGACGGTTGCTGCTGCACCGGATCGGCACCCGCCAGGGAGCGCTGCTGTTCGGACGCGCGCTGCCGCTCGGCATCGGTGCCGCAATCGGGGCGGGGGGCAACGCGGCGCTGGCCCGCGGCGCGATCGCGGCCGCGCGCAAGGCCTTCGGACCGGCGCCGGAGAAGTTCCCCGCACGAGTGATCGACGCGCCCTCGCCTCGGGGGCCGCGTCCGCATTGGTAGGTTTCGTCCGACAAGCGATCGTGGAGGTGGCCGTGTTCGTGGTGGTGCTCACCGACGAAGGGCAGCAACTCGTGGGACCCCGGGCCGTCGGTCCCTTCGAGGACTTCGACTCGGCGCAGAAGTGCAGCAACGCCTTGATCGAGCAGTGGGAGGCCGAGTCCGGCAAGGCACCCCACACGAGCGTCGTCCGGGTCGAGGAGCCGGATCCGGGCATCGTGGTGGGCGAGATCCAGTAATTCGGACCGGGCTGGCCCCCGGAGCCCATCGGTACTAAATTCGCAGCCACTATGACGACGCCGAATCGCGACTCGACGACTGGCCGCCCGCTCGCCGACCTGTTCGACCTCATCGGTCGCCGGTGGACGCTGCGCATCGTGTGGGAGTTGCGCGAGCGGACCCTGTCGTTCAACGACCTGCGCCGCGCCGTCGGCGGGATGAGCCAGAGCGTGCTGGTCACGCGGCTCACCGAGCTGTTCGGCGCCGGGCTCGTGGCCGACGTCGCGGGCGGCTACCGGCTCACCGCCGACGGCGAGTCCCTCGCCCGCGAGCTCGCGCACCTCGACGGCTGGGCGGCTCGCTGGGCGCTGGATCGCTGAGCCGGCTCAGACCCGGACGATCGCGGCGCTCTGCCCGGCGAGCGTGAGCCCGTCGGCCGAGGCGGTCGCGGTGCCGGTCGCCATTACGATCTCGCCGCCCTCGACCGCCAGTCGCTGCGCGGTGTCGGCCAGGTTCGCCGCCACCCGGAACGCGCCGCGGTGGACGACCAGCCAGCGGGCGTCCTCGTCGACGTCGACCTTCACGTTGCTCAGCTCACCGTCGTGCAGATCCGGTTCGGCGGCGCGCAGCGCGATGAGCCCGCGGTGCAGGTCGAGCACCTGCGCGTGCTCGCCGGTGGTCGGTTCGGACCAGTCGAGGATCGCGCTGCGGTAGGCCTCGGGATCCTGCGGATCGATCATCTGGGCGGTGTCCCAGCCGTGACCGGCGAACTCCGCCAACCGGCCCTTCCCGGTGGCCTCGGCCAGCTCCGGCTCAGGATGGGACGTGAAGAACGGCCAGCGCGTTCCGGCCGCCCACTCCTCGCCCATCCAGAGCATCGGGGTGAACGGTGACGTCAGCAGGAGCACGGCGCCGACCCGCACCAGCTCCGGTGTCGCCAGCTCGGGGAGCCGATCGCCGACGGCCCGGTTGCCGACCTGGTCGTGGTTCTGCAGGCAGACGACGAACTGCCAGCCCTTGTGCAGCGCCGGGTCGATCGGCGCCCCGTGTTCCCGCTGGCGGAACGTCGAGAAGGTCCCGTCATGCAGGAACGCCGAGGTGAAGGTCTTGGCCAGCACGCGCAACGGGCCGAAGTCGCAGTAGTACCCCTGCGTCTCGCCGGTGAGCATCGAGTGCAGGGCGTGGTGGACGTCGTCGTCCCACTGTGCCGCCAGCCCGTAGCCGCCCTTGTCCCGCGGCGTGATCATCACCGGGTCGTTCAGGTCGGACTCCGCGATCAGCGTGAGCGGCCGACCGACCATGCCGGCGAGCGTGTCGGTCGCGGCGGACAGCTCGGCGAGGATGTGCGTGTCGGACTCGTCCTGCAGCGCGTGCACGGCGTCCAGGCGCAGCGCGTCCACGTGGTAGTCGCGCAGCCACATGAGCGCGTTGTCGAGGATGAAGCGGCGGACGTTCGGCTCCTCGACGTTGACCAGGTCGCCCCACGTGTTGCGCCCGGTCTTCAGGTACGGGCCGAAGCGCGGCAGGTAGTTGCCCGACGGCCCGAAGTGGTTGTAGACGACGTCGAGTACGACGGCCAGGCCCTTGCCGTGCGCCGCGTCGACGAAGCGCTTCAACCCGTCCGGACCGCCGTAGGTCTGGTGGACGGCGTACCAGAGGACGCCGTCATAGCCCCAGTTCCAGGTGCCGTTGAAGTCGTTGACCGGCAGCAGCTCGACGTGCGTGATGCCCAGTTGCACCAGGTGATCCAGGCGCTCGATCGCCGAGTCGAACGTCGCCCCGGCGGTGAACGTCCCGACATGCAGCTCGTAGACGACCGCCGCCGTGAGATCACGACCGGCCCACTCGCCGTCGTGCCATTCGAAGTCGTGCTGGTCGTAGATCCGGCTCGGTCCGTGCACGCCCTCCGGCTGCCACCGCGATGCCGGATCAGGGACCGCTTCGGCGGTGTCGTCGAGCAGGAACGCATAGTCGGTGCCCGGCTCGAGGTCCGGCCCCGTCCACCACCCGTCCTCGGCCTGGTCGAGCGGGGTGTCCTGACCGTCGGCCCGCACGCCGATCTTGGAGACGTTAGGGGCCCACACGCGGATCGCTGTCACACCGCTGACCCTGCCCGACGGTGCGGACGCGGTAAACCGGCACGTGCCACGATCGACAGATGATGACGAAGCAGAGCATGCGCGAGGCGCTGGCCGTCCGCTCGGGTCCGGTGGAGTTGGCCGGCTACGACCCGGCGGCCCGTCCGCTGGCGCCCAGCGAGAAGAACCGCGACCTCCGCAACGACATCGACCAGATGCGCGGACTGCAGGACCGACTGTGGGCGGAGTCCACGGCGGACGGTTCGCGCCGCATCCTGCTCGTCCTGCAAGGTATCGACACCGCGGGCAAGGGCGGCGTCACCGAGCACGTGGTCGGCGCGTTCGGGCCGATCGGCGTGCAGTACACGGCGTTCAAGGCGCCCACCGAGGAGGAGCGGGCCCACGACTTCCTGTGGCGCATCCGCAGACGGCTGCCACCAGCCGGGGTGATCGGCGTCTTCGACCGGTCCCATTACGAGGACGTCCTCATCGTGCGGGTGCACAACATGGTCCCCGAAGACGAGTGGCGGGCGCGCTACGACATCATCAACGACTTCGAGGCCGAGGTGGCCGCCGCCGGCACGACCATCGTCAAGTGCTTCCTGAATATCTCGTTCGAGGCCCAGCGCGAGCGCCTGTTGTCGCGGCTCGACAACCCGGACAAGCACTGGAAGTTCAACGAGAGCGACCTCGAGGAGCGGGCCCTGTGGGGCGAGTATCAGGTGGCCTTCTCCGACATGCTCGAGAAGTGCAACACCGACCAGGCCCCGTGGTACGTCGTCCCCAGTGATCACAAGAAGTACCGCAACTGGGCCATCGGCGAGCTGCTGCGCGAGACCCTCGTGGATCTCGACCCGCAGTACCCCCACCCGGCCCTCGACGTGGCCGCCCTCAAGGCGCGCCTCGCACCGCCCCACTGACGCGCGCGCCGGCCTCAGCGGACGAGCAGGGCCACTGGGTAGGTGTCGAGCAGCTCGGCGAGCGCGACCTCGCGGGCGATCTTGCGCCCGGTGATCACGTCCGTAGCCGGGCCGCCCAGGTCGATCGAGGTTTCGCCCCAACCACCGCTTCGCTCGAGCCCGACCGGCAGCCGGGTGGCCACCGTGATCACGCCGCCGCGGTCATAGGCGAGCGCATGGTCCGCGGCCGCACCGGCGGCCGTCAGCGGCGCGTACCCGTCGAACAGGTCCGGCCAGTCGCGACGCAGGCGCAGCGCCCGGGACACGACCCACAACTTCGCCGCACCCGAGGCGTCGATAGGCGGCGGATCGCCTGATTCGTCGAGCCGGTCGAGCAACGCCCGCCGGGCGTGGAAATCCACGGCTCGCCGGTTGTCGGGGTCGACGAGCGAGTCCTCCCACAGTTCGGTGCCCTGATAGACATCCGGGATCCCGGGCATGGTCAGTTGCACGAGTTTCTGGGCGAGCGAGTTCGACCGGCCGTAGGGCGTGATCCGGTCGACGAACGTCGCGAGGGGATCGTGCACTGTGGCGTCGTCGTAGGCCGCGTCCACGACGGCGTGCACGGCCGACTCGAACTGCTCGTCCGGAGCCGTCCACGTCGTGGACGTGGCGGCCTCACGCATCGCCTTCTCGGCGTAGGCGTGCATCCGGTCGCGCCCGATGAAGCCGACGCCGGCGAACGTCTGCCACATCAGGTAGGCGAACGGGGCGTCGGTCAGTGGGGCAGCGGACATCAGCTGCCGGGCGAGGTCGGCCCAGTCGGCGGGCAGCTCGCTCAGGACGGCCAGCCGGGCCCGGACGTCCTCGCCGCGCTTGGTGTCGTGGGTCGACAGCGTCGTCATGCCGCGCGCGGCGATCTCGCACCGGCGCCATTGGGCGCGGTGGAAGCCGGCGAGATCCAGGCCGAACCGGGCCGGGTCGCCGCCGACCTCGTTCAGCGCGACGAACCGCGTGTAGCGGTAGAACGCGGTGTCCTCGACGCCCTTGGCCATCACCGCACCGGACGTCTGCTGGAACCGCGAGCAGAGTTCGTCGGCCGGGTCGGACAGCCGCGGCGCCAGTGCGTCGATGGCGTCGGCGAGGTCTGGGCGGGCCGCGCGCGCGCGCTCCATCGCCATCGCCAACTCGTGCGCGCCGGTCGGCAGGTACGAGCGGTACACCGGGAACGCGACGAGCAGTTCGGCCAGCGCCTCGCCCGCGCGCTCGACGCCAGGAACCAGCCGCGCCAACCGCGACACCTCGGCCTGCAGGATCGTCTCGACGCCGTCGCGTTTGCCGGCCTGCACGTGCTCGACGGCGGTGCGCTGGTCGCCGGTCAGCTCGCGGTACAGCGCGTCAAGGACCGGCTCGGCGGTGTGGTCGAGGAAGACCTCGCTCACCTCGGTCAGCGCGTCGTAACCGGTCGTCCCGTCGACGGGCCATTCCTGGGGCAGCTCCTCGCCGGTCTCGAGGATCTTCTCGACCAGCAGCCACGCGTCGTCGCCGGCCAGCGCACGCAACCGGTTCGCGTAGCCCAGCGGGTCGGCCAGGCCGTCGGGGTGGTCAACGCGCAGCCCGGCGATGCCGTCGTCGCGCATCCAGCGGGCGATCTGCTGGTGGGTGGCGTCGAAGACGCTCTCGTCCTCGACCCGCAGCCCGGCCAGCGACGTCACCGCGAAGAAGCGGCGGTAGTTCTGCTCGGTGTCGGCGCGCCGGTAGCTGACCAGCTCGTAGTGCTGGCGGGCGTGGACGTCCGCGGCGGAGTCGCCGACGCCGGGCCCCGTCCCGTCCGCGATCGGGAACCGGTGCTCGAAGTAGCGAAGTTCGGGGAGCTTGCGACCCGAACCATTGGGCGCAGCGTCGTCGACCACCTCGAGTTGGCTGTCGTCGAAGTCGTCACCGAGCACCGGCAGCAGCAGCCGCCCGCGGGCCCAGTCGATGTCGAACCAATGTGCGTAGGCGGAGCTCCGACCGGCCTTGAGGACGTCCCACCAGGCCTTGTTCTGCGCCGCGTCGGCCACGCCGGTGTGATTGGGCACGATGTCGACGATGACGTCGAGCGCCCGTGACCGGGCCCCGGCGAGCAGGCGCGTCCATCCGTCGATGCCGCCGCGCTGTGGGTCCACCGTGTCGAATGCGATGACGTCGTACCCGTGGTCGGATCCGCGCGCGGACGGCAGCAGCGGTGAGAGGTACACCGCGCTCGCGCCGAGCGTCGCGAGGTAGTCGCAGACGTCGGCGGCGGCGTAGAGGTCGAAGGCCGGCCGGATCTGCAGCCGATACGAGGACGGTGGAATGGCCATCAGGCAGTCCTCTGCAGGACGACCAGGGCCCGCGGCCCGACCTGGACCGTGGCGCCGGCCTCGATCACCTTCCCGTCTGAGTCCGGTGCCACCGTGTCTATGACCACCTCCCACGCGGAGCCGTAGTCCTCGTGGGGCACTGTGAAGTCGATCGCCTCGTCATGGGCGGAGAAGCAGAGCATGAACGAGTCGTCGGTGACCCGCTGGCCGCGGGCGTCGCGGTCGGGGATGCCCTCGCCGTTGAGGTAGACGCCGATGCTGCGGCCGAACCCGGCGTCCCAGTCCTCCTCGGTCATCTCCTTGCCGTCGGGGGTGAACCAGCTGATGTCGGGCAGCTGGTCACCGCGTCGGGTGGGGCGGCCGTCGAAGAACCGCCGCCGCCGGAACACCGGGTGATCGCGGCGCAGGTCGGAGACCCGTCGGGTGAACGCGACGAGATCGCTCTCGACGTGGTCCCAGTCGATCCAGGTGAGCTCGTTGTCCTGGCAGTAACCGTTGTTGTTGCCCAGCTGGGTGCGGCCCAGCTCGTCGCCGTGGCAGAGCATCGGTACGCCCTGGCTCAGGAACAAGGTGGCGATGAAGTTGCGCCGCTGCTGAGAGCGCAGCTCGACGATCTCCGGGTCATCGGTCTCGCCTTCGACGCCGCAGTTCCACGAGCGGTTGTGGCTCTCGCCGTCGTTGTTGCCGTCCTGGTTGTTCTCGTTGTGCTTCTCGTTGTAGGAGACGAGGTCGCGCAGGGTGAACCCATCGTGCGCAGTGACGAAGTTGATGCTGGCCACCGGCCGTCGCCCGGACGACTTGTACAGGTCGGCCGACCCGGTGATCCGGGCCGCGAACTCGCCCACGCTGCCGGGTTCGCCGCGCCAGAAGTCGCGCACCGTGTCGCGGTACTTGCCGTTCCACTCCGTCCATTGCGGCGGGAAGTTGCCCACCTGGTAGCCGCCCGGGCCGACATCCCAGGGTTCGGCGATCAGCTTCACCTGGCTCACGACCGGATCCTGCTGCACGAGGTCGAAGAACGTCGCCAGCCGGTCGACGTCGTAGAACTCTCGCGCGAGAGTGGCCGCGAGGTCGAAACGGAATCCGTCGACGTGCATCTCCTCGACCCAGTAGCGCAGCGAATCCATGATCAGCTGCAGCGAGTTGGGATGGCGCACGTTGAGGCTGTTGCCCGTCCCGGTGTAGTCCATGTAGTACTGCGGCTCGTCCTCGACCAGCCGGTAGTACGCGGGGTTGTCGATGCCACGGAAGCTCAGGGTCGGCCCCAGATGGTTTCCCTCGGCGGTGTGGTTGTAGACGACGTCGAGGATGACCTCGATGCCCGCCTCGTGCAGCGCACGGACCATCGCCTTGAACTCCTGCACCTGACCGCCCGGCGTGGCGCTGGAGGAGTACTTGTGATCGGGGGCGAAGAAGCCGATCGTGTTGTAGCCCCAGTAGTTCGCCAGACCCTTGTCGATGAGAATCGAGTCGTTGACGAAGTGGTGGACGGGCATCAGCTCGACCGCGGTGACCCCAAGCTGCGCCAGGTGCTCGACGATGATCGGGTGGGCCATGCCGGCGTACGTGCCGCGCACGTTGTCCGGCAGCTCGGGATGCGTCTGGGTCATGCCCTTGACGTGGGTCTCGTAGACGACGGTCTCGGCGTAAGGCCGGTGCGGCGGGCGGTCGACGCCCCAGTCGAAGAACGGGTTGATCACCACGCACTTGGGCAGCTGGGTCGCCGAGTCGTCGTCGTTGCGGCTGTCCGGGTCACCGAAGTGGTAGCCGAACAGCGACTCGTCCCACTCGATGCTGCCGTCGATCGCCTTCGCGTACGGATCGAGCAGGAGCTTGTTCGGGTTGCAGCGCAGGCCCTTCTCCGGGTCGTGGGGGCCGTGCACCCGGTAGCCGTAGCGCTGGCCCGGCTCGACCCCCGGCAGGAAGGCGTGCCAGACGAACCCGTCGACCTCGGGCAGGGCGACGCGGGTCTCGGCGCCGTCTACGTCGAAGAGGCACAGCTCGACTCGCTCGGCGACCTCGCTGAACAGTGCGAAATTCGTCCCTGACCCGTCATAGGTCGCGCCCAAGGGGTAGGGGTTCCCCGGCCAGATCTCCACTTGACTCCAAATTGTCTACGAACGCTCCTGCGTAGCTCCAACCCTGCCAGAGCCGCCTCGCGTACCCGCGAGATACCCGTTCGCGGCCGCCGCTACCGCATTGGGAGGGACGTCACCCAGCGCCCGAGCTCGGCCGTACCTCAGGCCGTCGCCCTCCAGCATGCGCCGCCCCGTCTTACGGGCGGCGCGGCCATAGCGCGGCCCCGGCGCCGAGCGCCGAGGCGAGGGCGGCGGCGGCGACCAGCCACGGGCAGGCGCCGTAGCCCAGGCTGAGGCCACTCGGAGTACCGAAGCGCTGCCGTCTGGCTTGTCGCGGACGACGAAGATCCGCTGGAACGGCGCGATGACCGCCAGGGCGGCGGCGCCGGCGAGAAGTGCCGCGGCCGTCAAAAGGGTCCTGTCGACCGAGGCCGCGCAAGTTGTCGTACCGGCCTCGTACCGTGGAGGCATGCGCGTTCGCACCGACCTAGTCCCCAGCACCGGAAAGTTCGAGGTCGTCTCCGACTTCGAGCCCTCCGGTGACCAGCCGGCGGCGATCGAGGAGCTCGAGCGCCGGATCCGGGCCGACGAGAAGGACATCGTCCTGCTGGGCGCCACCGGCACCGGCAAATCGGCCACCACGGCCTGGCTCATCGAGCGGCTGCAGCGGCCCACGCTCGTGATGGCGCCGAACAAGACCCTGGCCGCCCAGCTCGCCAACGAGCTGCGCGAGATGCTGCCCAACAACGCCGTCGAGTACTTCGTCAGCTACTACGACTACTACCAGCCCGAGGCATACGTCCCGCAGACGGACACGTACATCGAGAAGGACAGCTCGGTCAACGACGAGGTCGAGCGCTTGCGGCACTCGGCCACCATGTCGCTGCTCACCCGGCGCGACGTCGTCGTGGTGGCCACCGTGTCGTGCATCTACGGGCTCGGTACGCCTCAGGAGTACGTCGACCGCTCGGTGCGGCTGCGGGTCGGGCAGCAGATCGAGCGCGAGACCATCCTGCGCCGTCTGGTCGACGTCCAGTACGCGCGCAACGATCTGTCGTTCACCCGCGGCACCTTCCGCGTACGCGGCGACACGGTGGAGATCTTCCCGGTGTACGAAGAGCTCGCGATCCGGGCCGAGATGTTCGGCGACGAGATCGAGCGCCTGTACTACCTGCACCCGCTCACGGGCGAGGTGGTGCGCGAGGTCGACGAGGTGTTCGTCTTCCCGGCCACGCACTACGCCGCCGGTCCGGAGCGCATGGAAAAGGCCATCCGGGGTATCGAGAAGGAGCTCGAGCAGCGGCTCGCCGAGCTCGACTCCCAGAACAAGCTGCTCGAGGCCCAGCGGCTACGCATGCGCACGTCCTACGACATCGAGATGATGCGCCAGGTCGGCTTTTGCTCCGGCATCGAGAACTACTCGCTGCACATCGACGGCCGCGAGCGGGGCAGCGCACCGAACTGCCTGCTCGACTATTTCCCCGAGGACTTCCTGATCGTCATCGACGAGTCGCACGTGACCGTGCCGCAGACCGGGGGCATGTACGAGGGCGACATGTCGCGCAAGCGCACGCTGGTAGACCACGGCTTCCGGCTGCCGTCGGCGATGGACAACCGGCCGTTGAAGTTCGAGGAGTTCGTGGACCGGATCGGCCAGACCGTGTATCTGTCTGCGACGCCGGGTGACTACGAATTGGGCCGGACGAAGGGTGAGTTCGTCGAGCAGGTCATCCGGCCGACGGGGCTCATCGACCCGGAGATCCTCATCAAGCCGACCAAGGGTCAGATCGACGACCTGGTGCACGAGATCCGCGAGCGGGCCGAACGCAACGAGCGGGTGCTGGTCACCACGCTGACGAAGAAGATGGCGGAGGACCTCACCGATTACCTGCTGGAGCAGGGGATCCGGGTGCGATACCTGCATTCGGAGGTCGACACGCTGCGCCGCGTCGAGCTGCTGCGCGAGCTGCGGATGGGCGAGTACGACGTGCTGGTCGGCATCAACCTGCTGCGCGAGGGGCTGGACCTACCCGAGGTGTCGCTGGTGGCGATCCTCGACGCCGACAAGGAGGGCTTCCTCCGTTCGGGTAAGTCGCTGATCCAGACCATTGGGCGCGCCGCCCGCAACGTGTCGGGCCAGGTCCACATGTATGCGGACACGATCACGCCGTCGATGGCGCAGGCGATCGACGAGACGAACCGGCGGCGGGAGAAGCAGGTCGCCTACAACGTCGAGCACGGGATCGACCCCACTCCGCTGCGCAAGCGGATCGCGGACATCACCGATCTGCTTGCCCGCGAGGCCGCCGACACCGAGGAGATGCTCGGCGGGGTGGCGGTTGGTGGCTCCGGCCGGTCGCAGTCGCGCGGCAAGTCGGCGGTGCCCGGCCGGGGCGGCCGTGGTGTGTCGGGCGGCGTGGTCGGTGTCGGCACGAACGCCGGCGGCGGGTTGGACGTCGCGGAGATGCCACGCGCACAGCTGGCCGACCTGATCCAGCAGCTCAACGACCAGATGCTGAACGCGGCGCGCGAGCTGCAGTTCGAGGTGGCGGCGCGGTTGCGCGACGAGATCCGCGAGCTGAAGAAGGAACTGAGAGACATGGACGTGGCGGGCGTGGGCTCATGAGCACCGCCTACTAGCGCAGCTGGCCGCCGATGCGGCGGGTGATGGTCGCCGCGGTGCGCCCCACCTGCTCAGCCACCCTGTCGCGCGCGGCGCTCGGGAGCACCGCGCCCGGGAAGGTGACCGCAACGCCGGCCACCGGATGTCCGGAGTGGTCGAGCACCGGCGAGGCGATTGAGGCGAAGCCGGCCGTCACCTCACCGTCCTCGAAGGCGTGACCCCGGCGCCGGATGTCCACCAGCAGCGCGCGAAGCGCGGACGGCGAGCGCGGGCCGACCGCGGTGCGCAGTACGAAGGCGGACGGATCGGGGAACAGCGCCCGCACCTGCGCTGGCTGCAGCCGGGCCAGCATCGCCCGCCCGCTCGCGGTGAGCTGCGCCGGCAGCCGGACACCGACATCGGTCACCAGGGGCGGACGACCCGGTGCCCGCTCCTCGATCACGTAGACGACCTCGCGTCCGTGCAGCACCGCGAGATGCGCTGAGTGCCC
The DNA here is from genome assembly GCA_032160745.1 of Pseudonocardiales bacterium. Classification (GTDB taxonomy): domain Bacteria; phylum Actinomycetota; class Actinomycetes; order Mycobacteriales; family Jatrophihabitantaceae; genus Jatrophihabitans. The sequence continues at coordinate 49,398 of JAVHVD010000183.1, forward strand.
GACCCGGTCGACCAGATCGGCCAGCGGCACCCGCGCGATGCGCTGCAGCGGAGCCTGCCGGGTGTAACCGGTGCCCAGCTCGTAGGCGGCCAGGCCGAGCGCGTAGCGCTGCTCGTCGGGGATCCGCGTCACGAAGCCGTCGTCGGCCAGGGTGGCGAGCAGGTGATAGACGGTCGAGCGGGGCAATGCGAGATCGCGGACGATCGCCGCCGCCGATGCGGGCCCGGCCTGCCGGCTCAGATAGCGCAGGATCTCCAGGGTCTGATGCGCTGCGGGCACGGGCGGCACGTCCCGAGGCTAGCGTGTTGTCTGGGATCCCAGACGGCGGACGCGTGTCGGGCATGGCCGTCGCCCGTCGCGCGGGTGTGCAATGGGGGCACTGCACGCGAGCGAGGAGAGGTACCCATGGAGGGCGCACGCCCGGTCAAGGCACCGCACGGCAGCACGCTGACGGCCCGGTCCTGGCAGACCGAGGCCCCGATGCGGATGCTGATGAACAACCTCGATCCGGAGAACGCCGAGCGCCCCGACGACCTGGTCGTCTACGGCGGCACCGGCCGGGCCGCCCGCAACTGGGCGAGCTACGACGCCCTGATCCGCACGCTCACCACGCTCGAGCCGGACGAGACGATGCTCGTCCAGTCGGGAAAGCCGGTCGGGGTGATGCGCACCCACGAGTGGGCGCCGCGAGTGCTGATCGCCAACTCCAACCTGGTCGGTGACTGGGCCAACTGGGACGAGTTCCGCCGGCTGGAGAACCTCGGCCTGACGATGTACGGCCAGATGACCGCCGGCTCGTGGATCTACATCGGGACGCAGGGCATCCTGCAGG
>JAVHVD010000184.1:0-2507 GCA_032160745.1 Pseudonocardiales bacterium
TCTCGCAGGTGAGGGACAAGACGTCCGTCGCCTACGTCGCAACCGTCGTCAACGACGGGGCGGCGGCGGTCACCGGCAAGCTCCTGCTCGAGGTGCCGGACTTCGCCCGCTACGGCGGGGCGCACGATGCGAAGGTGACCAAGCAGGTCGCCAGTTGGATGTTGCGGGTACCGCCTCACTCGGCCATGGCCCGGCGAGCCACCGTCAAGATCGGAACGATCCCGTCGGGCCAGCTGCGCGTCACCAGCCTGGCCAGCCTGTTCCTCGGCCCGGTGACGGGCGTGCCTGCGATCCGCGCCGCCGACAGCGACCGCATCGCCGGCGTCGTCGATCCACCGGCCACCCCGCTGCCGCAGCCGGCGGGCCAGAAGCCCTCGGCCGCGGCAACTGGGCCCGAGGGCGGCGGGTCGAGTACCTGGGTGGTCGTGGGGCTGCCGGTCCTGGGCGCCGTCGGGCTCGCGGGTCTCGTCGGTCTGGTGTGGTGGCGCCGGCGGGCAGTCCCGGTTCACGACGACGCCTAGTGACTGGGCGGACCGACGGGGCAGGTAGGGGCAGCGACCCGGACCCCCTCGCGTCGCTTCCGATGATCCGCGTCCGCTCGGCGACCGGCCGGCCGCAGGAGGTGCCCCCGGCCCTTGCGACGGTGCTGCGGCGGGCGCTCGCCGCCGAATCATCGGCAAGGGGCGAGCACCGGATCCCCGCGTTCCGGCTCACCCGCTCGCTGCTCGGTGGGGCACGGGCCGCGGGCTTCCCCAACGCAGTGCTCGCCCATTGTCTGGGGACCACTGTCCAATCGGTGCGGACCAGAGGCGGCAGTGACGGCTGGATCGCGGCGAGCACGTTCGCCGATCTCGCCGGCCTCCCCGTCAAGGTCGTCCGCGCGTGGACAGCGGACGGGGTGCTGCCCGCGCAGACGACCGACGTGCTCGGCAACGACTGCTTCCCGGCCAGCGACCTGGTGCGTGCACTGCTCCGGTCGGCCGCCGCGACCCCCTGAGCTGCTTCGCCCAGCGCCTCTTCGGGGAGCAGCCGTTCGGTCGTCCACCGTTGCCGCCGCATGGTCGCACCGGGCAGCCTGACGAACGCGGCGATCGCGACGACCAGCACGAGGAGGTCCCGGGCAGGTGCGCCCCCTCCGATCGCCCCCGCGGGGGTACTCGTGAAGTGTTCGATCGCAACCGACCTGAGCACCGCTGCGACGTGCAGCTGCATCAGGTGCCGCACCGCGCACGGCAGCATCCGTGGATATCTGTTCCAGCCCGCCCCCACCGCCACCCAAGCTGTTGCCGCTTGACATTGCCGCCGCCTGTCCGGGCCATCTCCCCGATCACCGTCGGGGAGAAGCGGGCCGCCTGCTTCGTGCGACATGTCCTTGCCCTGCCTCGCCGCACTGACAATGGGCCGTCAGCGGGCGGTCGCTGAGGTCCGCGACATCGACGGTGTGTGCTCCCGTCAAAATCCGATCGGGCAGGCGGCAGTGATCGCCATGGCCTCACTATTTCCTGTCTGCCTTGAGCGACCTATCTATTTCCTGCGAGGCACCATTGCGAAACCTCTGCGCGCCACAGCAGGCGTTTCCGCACCTATCGAGACGGGTCTCGCGCCGGTCCCGGCTACCGGCCTCAGAAGTCGTAGCGAACGATCGCGCGACGTATGGATGGCACGTGCACGACCCGGAATCCTGCATCGAGGAAGGTGCTGAGCTTCCCGACGTGCATTTCGCCCCAGGGAACGTCTTTGCCCGGAGCCGGCTTCATCGGATAAGCCTCAACGCCACGCGCGCGGCCGGCGCGCGCGACGTCGATCGTGCCGCCGACCAATGCGCGGCTCACGCCCTGGCGGCGGAACCTGGCTCGGATCACGAAGCACGTCACCGCCCAGATGCTCGCATCGTCCTTGTCCTCGTTGCGGCCTTTCCACGTCGTCTGGCGCAGGTACGTGTAGTCGCACCGCGGCGCGAGCGAGCACCAGCCCACCGGCTCGCCGTCGAGATGGGCCACGAGTCCGTGTCCCTCGATCACCTGGTCGCGGAGCAGTTCGCGGCGGCCCTGGACGTTATCGGATTGCTGGTCGTACCAGCCCATTCGGTAGGCCTGGCACTGGCAGCGGGCGGCTGCCCCCTGGTGCCGAAAACTGTCTGAACATCGTCGAAGAGTCCACCGCTGACCGGCTGAACGATGACTGCCATGGACTCACAGTCGCAGATGCGAAACGACTCCGCGATGGTCGCCGCTCGGCGCGTTGAGGACCCCGCGAAGCCCGATGTCCGAGGGGTCGCGCTATCGGGGGGTCAACACACAGAACTCATGCCCATCGGGATCGGCCATCACCACCCAGCTGACCTCGCCCTGGCCGATGTCAGTTCGAGTCGCGCCGAGGGATATCAGACGGTCGACCTCAGCTTGGTGATCACCGTCGGCAAGTGGGGCGACGTCGAAATGCAGCCGGTTCTTCCCGGTCTTCGGCGTCAGTGGTGGACCGCCCCACGTGATCTTCGGACCGCCACG
>JAVHVD010000185.1:0-48693 GCA_032160745.1 Pseudonocardiales bacterium
CACGAAGCCGGCTGGACCGTCACCGGCGACCCCGCCGACGACCTCACCTGGACCAGCCCCACCGGCCACACCTACCGCGCACCACCAGGCCACTACGACCTACCCGAGATCGACGCGCAAGCCGAGACGGCCGCACCGGAAGAGGACCTACCGCCGTTCTGATGCGTCCGACAGTGATCAACCTGCCGTGATCAACCTGCGCGGAACAGGTCTGCTCTGGATCAACAACGACTCGCGATGGTCGCTGTCGACGCGTCGATCGACGCGCACAGCGTGGCCGGCGGGCAGCCAAGGAGCCGTAAGCTTCGCGGCACCGTGGACGTCGACACCTTCATCGCCCGGCACTCCGGCGAATGGCAGCGCCTGGCCGAGCTCGCCGGGCGCCGTCGGCTCGACGGCGCGGAGGCCGATGAACTTGTCGCGCTGTACCGGCAGGTCGCCACTCACCTGTCCCTGGTGCAGACCCGCGCGCCGGATCCCCAGCTGACGGCTCGATTGTCGCGGTTGCTCGCTCGAAGTCGGGCGGCGGCAGTGGGGACGCCGCGAGTGCGCGGTTGGTCGGCGCTCGCACGTGGCGTGGTGGTCGACTTCCCGGTGACGGTCTACCGCACCTGGCGCTGGTCAGTGGCGACGGCACTGGCCAGCGTCGGGATCTCTGCGGCGATGATGGTGTGGCTGCGCGCGCATCCGGAGCGGGTGCACCGGGTGCTGCCGGAAAACGAGGTGCACAACCTCGTCGACCATGACTTCAGCGACTACTACTCCGAACACCCGGCGCAGTCGTTCGCCGCGCACGTGTGGACCAACAACGCGCTGGTCGCTGCGATGGCGCTCTTCCTCGGTGTGACGCTCGTCGGCACGCTCTACGTGCTCTGGCAGAACACGGTGAACGTCGGGCTCGTCGGCGGGATCATGCTCGGTGCCGGCAAGGGGACCATCCTGTTCGGGCTGCTGCTGCCGCACGGACTGCTCGAGTTGAGCGCGATCTTCGTGGCGGCCGGGATCGGGCTGCGCACCGGCTGGGCCTGGGTGGCACCGGGCAAGCTGCCGCGCGCGCAGTCACTCGCCGAGGCCGGGCGGACCGCCGGCGTTGCCGCACTCGGGCTGGCCGGCGTGCTGCTCGTCTCGGGTGTGATCGAGGCGTTCGTGACACCCTCCGGCCTGCCGACCTGGATCCGAATCGGCATCGGTGTGGTGGCCGAGCTGGCGTTCATCACCTACATCGTCGTGCTGGGACGTCGCGGCCTGCGCGCCGGCGCGACCGGCGATCTGCTCGACGACGAGCGCGGCGCCTACATGCCGGTTTGATCGGCCGACGCGGATCTCCTCACGGACCGCTCGCTGCGCTCGTGGTCGCGCCGAACTACAACTTCCCGGCCGCCTTCAGGTCAAGGTAGGCGTCGGCGACCTTGGACGCGAACACGTCGGTTCCGGCGTCGACGACGTGCGCACCGAGTTTGGTGAGCTGCTCGACCACAGCGGTGCGCCGAGCGACGGTCAGCTCGGCGGCGGCCGCGGTGTAGACATCGGTTGCATCCGAGCGGGCGGCCGCCAGCCGGGCGAGCGCGGGGTCGGCCGCCGACGCCACGATCACCTCGTGTCGCGCGGCCAGCACCCGCGCCGCGGGCAGCAGGCCGGTGTCGGCGGCGGTGTCGAGCGCGCTGAACAGCACGACGAGCGAACGCTTCGACACCTGGCGCAGCACCTCCGCGGCGAGCAGCTGCGGGTCGGTCTCGACGAGCGCGGGCTCCAGCGGCGCCAGCGCGCCGACGAGCCGGGGGAGCACGTCGCGACCCGCGGCCAGGCCGAGCCGAGCGCGTACCGAGGTGTCGGCCGCCACCAGCGCGATCCGGTCGCCGGCTCGCGCAGCGAGCGCGCCGAGCAGCAGCGACGCGTCCAGCGCCGCGTCGAGCCGCGGCTCGTCACCCAGCCGGGCCGCAGACGAGCGCCCGGTGTCGATCGCCAGCACGATGTGCCGGTCACGCTCCGGGCGCCACGTGCGGACGACGAGGTCGCGCGATCGGGCCGTCGCCCGCCAGTCGATCGCCCGCACGTCGTCCCCGAGGACGTAGCTGCGCAGCGAGTCGAACTCGCTGCCCTGGCCGCGCTGCCGGACGAGCACGGCGCCGTCGATCTGCCGCAGCCGTGACAGCTTCTCGGGCAGGAAGCGACGCGATCCGAACGCCGGCAGCACCTGAAGGGTCCCGGGCGCCTTCAGCTGGCGCTGCCGCGCGGCGAGACCGAGCGGGCCGTGCGACCGGATCGTCACTGCCCCGGTGCGCCGCTCCCCCCGCCGGGTCGGGACGAGCGCGGTGACAACTCGCCGTCGCTCGCCGGGCGGCACCGTCACCGGTTGGCTGCGCGGCGCCGCCCCGGCCGACGGCACCCACGCATCGCGGACCACCGCGTGCAGCGTCCGCCGGCCGGTGTTGGCGAACGTCACGACGGTCTCGCCCCGCTCGTTCAGCCGGACCGGGCGGCTGGACTCACGCCGCAGGCGCAGCGACGCGATCCGCGCGGCGAGGCCGAGATCGACGAGGACGCCGGCGAGCAGCACTGCGGCGTAGACCAGCACCGCTGCGGCCGACCAGGCGGCGAGCAGCACCCCGACCGCGGCGAGCGCGACGAGGCGACCGGTCAGGACCACCCGGGGCCTCCGCGAAATCGGGGAGCACCGGCAGAGCGACTTGGTCGGGTGGGCATCAGCGGGGGGCCGGGACCGACGCGAGGACGGTCTCCAGCACGCCGTCGACCGTCACCCCCTCGAGCTCCGCCTCGGGGCGCAGCTGGATGCGGTGCCGGAACGTCGGCCGGGCGAGCGACTGGACGTCGTCCGGGGTCACGAAGTCCCGACCGGACAGCCAGGCCCAGGCGCGGGACGTGGCCAGGAGCGCCGTCGCGCCGCGGGGCGAGACGCCGAGGGCGGCCGACGGCGCCGCTCGGGTGGCCCGGGCCAGCTCGACGATGTAGCCGAGGATCGCCGGATCGATCCGCACCCGTTGCACGTCGGCCGTCGCCGCAGTCAGGTCCGCCGCCGTCGCCACCGCGGTCAGCCCGGCCGCGGCGAGGTCGCGGGGATCGAACCCCGCGGCGTGCGCGGCGAGCACCCGGGTCTCGGTGTCGCGGTCGGGCAGCGGCATCGTCACCTTCAGCAGGAAGCGGTCGAGCTGCGCCTCGGGAAGTGGGTAGGTGCCCTCGTACTCGATCGGGTTCTGCGTGGCGATGACGCAGAACGGATTGGGCAGCGCGTGCGGTGCGCCGTCGACGGAGACCTGACGCTCCTCCATCGCTTCCAGCAGCGCCGACTGTGTCTTGGGCGGCGTCCGGTTGATCTCGTCGGCGAGCAGCAGGTTGGTGAACACCGGCCCCTCGCGAAACACGAACCGGCTCGTCCCCGCGTCGTAGATCAGCGACCCGGTGACGTCGCCGGGCATGAGGTCGGCGGTGAACTGGATCCGGGTCGTGCGCAGGTCGAGTGCCGCCGCGAGCGCCCGGACGAGCAGGGTCTTGGCCACGCCGGGAACGCCCTCGATGAGGACGTGCCCGCGGCACAGCAGGCCGATCAGCAGTCCGGTGACCGCGGCGTCCTGCCCGACGACCGCCTTGCCCACCTCCGTCCGCAGCCTGATCAACCCGTCCCGAGCCTGCGTCACGATGTCGTCCCTTCGCTCGGCCCGCCGCCGACGGCGGACTCCAGTTGGTCCAGGTCTGCGGCCAGCCGTAACAGTGCGAGATCGTCGGCCGGCGGCGGCCCGGCCAGCAAACCCACGACGTCCGCGGGAGGGCGTCGAACGATGGGTGCGGCGGCCACCGCGACCTGCTCGGCCGGCGCCCCGCGGGGCAGACCCAGCCGGTGACCCAGGCGGGTGACCGTGGCGTTGCGCAACGCCGCCGCGGCGCGGTCGCGGGCGCCGGCGCGGGCGTAGAGCCGGCCGTGCCCCTCGACGACCTCGGCCGAGCGGACCACCACGGGCAGCGGCTCGGGCACGACACCGCCGAGACGTCGCGCTCGCCACAGCGCCGTCAAGGCACCGACGGCGACGAGCCACCAGAACGCCCGGTAGGCCCCGGACGGGAACAGGTCCCAGATCGACGCCGGCCCGGGCCCCGCGGTATCCGCGCCGGGTAGCAGCCACACCACCGAGGTGAGTCGGCGGCTGTCGGTGATCACGTTGATGTCGAGGGCGGCGATCCCGCGGTCGTCCAGGTGGTCGTTGCGCAGCATGTCGGCCGAGCCGAGCACGGCCAGACGGGGGGCGACGAGCACGGCGCCGCCGAAGCACTGCGTCGCCCCGCTGCGGCCCGGCGTGTATCCGAGCGTGTCGCCGGGAAACGCCACCGGCCCGGCCGCGACCGCGCCCCGGTCACCGCATATCGCAACGTCGTAGCCATCGGCCGCCCCTGGTTCCAGCCCGGGCGCGATCGCGTTGCCGGCGCGCGTCCCGGGGCGGACCAGCACGACGCGCGCGGATCCGGCGGCCAGACGCTGCAACTGCGCGGCCGAGTAGTCGTTCGGTGCGCTCACGAGGACGGCTGTGTCGGCGCGGGCGAGGGCGGTGTCGATGCTGTGCGTCGCGGACACGGTGGCGCCGTAGTGCTGGAGCAACCGGGCGAGCGCCTTGCTGCCGTTCTTGTGCGCCGACGTCGGGTCGAGCGGTCGACCCGGTTCGTCGGACAGCGTCCCGACCAGCGCGCCGGCCGCGACGACGACGGCAAGGAGAACGACCCACAGCCGGGCCTGGCGCCACCACGGCTTGACCAGCGAGGACGCCGCGATCTCGTCGCCGCGCGTCGCCCCGGGGCTCACCACGGAGCCGCGATCCCGTCGATGCCGGTGCCGGCGGCGACCCGGCCACTGAGGACGCCGTCGGCCGCCGTTCGGGCATGCGCGACGTCGGCGTCGGTCGCCTCGCGGCCGCCGAACCAGACCTCGTCGAACGCGGCCGTGGCGGCCTGTAGATCGCCCGCAACCGCCGGCAGCAACGGTCCGGCCTCGCGCGCCGTCGCGGCGCCGGTCCGGCCCGGCCGGGGCGGCAGGATGCCGCGCTCCTCGATCGTCGCCACCGCGGCCCGCAGCCATTCACGCAAGGCCTCGGCCCGCCGCCCGTCCGCCGCGAACTGGGCGGCGAGGCGGCGATGGTCGCGGGCCGCGACCGGAGCCAGCGGGTCCTGGCCGGCCACCACCCTGAGCTGTTGCCGACGGGTCGGTACGCCGGCGCGCAGGGTGAGCACCAACACGACCGCCACGACGACGACCAGCACGAGCAGGAGAGCGTGGGTGCCCCCCGCGCCCGTGAACAGCTTGGCCAGTTGACGTCCGACCCAGTCGACGGCGCGACTCACCAACCCGGGATCGTCGCGGTGGTACTCGCGATGGGCCAGTTCCGCCTTGGCCGCGCGTTGCGCCGCGTCGCCGCCGACTGGGCCTGCACCGGTACCCCCGGGGATCACCACGCGGTGACCGCCGGCCGGCCGGTCCCGGTCGGCTCCGGTCGCGGTGGCAGGGCCAGGACGATGTCCATGCCTTCCTTGCGCATGCGCAGGTCGGTGTAGAGCAAAACGTCGACGGCGGAGGAGATCGGCGCCACCAGCGCCCCCGACACGAGCGCGCCCACGGCGAGGATCGTCACGTACAGCGCGGGGTGGGTGATGTCGCTGGACGCGTCGAAGAGGTCGGCGCCGGTCAGGTAGCCGGCCACCAGCTGGAACGGCAGCGCGATGAAGAAACCCAGCACCGTGGTCAGCACCCAGCCCAGGGCCCGGATGCCCCATACCCGCCAGAACGTGCCCGCGACGAGGCGACGCGACCGGACGAGGGCACCGCGCACTGTCGTCCGCTCGAGGACCAGCGCCGGCGCCGACACCGCCCAGGCGCCCCACAGGTAGACCCCGCCGACGGCGAACGCGAGCAGGCCGGCGCCTTCGGCGATGGTGACGACCAATCCGAGGACGGCGAGCCGCCAGACCGTCCGGCCGCCGACCCGCCGGGCCGACTGTGCGGCGGTCAGCCGGGTGCCGACCAGATCACTGCTGAACAGCGGGGCGAGCAGGCCGCTCTGCACCGTCCCCAGTGCGACCGCGATCAGCAGCCCCCCGATGATCGTGAGCACCTGAGCGCTGGTCGCCTCGATGGCCGCGTACTGCAGCAACGCTCCCAGCGCCGCCCGGGCGACGGCGAACGGGACGGCGATCGTCAGCACGGCGCGCCCGTTTCCCCGGACGAGGCGCACCGCACCATCGAGGATCTCGGCGACGCCGAGCGGGCTGATCGGTGCGGGTCGCGGCCGGGTCATGCCCACCTCCTCCTCGAGTTCCGGCACAGGGCACCGGTACATGATCGTGCCCATCTTGACCTGTCCGGCGGTCGGGTGCTGAGCGCTGGGGCACGGGATCCCCGACATCCTGGGCGCGGGATGACACGATGGGCCCGTGAAACCTCGCGTTCTCGTGGTCGACGACGACGCTGCGCTGGCCGAGATGCTCGGCATCGTGCTGCGCACCGACCAGTTCGAACCGGCCTTCGTCGCCGACGGCTCCCGCGCTCTGCAGGCGTTCCGGGAGACCAAGCCGGACATCGTCCTGCTCGATCTCATGCTGCCCGGGTTGTCGGGGATCGACGTCTGCCGCGCGATCCGGGCCGAGAGCGGCACGCCGATCATCATGCTCACCGCGAAGACCGACACCGTGGACGTCGTCCTCGGCCTCGAGTCCGGCGCGGACGACTACGTGATGAAGCCGTTCAAGCCCAAGGAACTCATCGCCCGCATGCGGGCTCGGCTGCGACATCACGAGGACATCGCCAGCGAAACGCTCGCGATCGGACCTCCCGACTCGCCGGTCGAGATCGACGTCCAGGCGCATCAGGTGCGGCGCGAGGGCAAGCCGGTCGCCCTGACTCCTCTCGAGTTCGATCTGCTCGTCGCGCTCGCCCGCAAGCCGCGGCAGGTGTTCACTCGCGAGGTGCTCCTCGAACAGGTCTGGGGCTACCGGCACGCCGCCGACACGCGGTTGGTCAACGTCCACGTGCAACGCCTGCGCGCCAAGGTCGAGCGCGACCCCGAGCGGCCCGAGGTCGTCCTCACCGTCCGCGGCGTCGGGTACAAGGCCGGCCCGCCATGACGCCCGGCCGACGCAGCCGTCGCGGCCACTCGAGCGAGCGACGCTAGTGACCAGCACGCCGGCCAGCGAACGCGTTGTCGCTGCTCGCCGGTGGGGACAGGCGGCCGCACGAGGCGCCGCCGGGCGAGCGCGCCGGGTCGCCGACACGGCCGGCGATGCCTGGCGCCGGTCGCTTCAGCTGCGCGTCGGCGCGACCACAGCGGCGGTCGCCAGTGTGGTCGTCCTGCTCATCGGCCTCTTCCTGGTCGACAAGGTCTCCGGCGGTGTCCTGCGGGCCAAGCGAGAGGCAGCGATCGACCAGGCTCGGATCGGACTGACGGCCGCCAGTAGCGTCCTGCAGAACGTGGACGCCGGGGTCGTGGCCGACGTCGCCGATGCGCGGCAGCAGATCTCGGCCAACCTCGCCGCCGGCAGCACGGCGGGCACGTTCACCGTCGTGCTCTTCTCGCCGTCGTCCGGCAGGGACAGCGATCCGGCCTCGGCCGCGGTACCCACGTCGCTGCGCGAAGCGGTCCGGCGCAACAACCTCGCCGTTCAATACGCCGCGGTGCCGCAGGCCGGCGACGCGAAACGGCTGGTCAAGGGGCTGATCGTCGGTGAGCCGGTACAGGCGCGCAGTGGCCTGTTCGAGCTGTACTACCTGTTCCCGCTGACGGCCGAGCAGCAGACGATCCAGTTGATCCAGCGGACCGTTCTCCTGGCCGGGTTGGCCCTGGTCATCTTGGTGCTGGCCATTGCGCTGATCGTCACGCGACAGGTCGTGCTGCCCGTGCGGGTGGCCGCCGAAACGGCGGGCCTGCTGGCCGGCGGCGACCTCTCCAAACGCATCACCGTCCGCGGGAGCGACGACATCGCGCGGCTGGGGCAGTCGTTCAACGACATGGCCGACAGCCTGCAGCGCCAGATCCGCCGGCTGGAGGATCTGTCGCGCGTCCAGCGCCGTTTCACCAGCGACGTCTCGCACGAGCTGCGCACGCCGCTCACGACGATCCGGATGGCCGCCGAGTACCTACACGGCAGTCGCACCGATTTCCCGCCCGAGCTGTCACGCGCCGCAGAGCTGTTGCACACCGAACTCGATCGGTTCGAGTCGCTGCTCGCCGACCTGCTCGAGATCTCGCGCTACGACGCCGGCGTCGCCAACCTCGAGTCCGAGCCCGCGGACATCCGCGGCGTCGTGGCGTCGACGGTCGAGGCCAGCCAGATGCTTGCCGAGCGGCACGGCAGCGAGATCACGGTGCACGCTCCTGATGAGCCGGTGAGCGTCGACATGGACTCCCGACGCGTGGAGCGGATCCTCCGTAATCTGGTCGGCAACGCGCTCGACCATGGGGAAGGCAAGCCGATCGTGATCACCATCGGCTACGACGACGACGCAGTCGCGATCACCGTCCGCGACCACGGGGTGGGCCTGCGGGCCGGTCAGTCGGCGCTGGTCTTCAACCGGTTCTGGCGCGGCGACCCGTCCCGCAGCCGGCTCACCGGGGGCACCGGCCTCGGGCTCGCGATCTCGCTGGAGGACGCACGGTTGCACGACGGCTGGCTGCAGGCCTGGGGCGAGCGCGGCCGCGGTGCCCAGTTCCGGCTGACCCTGCCCCGCCGCGCCGGGCACACGCTGATGCACTCCCCGCTGCCGCTGGACCCCGACGACAACGGCGAGGACGACGAGTGAAGCGGGTCCTGGCCGCCGTCGCGGCGCTGTTGCTCCTGGGTGGGTGCACCGGCGTCCCGTCGTCTTCGGCTCCGCAGACCGTGGAGGCGCTCGACACCGGTTCGCCCGGCGGCGGCCCGTCGGTGTCGCCGCCCGCCGACGCCGACCCACGCACCATCGTGGACGCGTTCCTGAAGGCAAACGCCGTCGATCCCGAGAAACACAGTTCAGCCCGGGCGTTCCTCACGCCCGCTGCCCGGAACGGGTGGTCCGACGTCACGGCCACGATCGTGTCCGACGAATCGATCGGGACCTACGACGCGGCGAAGCGCACGCTGCGGGTGCAGGGTCGGATTCTCGGCACGCTGAACGCCGACGGTATCTACACGCCGTCGCTTCAGGCCGACGGCCAGGGTGGTCCGCTGGTGCCCTTCGACTTCCACCTCACCAAGGTCGGGGGTCAGTACCGCATCGACGTGCCGCCCCGTAACGGGTTGTTGCTCCGGGACGAACAGTTCCAGGAGGCGTACAAGCAGCACGTTCTCTATTTCTTCGACGTCGCCGAGAGCTATCTCGTCCCCGACCTGCGGTGGAGCGCGCTCACCGATCGGGCCCAGCTGGCCTCGTGGTTGCTGAGCCGGCTCGTGAGCCCGAACGGACCACGTCCCGAGCTGCAGAACGCCGTCAGTACGGACACCCTGCCGGCGCAGGCCGACGCCCGGAACCTCACCGTGCGCGTCGGCTCACCCACCCGGATCGAGATCCCGGGCAGCAGCCGGCTGGCGGCCGGCGTTCGCAACCGCCTCGCTGCCCAGGTGAGCTACACCCTCTACGAGACCCTCTCCGGACACACGATCACCCTGACCGACGGGGGCACGCCGGTGGACATTCCCAGCGTCGGGGGAGATCAGTTCAGCGCCTCCGACTTCGCGGCCGCGACCGGCCCGAAGGCTCCCGACCCGGCGGTCTACTACCTGGTCGGCGGGCAGGTCCGCACCGAGGACGGCAAGCCGCTCGGCGGACCACTCAGTGACGGCCGGTACTTCCTCAACTCGATCGCGGTCGCGCGGCCACGCCCCGCCGGGCCCCTGCTCGTGGCGGGCGTCCAGGGCACCGGCGGTAACGCGCGACTTCTGGTGGGAACGCCGTCCGGCCTGCGCCCGACGACCGTGCGTGGTGTGTTGTCCCGGCCGGCGTTCGCACCGGGCCGTGCCGAGGTGTGGATCGGGATGGGGTCGCTCCTGTACCGCGTGACCACCGACGGCACGACGTCCAAGGCGACCGCGGTGCCGATTCCGGCGGTGTCCGGCGGGGGACGCGTGGTGGCCGTGCGCCTGAGCCCGGAGGGGTCCCGGATCGCGATCGTCGTCTCCGGGGCGAACGCCTCGTCGGCGCAGCTGTACGTCGGGTCGATCGTGCGCGGAGCGGGCCAGGTCCGCGTCGACACCCTGGAGCCGATCAGCCCCGAGGGCGTCGTGGTGAAGGACGTCGCCTGGCTCGACTCGCTCAAGCTCTACGCCATCGGATCCCTCGCCGCATCCCGTGAACCCCGAACCTTCGAGACGGGCGTCGACGGGACGGAGTGGACGAACCTCAGCATCGAGAACCTGCCGCTCGCGCCGGACAGTGTGACCGTGGCGACCGGGGCGAATGTCTGGGTCTCGGCCAACGGCTACGTGTGGAAGGCGCAGGGCGGCACGCAATGGGTGAGCCCGGGGCCGCCGACCGGTCAGACGCCGGGTCGGGTGCCGGTCTACCTCTCGTAGTCCCGTCGTCCCGGATGCGGCGCCGCTACCACGGGCGTCGGTCCGCCTGCGGTCGTCCACAGCCACGAATCCACATCGGCGGCTCGTCCACAGGGTGACGAAACGCGTCGCCCGGCGTCGGGGCCGGCAGGCACAGTCGGCGTGTGCCCGCTCTTGCCGCGTTGATCGACCTGGTGCTGCCCCGCCGGTGCGTCGGGTGCGGCAGCGTGCTGGGTCTGTTGTGCCCGCTCTGCCTGCCGACCGAGCCCGTCCTGGCTGCCGGGTCGGGCACGTGGGCAGCGGCAGCCTACGACGGGCCCATCCGCACGGCGCTGCTCGCGTACAAGGAGCGCGGGCGCCGCGACCTGGCCGGGCCGCTGGCTGCCCTGCTCGCGCGCTCCGCCCGGGTCGCCGCCGAGGCCGGCCGGGGCCCGCCCGGGCGGGTGGTGCTCGTGCCGGTGCCGTCGGCGCGATCGGCGGTGGCTGCGCGAGGCGGCGACCACGTGCTCCGGCTGGCCCGCCGGGTGGCGAGCGCGACCGGGCTGCGGATCGCGCGCGACGGGTTGGCGCTGACCCGCTCGGTGCGGGACTCGGCCGGGCTGGATTCCGGCGAACGCTCGGTCAACCTGGCCGAGGCGATGTCGGCCCGCCCGGCGCCGCCCGGGATGTCCGCACTGGTCGTCGACGACATCGTGACGACCGGCGCGACGTTGCGGGAGGCCCGGCGGGCGCTGGCAACAGCGGGGTGGCCGGTGGTGGGGGCTGCGGTCGTGGCGGCCACGCCGCGCCGGTTCCCGGCGGGTCGCGAACCCCATTGGCAGGGCCCAGGCACACGGTCTAGCGTGAGAACGACCTGACCGAGAGGCGTAGCTCGACCCACACGGGCATCGAGTTCCCACCGTGTGTGCCGGCGTACGTCCTGAGCATGGTGGAGGTCGCATGGAAACTGTCGCGGGCAGTATGGAGATCGTCGTCCGAGGCCGCAACGTCGTGATTCCCGACCACTATCGGCAGCACGTCGCCGAAAAGCTGGTGAAGCTCGAACGCTACGACCACAAGATCATCCGAACCGACGTCGAACTCCAACACGAGAAGAACCCGCGACAGAACGGAAGCTGTCAGCACGTCGAGATCACGTGCAGAACCCGCGGCCCGGTGGTGCGCAGCGAGGCCTGCGCCGACGACTTCTACAAGGCACTCGACATCGCTGCCGACCGGCTCGAGCGGCGCTTCCGGCAGGCCGCCGATCGCCGACGGATCCACCACGGTCGCCGCACGCCGCCGTCGGTCGCGGAGGTGACGGCGGCCCTGCCGAACGACGCCCTCGTCGCCGAGGTGCCCAACGAGCCGGAGGAGGCGCCGGAGGGGCCGGGCCGCATCGTCCGCGAGAAGGAGCACACCGCGCCCCCGATGTCCGTCGACCAGGCGCTGCACGAGATGGAGCTCGTCGGCCACGATTTCTATCTGTTCTGCGACGCGGAAACCGGCCGGGCCAGCGTCGTCTACCGGCGCCATGCCTACGACTACGGGCTGATCCGGCTCGGCAGCTGAACCGGCGCGGGGGCTTCGCCGCTAGCCGTAGTTGGGATTCGTCAGCGCGTAACGCTGCTCGTCGCTGAAGGTGCCGTCCGGGTTGCGCAGCCGGCAGCGGCGGATGCCGTCCGGCGTGAACCCGGCCCCTGCCGCCGCGCGCAGCGACGCCTCGTTGCCCAGCTTGGCGCCGAGCTCGAGGCGGGCGAAGTCGGCCGCCTCGAATGCCCAGGGCACCAGCAGCCGCAGCGCGCGCGAGGCGTAGCCGCGGCCGCGGAACGACGGGTGGACGACGTAGCCGATGCCGCCCACCTGAGGCGGCCCGGCCAGCCGCAGCCGCAGCGAGCCGGCGACCCGTCCGCTGGCCACGTCGACCATCGCGAAGACCGCGACCGTTCCCACCAGCCACTGCAAGCCGGCCTGCTCGGCCATCTGCCGCACCTCATCGGCGGTGTGCGGCACGCCGGAGAAGCTCCAGCGCAGCGTCAGCTCGTCGTCGGTCTCGGCCACCTCGGCGGCGTCGGGGCCGCGCATCGTCCGCAGCTGTATCACCCCGTCGGACAGGCCGGCCTCCGGCAGCGGCACGAACGCGTAGGGCACGCGGCCGGGCGGGTCGTCGGCCAGCCGGCCGAATCGCGCCAGATCGCCGCGCAGCTCGGGAAGGGACCGCACCCCTCCGCTGATCAGGCCGTTGCGGGAGACTCCCTCGAACCGAAAGCCCGCCGCGAGCGCCGTCCGGGCCGAGGCCAGATTGCGCACATGGCAGCCGAGGCGGATCCGCGGCAAACCCAGCGAGAAGCCCCACGAACAGAGGGTCCGGGCCACCTCCGCCGCGTAGCCGGCGCCTCGCGCGGCCGGTGCCATCCAGTACCCGATCTCGGGATCGCCGGTGAGCTGCAGGGCGGCCGAGCCGACCAGGCGTCCCGAGGACTGCTCGACCACCGCGCAGCCCAGTCCGGACCCGCCCGCACGCCCCACCTGCCCGAACTGCTCGACCCACCGGCGGGCCTCGTCCCGGGTGTACGGGTCCGGCAGCGACAGGAACTCGCGCAGGCTCGGGTCCTGCATGATCGCGTGCAGCGGCTCGGCGTCGGCCGGGCGCCAGCGGCGCAGCAGCAGCCGCTTCCCGGCAAGTTCCACGTCGTCGAGCTCGACGCCGCGGAACTGCCCCATGTGGATCAGCTTGCCAGAGCGGATCGGGGCCGATCGGCCGCTGCAGAGGCGTCCTCGCGCCCCGTCCTGTGCGGGGGGCGTGACGTCACGGATCCGGCCCGTACCATGGCCTCCGTGGTTCTAGCCAAGCTTCTGCGCGCCGGTGAACAGAAACAGGTCCGCCGACTCTCGTCCATCGCCGATCACATCGAGACGCTCGAGGACGACTACGTCGATCTGACCGATGCGGAACTCCGCGCGCTCACAGACATCTTCAAGGAGCGCTACGCCGACGGCGAGACGCTCGACGACCTGCTGCCCGAGGCGTTCGCCGTCGTCCGCGAGGCCGCGCGGCGCACGCTGGGGCAGTTCCACTACCGGGTGCAGCTGATGGGCGGCTGTGCCCTTCACCTCGGCAACGTCGCCGAGATGAAGACCGGCGAGGGCAAGACGCTCGTCTCGACGCTGCCCGTCTACCTCAACGCGCTCACCGGCGACGGCGTGCACGTGGTGACCACCAACGACTACCTCGCCAGCCGCGACGCCGACTGGATGGGTCGGGTGCACCGGTTCCTCGGGCTCACCGTCGGCAAGATCCTCAACGAACTGCCGCCGGACAAGCGCAAGGCCGCCTACGCCTGCGACATCACCTACGGCACGAACAACGAGTTCGGATTCGACTACCTGCGCGACAACATGGCCTGGTCGCTCGACGATCTCGTCCAGCGTGGCCACCACTACGCAGTCGTCGACGAGGTCGACTCGATCCTCATCGACGAGGCCCGGACACCGTTGATCATCAGTGGTCCGGCCGAGGAGAACCAGCGCTGGTACCTCGAGTTCGCCCGCCTCTCGCCGCGGATGAAGAAGGACGTGCATTACGAGGTCGAAGAGGGCAAGCGCACCGTCGCGGTCACCGAGGACGGCGTCGCTTTCGTCGAGGACCAGCTCGGTATCGACAACCTGTACGAGGCGGCCAACACCCCGCTCGTCGGGTACCTGAACAACTCGCTGAAGGCCAAGGAGCTGTTCAAGCGCGACCGCGACTACAACGTCAACGACCGCAACGTGATGATCGTCGACGAGTTCACCGGCCGCGTCCTGCAGGGCCGGCGCAACAACGAGGGCAAGCACCAGGCGATCGAGGCGAAGGAGGGCGTCCAGATCCAGCAGGAGAACCAGACGCTGGCGACGATCACCCTGCAGAACTACTTCCGCCTCTACAACAAGCTCGCCGGCATGACCGGTACCGCGTCAACCGAGGCCAACGAGCTGCACCAGACCTACAAGCTCGGCGTCGTCCCGATCCCGACGAACCGGCCGATGATCCGCGACGACCAGACCGACCTCATCTACAAGAGCGAGGACGCGAAGTTCGCCGCCGTCATCGACGACATCGCCGAGCGGCACGAAGAGGGCCAGCCGGTGCTGGTCGGCACCGCCAGCGTGGCCAAGTCCGAGCGCCTGTCGTCGCTGCTGCTGCGCAAGGGCATCCCGCACGAGGTCCTCAACGCCAAGCAGCACGAGCGTGAGGCGGCGATCATCGCCAACGCCGGGCGCAAGGGCGCGGTCACCATCGCGACGAACATGGCCGGTCGCGGTACGGACATCCAGCTCGGCGGCAACCCGGAGTTCTCCGCCGACCTCATGCTGCGCGAGCAGAGCCTGAGCCCGGACGAGACGCCGGAGGAGTACGAGGCCGCGTGGGCCGACACGCTGGAGAAGGCGAAGTCGGAGTCGGACAAGGAGCACGACGAGGTGGTCGAGCTCGGCGGCCTCTACGTGCTCGGCACCGAGCGGCACGAGTCGCGGCGTATCGACAACCAGCTGCGTGGTCGCGCCGGCCGGCAGGGTGACCCCGGCCTGTCCCGGTTCTACCTGTCGCTGGGCGACGACCTGATGGTGCGGTTCAACGGCGAGCGGGTCGCGGCGATGATGAACCTGCTGCGGCTGCCCGAAGACGTTCCCATCGAGGCCAAGATGGTCTCCAAGGCGATCCAGTCTGCGCAGACCCAGGTCGAGCAGCAGAACTTCGAGATCCGCAAGAACGTCCTCAAGTACGACGAGGTCATGAACAAGCAGCGCACCGTCGTCTACGACGAGCGTCGCCAGGTGCTCGACGGCGCTGACCTGTCCGACCAGATCCGGCCGATGATCACCGACGTCGTCACCAGCTACGTCGAGGGCGCCACCGCATCCGGTTACCCGGAGGAGTGGGAGCTCGACCAGCTCTGGACCGCGCTCAAGACGCTCTACCCGATCTCGCTGACGCTGGACGAGGCGGTCGAGCAGGCCGGCGGCGAGCGGGCCGACCTGACCCGGGAGTTCCTCGTCGAGGAGCTCGTCGCCGACGCGCAGGCCGCCTACGACCAGCGCGAGGAGGATCTCGGCGCCGAGGTGCTGCGCGAGCTCGAGCGGCGCGTCCTGCTCTCCGTGCTCGACCGCAAGTGGCGCGAGCACCTCTACGAGATGGACTACCTGCAAGAAGGCATCGGGCTGCGCGCGATGGCGCAGCGCGACCCGCTGGTCGAGTACCAGCGCGAGGGCTTCGACATGTTCGCCGCCATGATGGACGCGGTGAAGGAGGAGTCCGTCGGTTTCATCTTCAACCTCGAGGTCGAGGTCGACGACGCCGGGACAGACGGCGCCGAGCCGTCGTTCACCACGTCCGCACCGGCGGCTCCGTCGCTGGAGAAGGCTCCGCCCGCAGCGGCACCGCGCGACGAGGAGGAGCCGGTGGGTGACGACGGGCTTCCGCAGCTGGATCTGTCGCTGCTCGAGGCGGCCCAGGAACAGCACGAGACAGCCACCAACGGCAAGCCGAAGCTGCACGCCAAGGGTCTGGACCGGACCGGCGGTGAGAAGCCGCTGACCTACAGCGCGCCGGAGCTCGGCTCGGAAGCGCCGGCCGTGCAGACCAGCGGCGGCAACGACAAGTCCGCGAGCTCGGCCTCGGCGACGGCGAAGCGGCAGCAGGCCCGCAGCAACCCCAACCGGGGCAGCCGCGGCAACAAGGGCGCAAGCAGCAAGAACAAGCGCAAGCGGTAGCGGACCGGCTCACCCGGGCAGCGTCCACCTCTGCGCCTTCGTCGCGTTGCACGTGTAGAGCTGAAGCGCCGTCAGTGGAGTTGTCACGGCGTGGGGCACGTCGAGGCACTTGCCGCTGGCCGGGTTCAGCAACGATCCGTCGACCGCGCGGTACGTCCACTGCTGCGACGTAGCGCCGGAGCACCGGTACAACCGGATCTTCGCGCCGTTCACCGTTCCCGCGGCGGTGACGCACTGGCCGTAGAGCCGCAATGCGGCACCGACGTGCGTGACGATCTGCGGCGCGCCGAGGTTGCACGTCGCGATCTCGATCACGGTGCCGTCTGCGGTCGATCCGCCATGGTCCTGAAGACAGATCTGGTTGACGGCTCCAACGCCTGAAGACATCGCGCCGCGTGCGGACTCCAGCGCCGTCCGGTTCCAGTACTGGGCGTTGGTCTTGTTGCACGTATAGATCTGCAACGGGGTGTTCGGTGCCGTGGACGAGCGCTGCACGTCAAGGCACTTGCCGGCGTGCGGGTTGTAGATGCTGTTGTCGGCCCGCCAGGTCCACACCTGCGCGGCGGTGCCGTTGCACGTCCACAGCTGCACCGGCGTCCCGGACGCGGTTCCGGAGGACTTCACGTCGAGGCACCAGGCGCTCGTGTAGCCGCCGAGGTGCAGACTCTGGTTCGCCCCGATCGAGAACTGCTGGGCCGGGCCGGTGGTGCACGGGTAGCCCACCGCGGGGGTGCCTCTGGCCTGGACGTTGTCCTTGATCGTCACGCAGGCCACCGGCGAGGAGATCCGACCGATCCACGGCTGCTGGTTGCCGGTGACGGGCAGGGACAGGGCACCCTGACCGTCGTTGCCGGTGATCACGTACTGATCGCTCCGTGGCTTGGCGGTCGTCGGCGCGAACTTGACGCTCACGGTGAGCGTGTCGTCCGGAGCCACCGACTGGCCCTCATTGATCGGCACCGCGACTCCGAACGGCGCCGACGGCGGAGCGGCCTTGTTGATGATCAGTGTCGCGTCCCCGGTGTTCGTCAGGACGAACTGCTTCGTGATCGACGCCCCGGGCTGCACCGAGCCGAAGTCGAGGCTCGGCGGATCAAGAGTGATGTGCGGGCTGCCGGCGAATCCGGCACCGCTGAGCGGGATCGTCACCGCGCCGGTGTCCGCGGTGACCGTGAGACTCGCGGAGTACGGAGTCTGCCCGGTCGGCGAGAACAGCACGGTTGCCGTCACCGAGCCCTGCGGCCCGAGCTTCGCGCCGAGGTCGGGCAGCCCCGTCACTGTGAACGGGGCTCCAGGAAGGTCTATCGCCTCGATGGTCGCATCCGTCGTGCCGGTGTTCTGGATCGTCACGCCCAGCTGCGACGAGGCACTCGTGCTGACCTGGCCGAAGTCGACCGCGGCCGGATCCGCGCTCAACCCGTCCTGCGTGCCGGTGCCGTGCAGGCTGAAGTCGTACTGGTCATTCGCCGGGCCGGCGACGAAGCGCAACAGTCCGTTGGCCGAACCGGCCGCGGTGGGCGTGAAGGTCACCGGCACGGTGAACGTCGTTCCCGCCGCGTACTGGTGGGGGAGCGCGGCCGGGGGCGTTTCGATGCTGAACGGTCCGGTCGCGGTCACCGAGTTGACGGCCACCGTCGTCTGCACGCTGACGGTCACCTGTTTCGCAGCCGACGTCGTGCCCACCGGCTGGGCTCCGAACTCGGCCGGCGAGGCGTTGAGGGCAGCCTGCACCGGGCGGCCGAAGGCCAGGACCCGGCCGTCGCGAGTGCCGACATACACCCGCCCGTTGTCCGTTGCCGGCGAGATGAACTTGGACACCGTGCCGAGCGGAGCGGTGAAGATCGGGTCCCACGCGCCGGAGGTCGGCGGTACGGCTCGGTACGCCATCAGGGTGCCGCCGGTGCCCGACGATCCGCTCCCGCTACGGACGACCCAGATCAGCGCGGTGGCCGGATCCGTGCCGACGGACGTGACGACTGGCGAGCCGGATGTGTAGGGGAACGACAGTGCGCTCGACGCGACAATGCTCAGCGTCGGCACACCAGAGGTGTTGGCCCCGACGCGCAGCGCCTGCATCGGCCCGGCGTTCTGGACGAAGTAGATGTAGTGGCTCGCCCCCGACGAGAACAACGCAGCGCGGCCCCAGACCCCCTTCATCTGGACCGAACTGACGACCTTGTTGGTGCCGGACGGACCCTGGGCCGTGCCGCCGAGGTTGTCGCGGTCGAGCAGGAAGACGTTGCCGTCCTTGCCGACCTGGATGAGCAGGTGCGGATGGCTGGGCGTGCCGTAGTCGTCGGGCAGTGCGGCCGGGGCGCCGGAGCCGAGATCGGTGTCGTTCTGGTCGAGGTTGACGTTGTTGGCCGGGCTGAAGTAGTCCTTGGCGGCCATGACCCCGTTCGCGCCGACCGCGAGCCGGACGACCGACTCGGCCAACGTCCCGGGCGGCGACGTGCCGGGGCCGGGTGCGGGGGAGACGCCGTTACCGGTGGCCAGGAAGATCCGCCCCGGGCCGTCGGACACCAGGCCGCCCCCGCTCTGCCAGATGCCGCCCTTGTCGTTGGCGAGGTTGGACTCCGAGCTCCACAGCGTCACCGGATGCGACGACAAGGTGGTGTTCACCCCCGCGACATAGCCGACGTAGGGGCCACGGTCGCAGTTGCTGGCGAAGCCTAGATAGACCGAGCCGTCCATCAGAAGCAGGCCGGGCCGCTGGTTGGCCGTGGACGGGTTGAAGACCTGGCCGCCGTTGGTGGCCGTACCGGAGATCGTCTTCGGCCAGCCGGTCCGCTCGACGCCGGTCTTCGGGTCGATCCCGTGCAGCGTGAAAGTGGCGCCGCTGGCGCCCTCGGCCGTCTTCGCGGACACGTACAGGGTGTGGGTCGACGGGTCGTAGACCGGGGTCGAGGTGATCCCGATGTGCGGCAGCAGGTCGCCGCAGCTGACCGGGGTCCAGGCCGGGCCGAACGACTGCGACCACAGCAGCGCACCGGTCATCGGATCGAGGCCATCGACCTGGTTCTCTTCCGTTGCGACCACGAGGACGCCGTCGGCGATCAGCGGTTGCGCGTACAGCGAGTTCGGGAAGGTGGTCGCGTCCTGGCCGGCCGGGCGGGGCAGGGTCTTCGTGAAGAGCTGGCCGAAGTCGGGCGCGAGCACCGAAGACGGTGCCAGTTTCGGCTCGGCGGGATCCCATGCGGTGCGCATCGAGTCGTAACCGATGGTGGTCTGATCCGCGCCGGCCGACGGGGCGGTTCCGAGCGACACCGCCGCGAACGCGGCCACGGCCAGCGCGCCGACCATTCCCACGCGCAGCGATACGAGTTTCGGCACCATTCCCCCGTCACGTCAGGCGCGTCCGATGACGCCTGGCGAGAGCCTATGTCGAGAACTGCCGACCGTCGCGGCAGGGGATTCCGCCGAGGGGGAGTGCTTCAGCCGAGTTGCAGGCGGGTGCAGCGCCAGCGGCCCTGGTGCTCCTCGAGGCGCATCGCGATGGCCCGCACCCGATGGCCGGTCTCCACGGTGGCGCACAGCTCCGCGACCCCGTCGGCCGGCTCGGCCACCCGCACCGATCGCAGCCCGGCGCGGTGCAGCCAGTGCGCCGAGCCCCGCTGCGCCGCCCGCTCGAAGTCGGCACCGATGCCCCGGCTGACCGACGGGCTCAGCAGCGCCGCGAGTTGATGCAGCGGCCGCTGACCGGCGGCCGTCTCGATCATGCCGACGAGCAGGCGCCGCCCCCATGCGGCGGGGTCCGGGAGCCCGCGCGGGCGGGGCGGCCGGGGCCGCCACACCGGCGTCGGGACGGCAGTCAACTCGAAGGGCAGGCGCCGGTCGTACCGACCGTGGATCGGCCGGCCCTCGGGCAGTTCGTCGTCGAACGGCGGCTCGCGGCGCGGCGCCGGTCGAATCGTGACCGTCCGGGTGGTCGTTCGAGTGCTGAGTGCGGCGGTCATCGCGAGGCCTCCTCCGGGCTCGTTGCTGGGGCCGGTGCCCGCAGCACCTGGCCGGGCCGGATCACGGCGGGATCGGCGCCGATGACGTCCTTGTTGGCCGCGAACCAGCGCGGCCACTCGGCGGCTACCTGTTCGGCACCGGCCTGCGGGCCCAGCCGGCGGGACGCGATCAACCAGAGGCAGTCGCCGGCCCGCACCCGGATCCGGTCGCCGGCCTCCGGCGAGGTGGGCTGGGGCCGGCCTGCTGCCGGAGCCGGCGCAACGGAGGACGGCCGGGGCGGCGCCGAATCGGTCGGGGACCCGGCCGGCGCCGGTGTCGACGGCCAGACCGGAGGCGGCACCGAGGACGGCCCGGGTGGGCTCACCGGCCAGCCCGGTGCCGGGATCGAGATACCCGGAGCCGGGTTCGTCGGCGTGCTCGGCTGCGCCGCCGCGCCGGCGACTACCGGGGTCAGCAGCACGCCGAGCCCGGCCGAGCCGGCGACCAGACTGCGGACCGCTCGCGGAAGCAATGCGCGCCCGAGGAGACCGGCGCAGCGCCCGGCCGTCCCCGGCAGCCGTCCGGCGATCGCCGCGACCAGACCGAGGCCGAGCCAGCCGGCGGCGAGCCACAGCGCCGCACCGGCCAGCTCGGCCAGTGCGCGGTCGGCCCCGACCTCGGCCGCCCATTCCTGCGGGTGGGCCAGGTGCAGGCCAAGCCGACCAGGCCTCGGCCGCAGCGTCACGAGTACCAGCCCGTCGACACCGACCAGGGCGGTCATGGCACTCGACCGTCGGCTGACCATGGAGAATCCCTTCATTTGCTTCTGTTTGCCTGTGTACGCGTTGGATAGCGCCCAGTCAATGGATGCGAGCACTTGTGGACGAGCTGCCCATTTCGCCACTGGCGGGCCACGATGGGTTGATGCGCTGGGCCGCCCTGTTCGCCGATCTCGAGGCGCAGGCGGCGGTGCTGGAGCAGGCGGAGCGGGCAGCGGAGGTGGACGAGCGCACCCGGGGGGAAGTCGGCGCGCTCCGGCTGCGCGACCGGGCCCGGGCGGCGATCGGAACGCCGGTGCGAGTGCGGGCGACCGGGGGCGTCACGGCCGCCGGCGAGCTCCTGCGGGTGGGGCCGGACTGGCTGCTGGTGGACGAAGGGGGTGGCCGGGAGCTGGTCGTGGCGACGGCCCACCTGCTCAGCCTCCGGGGGCTGGGCCGCTACTCAGCCGTGCCGAACACCGAAGGGGTCGTCGAGTCCCGGCTCGGGCTCCGGCACGCGCTGCGCGGAATTGCCCGGGACCGGTCGGCGGTGCGGGTGCACCTCACGGACGGCTCGACCGTCGACGCCACCATCGATCGGGTCGGCGCCGACTTTCTCGAGGTGGCGACGCACGGCGCGGGCGAGGTGCGCCGCCGCTCGGATGTCCGGGACGTGGAGCTGATCCCACTCGCCGCGATCGGTGCGGTACGGCGGTCAGTCTGAGGACGCGTCCTCGGCCTCGACGAAGGGGTGCTCCGCGATGAAGTGGCTGGTCTCCTGGTACATCCGCGCGATGTAGTCCTCGAGCTGGTCCCGCTCCACCCGCCATTGCCCGCGGCCGCCGATCTTGATCGCTCGCAGGTCCTTGTTGCGGACCAGCGCATACGCCTGCGATGTCGAGATGTTGAGCACCTCGGCGACGTCGGCGAGCGTCAGGAAGCGGGGCTCGGCGGCCATGATGCGACGGATCCCTCCGGGAGCGAACGGACGACAGAGAGTGTCGCAGGTCGAGGCGGTGGCGCTGCACCGTCCACAGCCCGTTTCCGGAGAATTTCCGCGAGTTGCCCGGGTCAGGCACTATGTCCGACATGGGGGTTCCGTCGACGGACAGCAGCCCAGCGCCGGTGTCACCCAGGCCGCGGCGGATCGCGACGCCGACGTGGTTCGACCTGCGGCTGGTGCTCGGCGTCGTGCTGGTCCTCGGTTCGGTCCTCATCGGCGCCCGCATCGTGTCCAACGCCCGGCACACCTACCCCACCGTCGCGCTCCGGCGCGACCTCGCGGCCGGCACCGTGCTGACGGCGCACGACGTCGAGGTCGCTCAGGTCCAGCTCCCCGATCGCGGCGCCGGCGTCTACCTGCCGAAGCTGGCCGACGCGGTCGGCAAGCAGCTGAACCGCGCGGTCGGGGCCGGCGAGCTGCTGCCGGCCGACGCCGTCGCCAAGCCGGTCCCGCAGACCACGATCACCGTGCCGCTGGCCGGCGGCGCAGCGCCCGACCTGCGGAAGGGCCAGCGCATCGAACTCTGGGTTTCGACCAAGACCTGCTCCTCCTTGGTCGTGTTGCCCGACGTCACCGTTCAGGCGGTCCGCGCCGACACGGGTGGATCGTTCAGCTCCGGTACCGGCGGCCAGGATGTGGTCATCAGCGTCGCTCCGGCGCTGGCCGATCGGGTGATCACCGCGCTGGCCCTGGACGGGGCGACGGTACGGGCCGGGGTGCTGGTGGGGGAGCCTGCGGCGGCGGGCGGATCGGACGCCGGGCTGTCGGACCTCGAGGCCTGCTCCCCAGCGCCGCCGCGATGAAACTGCCCGTCCTGTCCGTCGCCGACGGCGCTGCCTGGGAAGAGCGGCTCGTCAGCGCGTTCGAGCGCGGATCGCACCCGGTCGAGATCGTCCGCCGCTGCGTCGACGTCGTCGACCTGCTCGCGGTGGCGGCGTCCGGACAGGGACGGGCCGCACTGCTCGCGCCCGGAGTGCGCCGGCTGGATGTCGATGTCGTCGACCGGTTGTCGGCGGCCGGCGTGGTCCCGGTGGGCGTCGTGCCGCGCGGGGACTCCGCGGCCGAGGAGCAGTTGCGCGCGGTCGGCATCGCGCACGTCCTGCCCGCCGACGCCGAAGCCGGCGTGGTGGCGTCGATCCTCACCGAGGCGGTGCGCAGCAGCGGCCCGGGCGCCGAGCCCGCGTCCCTCCGGGGCGCCCAGCGGTCGTTCGCCGACCCGTCGACCTCGATGCCCATCCCGCCCGGCGCGGGTCCGCCGGTGCTGCCCGACGGACCGGCGCGGCGCGGTTCGGTCGTCGCGGTCTGGGGGCCGACCGGCGCCCCGGGCCGGACGACGATCGCCGTCACGCTGGCCGACGAGCTGGCGCGGGTGGGCGCGGGCAGTCTGCTGGTCGACGCCGACGTGTACGGGGGCACCGTGGCCGCCGTACTGGGCCTGCTCGACGAGTCGCCCGGGTTGGCGGCCGCGTGCCGGCAGGCCTCCGGGCAGCGCCTCGACGCGGCGTCGCTCGCGGCGCTGTCCTGGCAGCTCGGCCCGCAGCTTCGGGTGCTGACCGGGATCCCGCTCGCGTCCCGCTGGCCCGAGCTGCGCCCGACGGCGATCCCGTCGGTGCTCGCCGCAGCGCGACGGCTCGCCGACTTCACAGTGGTGGACTGCGGCTTCTGCCTGGAGGCCGACGAGGAGCTCTCGTTCGACACGCTCGCGCCGCGCCGCAACGGAGCGACGCTGGCGGTGCTGGATGACGCCGACCTCATCGTCGTGGTGGGGGCCGCTGACCCGATCGGCATGCAGCGGCTGGTGCGTGGCCTGGCCGAGCTGCGCGACACCGAGACCGCGGCACCGGTCTGGGTCGTGCTCAACCGGGTGCGCGACGGCGTGGTGCCGGGCAACGTGGCGGCGGAACTCACCGCCGCGCTCGAGCGCTTCGCCGGCCGGACGCCCGCCGCGCTGCTCCCGTCCGATCCGCGTTCGCTGGACGCGGCGCTCGCCACCGGCCGACTGCTGAGCGAGTCGAATCCCGGCAGCCCGTTCCGCCGGGCGGTTGCCGAGCTGGCCGCGGGTCTGGCCGGGGTAGCGGCCGGTGCGGCGCCACGCCGCCGACGACGCTGACCCCGCGCGGCGGCGCGGCCGCCGCCGCCCGCCGGACGCATCTGTGAGAATGTCCGTCCGAGGCCGGCGAGGCGGGGAGCAGGTGCGATGACCGAACGCATGACGTCCGCGGACGTCGCGTTCCTGCACCAGGAATCCCGCAACGCCCCCCAGCACGTCGGCGGGCTGGCCGTTTTCACGCCCAAGCCTGGTGGCTTCGACTACGACCGGCTGGTGCGCCTGCTCGAGGAGCGCATCCCACTGGCCCCGCGGTACCGGCAGAAGGTGCGCATGGTGCCCGGCCACGTCGCCCATCCGCTCTGGCTGGACGACCCGGACTTCGACATCACCTATCACGCGCGCCGCTCGGCCCTGCCCCGTCCGGGCAGCGACCAGCAGCTCCTCGAGTTCTGCGGACGGATCCAGTCACGGCTGCTCGACCGGTCCCGTCCGCTTTGGGAGATGTACCTGGTCGAAGGGCTGACCGACGGCCGGGTCGCGATCGTGACGAAGACACACCAGGCGATGATCGACGAACAGCAGGGCATCGATCTCGCGCAAGTGATCCTCGACGCGGCCCCTGAGCCGCGCCGCACGGTCAGCCCCATCTGGATGCCCGAGCCGGAGCCGACCTCGCTCGATCTGCTCCGGGACGCCGTCCTCGACCTCGTCCGCCGACCGACGAGCCTGGCCGACACAGTTCGCGAGGCCGGTCACGACGTCCGCTCGGCGGCGGGCAAGGTGGGCGCGGTGACCGGGGGACTCGCGTCGGCGACGCGCCTTGTGCTGCGCCGTCCGCCGCCGTCACCACTGCACGCCGAGCTCAGCGAGCAGCGCCGGCTCGCGATCGCCCGCACCCGGTTGGACGACTACCGCACGGTGCGGGACGCATTCGGCGGGACGGTCAACGACGCGGTGCTGGCCACTGTCGCGGGCGCGCTGCGCGGCTGGCTGCTGTCCCGGGCCGAGGCACTGCGGCCGGCGACCGCGGTGCGCGCGCTCATTCCGATGAGCGTCGCCGATTCGGCCGAGCCGCGGGGCGGGTCGACCGCCGGCGACCACGTGGACACGTCGCGGACGAACCATCCGTCCGGGCGCGGCCGGACGGACCCCCCTGTTGAGGGCGCCGGCCGGATCCGCCCGCTGCTCGTCGACCTGCCGGTCGGTGAGGCGGACCCGGTGCTGCGCCTGGCCCAGCTGCGCTACGCCATGGCGTCGCACCAGGCGTCAGGACGAGCCGTGTCGGCCGATCGGATCGCGGCGCTTGGCGGCTTCGCCCCGCCGACCCTGCATGCCCTCGGGTCCCGGGCGTCGAGTGGCCTCACCCGGCGGATGTTCAGCCTCGTGGTGACCAACGTGCCCGGCCCGCAGTTTTCGCTGTACGCCGCCGGCGCCCGGATGACGGAGATGTTCCCGTTCCTGCCGCTGGCACCGGGTCAGGCCCTGTCGATCGCGCTCACCTCCTACGACGGCGGGGTGTACTACGGCATCAACGGTGATCGGGACGCGGTGCGGGACGTGGCGACGATCGCCGAGTCGATCGAGGAGTCGCTCGCCGAGCTCGTCGCCGCCACCGAGACCGACGCGGTGGTGACCGCGGGCGACGGCGGGGCGGCCCCGCGCCGGGGCAAGGGAACGGCGGCGCGCCCGGGCACCGGATCGCCGTCGCGTCGGGGCGGCGCGCCGCGTCGAACGGACCTTTCATGAGGATCTACCTGCCGGCCACGACGACCACCCTGCAGGCATTGCTCGACACCGGCGAGGTCGGACCGCCGCCGCTGACCGCTTTTGCGATCACGCCCGGCCTGCGCGAGTGGTACGTCGACGACGACCCCGAGTCGCTCGAGTACGCGGCGATGGTCGAGGCGGCGCGCGGATCCTTACGGCTGCTCGACGCCGATCAGGCCGCCGCCCGGCGCCGTGTCGTCCTCGCCGTCGATGTGCCGGATCAAGCGGTGACCGTCCGTGATGATCTCGACCGCGGAGTCGTGGAGGTCGCCGAAGCGGTCCCCCTCGCGGCCGTGGCGTCGGTGCATGTGGACGACGCGGAGGCAGAACAGACCGTCGCCCAGGCTGCCGAAGCAATGATCGCGGCCGACCTCGGTGATCCTGGCTCGCAGGAGAAGGTCGACGACGCCGAGGGCTACGAGTTGTCCTGGTATGCGAATCAGGAGATCGCGGCGCTGCTCGCGCTCCTTTGAGCCTTGACCGACCCCTCGTCGGCCGTCCCGACCGTGGCACGATCGAAGGATGGACGCCATCACTTCCCCGCCCGCGCCATGGAACGAGCCGATCCGTACCTATGTCCCTGGCAGTGCCGAGGCGGACAGTCTCACCGCGGCGCTGGACGAACTCGCCGGGGACCGCGCCGAACTGACGATGACCATCGGCGGCCAACCGCGGATGGCGGGAGGCGAGCGGATCGAGGTCGTGGCCCCGCACCAGCACGACCTCGTCCTCGGCGAAACCGCGCACGCGACCGAGCAGGACGTGCAGGCGGCGGTCGACGCGGCGCTCGCGGCCGCCCCGGAGTGGCGGGCACTCCCGTTCGACGAGCGGGCTGCGGTGTTCCTGCGCGCGGCCGATCTGCTGTCCACCACGTGGCGCGACCGGCTCAACGCCGCGACCATGCTGGGCCAGTCGAAGACCGTGCACCAAGCCGAGATCGACGCCGCCTGTGAGCTGGCGGACTTTCTTCGGTTCAACGTGCACTTCGCGCGCAAGATCCTCGAGGAGCAGCCGCAGAACTCCGCGAACACCTGGAACCGGATGGACTACCGTCCGCTCGAGGGATTCGTCCTCGCGATCACCCCGTTCAACTTCACCGCGATCGCCGGCAACCTGCCGTCCGTCCCGGCGCTGGTCGGCAACGTCGTGGTGTGGAAGCCGTCGCCGACCCAGCAGCTCGCGGCGCACTACACGATGGAACTCTTCGCGGCCGCCGGACTGCCGCCCGGCGTGATCAACCTGGTGACCGGCGACGGAGCGGCGGTCAGCAAGATCGCGTTGCCGCACCGTGCTCTCGCCGGGATCCACTTCACCGGTTCTACGGCCACGTTCCAACATCTGTGGCGCGAGGTCGCGGCCGGCATCGGCGCGTACGCGACATATCCGCGGCTCGTCGGTGAGACCGGCGGGAAGGACTTCGTCGTCGCCCACCCGAGTGCGAACCGCGCGTCGCTGGTCACCGGGTTGGTCCGCGGCGCCTTCGAGTACCAGGGCCAGAAGTGCTCGGCGGCCTCGCGGGCCTACGTGCCGCGATCGCTGTGGGACGGTGGCGTGAAGGACGAACTGGTGGCGGTCACCGAGTCGCTGAGCTACGGCGACGTGCGGGATTTCGCCAACTTCGGCGGAGCGGTCATCGACCGGCGCGCGTACGACCGGTTGAGCGGGGTGCTCGAGCGGTTGCACGCCGAGCCGCATGCGACCGTGCTGGCCGGCGGCAAGACCGACGACTCGATCGGGTACTTCGTCCAACCTACGGTGGTCGAGGCGACCGACCCGTCGCTGCCGATGTTCAGCGACGAGTACTTCGGCCCGATCCTCGCGGTCCACGTCTACGACGACGCCGCGTGGTCGCAGACGCTGGACCAACTGGAGTCGGTGGCGTCGTACGCGCTGACCGGCGCCGTCTTCGCGAAGGACCGAACCGCGATCGTCGAGGCCCAGCAGACGCTGCGGTTCGCCGCGGGGAACTTCTACGTCAACGACAAGCCCACTGGAGCAGTCGTCGGCCAGCAACCGTTCGGTGGTGGCCGCGCGTCGGGTACGAACGACAAGGCCGGGTCGATCTACAACGTCCAACGCTGGGTGTCGCCGCGCGCGGTCAAGGAGACGTTCGTGCCAGCGACCGATCACCGATACCCGCACATGGGCATGTCCGCCGGCTGACGGTAGCCGCCTCACGGTTCCGCCACCTGGATCGGTATCGGCTCGCCGTCGTCGAACAGCGACCCCCAGGACGAGTCGCCGACCGCCACGCCGCGCCCCGGTGGGCCGCTGCTCGGCCGCCGCGGCAGCCGGGCCCCGAGCAGCTCGCCGTCGACCGGGCCCGGCCGGAGCAGGATGCCGCAATGACTGCGCCGGACGTCGGCGGCGACGCCCCGGTAGGTGGTGGCCAGGTCGTCCGCCCGCCCGGCGACAACGGCGGCCAGGGGAGCGTCCGTCGCCCGCACCCAGCTCGTGAGACGCTCACCCGCCGGCGTGTCGACGAACGCCTCGCTGTCGTCCATCAGGAGCAGCGTGCTGGTTGCCGGCACCGGGCCGACGTCGTCATCCGAGGGAACGATGACGCGGATCGCGAGGTCGCGCGCGGCGGCCGCCAGGGCTGAACGGGACGTGGCCGCGACCACGGTGGGAATGCCGGCGGCATGCGCCTGGTGGGCGAGCAAGCGGAGCGCCGTCGTTCGGCCGGATCGCGGCGGTCCGGCGACCAGCATCCGTCCGGCCCCGGAGAAGGGGTCGAAGGTGAGCGGTTGTGACTGATCGCCGGCCAATCCCAGAGCGAGCCCGGCGGTGCGGGGTAGCTCGTTCAGCGCGACCCGAGTCGGCAGCGGGCGGACCCGGATCGCGTCCGGTCCGGGGCCGCGCGCGGTCGTCGACGACCACTGCCCGGCGACCGCGGCAACACCGCGTCGCAGCTCGTCCACGCCGGGTGAGCGCCCGGCATGAGCCACCTGCAGGAGCGCGCCGTCACCGGCGCGCAGCCCGCGGCCCGGCGGCAGGGTCGCCGGCACATCGCGCGACGGGACCCCGGCAAGCCCGTAGTCGCTCCGGTCCGGCAGCCGGAGCAGGACGCGCACGGAGAACCCGCCGGCGAACCTCGGCGCAAGCGTCGCCCGATCACCGGTGAGGGCTACGGCGAGGCCGGCAGCCGGGCCGCTTCGGAGCAGGCCGGTCACGGCCTCGGTGCACACGGCCGCGTCCAGATCACCGAGCGCCGAGTTCAGCGTCTCCCAGCTGTCGATGAGTAGGAGCAGCCGGCTCGGTTGGTCGGCGTCGGCCACGCCGCTGACGCGCTCGCTCAGCCGCCGCGCGCACTCGCGTTCGAGGCGGCGCAGCAACCGGGGGGCGAGCGCGAGTTCGTCCGGTCCGAGCACGGTGGCGCAGTGCGGTAGTGGACGCAGCGCCGCAGCCAGCTCACCGGTCCCATCGATGACGTGCAGGTGCAAACCGCCGGGATCCAGCTGGGATGCCGCCCCCAGCGCGAGCGAGCCGAGCAGGCCGGTGCGTCCGGACCGCGCGGTTCCTGCGGCGAGCAGCGACGACCCGCTGGCCAGATCGAGGGTCAGCGTCGTGGAGCGCTGCTCGTCGGGCAGGTCGACGCGGGCCACGGCGACCGTCGTCGGTTCCTCAGGTCGGTCGAGGGCGGTGCGCGGCAGCGCGTCGGGCAACGGCGCCAACCATGGGCTGCGGGCGACACCGCGGCCCGTCCGGTCAGCTGCTGTACGCACTGCGTCGACCAAACGAGCGATGTCGGTCGGGCCCGTCGCCTCGTCCGATCGGACTGCTGGGTCGCGCCAAGGCCCCAGGATCTCGATTCGGACGGCGGTCTCGTCCGGTCGTTGCGTGCCGCCCACGTGCGCAGCCTGAAAGCAGGTCAGCGACGAGCCGGTGCGCAAATATCCGCGTCCGGGAAAGGACCGCTCGATCGACGCGGCGTCCGGGGCGTCGATGACGTCGGTCGACTCACCGGGGTCGGTGACGCGCAGCGCGATACGCAGGCTCGTGTTCGCCCTGATCTCGGGGGAGACAGCCCGGCCCGGGCGCTGCGTGGCCAGGACCAGGTGCACACCCAGCGAGCGGCCCCGCTGGGCCACCCCGACGAGGCCGCGTACGAAGTCCGGCAGCTCGTCCACCAGCGATGCGAACTCGTCCACGACGATGATCAATCGGGCAATGGATGCGTCGGGGACGGCGGCGCGGTATGCGGTGAGATCGGCGGCCCCCGCCGCGGCGAATAGTCGCTCGCGTCGGCGCAGCTCGCTGTTCAGTGACCGCAGCGCTCGCTCGGTCAGGTACCGATCCAGGTCGGTGACCAGCCCCGCCGTGTGCGGCAGCCGGGCACAGTCGGCGAAGGCCGCACCCCCCTTGTAGTCGATCAACAGGAAATTGAGCTCGGCCGGCGGATGGTTCGCAGCCAGGCCGGCGACGAGCGCCTGGAGCAGCTCGGACTTGCCCGAGCCGGTCGTACCGGCGATCAACGCGTGCGGGCCGTCGCGCACGAGATCGAGCTGCACCCGACCGTCCGGGGAGTGGCCGAGCGCCGTCGCGGCGCCGCCGACCGACCGAGCCCACCGCCTGGTGATGTCGGCCTCGGGCAGGCGATCGAGGTCCAGCACGTCAAGGAGCCGGCAGGTGTCGGGCAGCGCGGCGGCGCCGGAGATTCCCGCGTCGACCAGCGGGGCGAGGCCGCGCGCCAG
Organism: Pseudonocardiales bacterium; assembly: GCA_032160745.1. Classification (GTDB taxonomy): domain Bacteria; phylum Actinomycetota; class Actinomycetes; order Mycobacteriales; family Jatrophihabitantaceae; genus Jatrophihabitans. The sequence continues at coordinate 30,454 of JAVHVD010000185.1, forward strand.
CGCCTCCGCCCACGACGCCGACACGCGGTCGAGCACTGCCCAGGTGCCACCCGGCTCCGTCCCGGTCTGCAGCAGGAGGCGCGAGCCCGTGTCGCCGCACACCCGGACGACTGCGGCGCACGATGTCGGCAGGGAGGTGGCGTCGGCGTCGACACAGATCGCGGTCACCCCGCAGGAGCTGCCCTGCGCCAGCAGGTCGGCGAGTCCCGGAACCTCGGTCAACTGCGACACCCGGTCGATCACGAGGACCAGCCACGAGCCCGGCCAGCCGCCCGGCTCGAGCCGGCGGGAGCGCAGGCGGTGGTCGACCAGCGAGGCAAGGTCGCTCACCAGCGTGCCCCGTGCCTCCTCCGTGATCGCGACCCGGCCGCGTAGGTGCGGCAGCCAGCGTGCCCAGGTCCAGTCGCCGCTCGGATCGGAGTCGAGCAGCAGTGCCAATTCGACGTCGGCCGGTGAGTGCAGCGCGGCGAGCTGAGCGACCATCCAGCGCACCGATCCGGTGACGACGTCCGCCGGTCCGGTCACACCGAGCGGTCCGCGGCGCAGATCGACGCTCAACGGGACGGCGGCGAGCGTGCCTGCCGCTTCGGTCGCCGATCCGTTCCGCACGCGCAGTGACGACGGCAGCTCGGCGGTACCCAGCCGGACCTGCAGCAGATCGCTGTCGCGACGCCGCCGTTCCCATACCCGGCAGGTCGGCAGGGTCACCATGCTGAGGACAGCCGCGGCGTCGGGCGCAGCGAATCGCCGCCCCGCGGTCTCCTGTTCGAGGGCCTCGGCGATCCGGCGCTCCGCGTCGGCGCGGCGCTTCCGGAAGGTGGCCGCGTCGCGTCGGCGAGAGCGTCGCCAGTGCAACCGATCACCGAGCGCCGTCGACAACATCATCACCGGAGACAGCAGCGCGAACAGAAGGAACTGCGGCGAGTGGGCGACCCAGGCGATCGCGCCGCCCGCTGCCGCTGGCAGCAGCGCCGTCACCCATTGCACCCCGCGGGGCCGGGACTGGTTGGGGCGAGTCGGCAGCGCGATCTCCGCATCAACGACTGGTGATCGGCGCCGCGGCGGACGCAGCACCGTCAACGTGCCGTCGCGACCCACCTGCAGCGTCGCCGGTGCATCGACCGGGCCGGCGAGAGTCAACAGGGAATCGCCCATGGCGATGACACACCCCGGCCGGAGCGCGCTGCCCTCAGGCGGTACCCGCCGACCGTCGACCCGGGTGCCGTTCGTCGACCCGAGGTCGTGCAGCGTGATGGCGTGCGAGCCGACATCGATGATCGCGTGATGACGCGACACGTCGGCGTCGGCGAGGGCCAACTCGCACGCGCGGTCCCGGCCGATGTGCAGGCGGCCGCGTTCCAACGCGACGATGCGTCCGGCGTCCGGGCCGCCGACGACGTGCAGGGCCAGGACGGCGGGCCGCGGCCGGTCGTCGGCTGGGCGGCCGACTCCCAAGACCGCGCCGACCCGCAGCCCGGCGTCGGCCAACGACGCGTCCTCGGCAAGCGGACGGTCCGCACGCCAGAGCGAGGCGTCAGGCGCTGCGCCGACCATCGCGCGCAGCGTCGGCGCGACATCGCCGAGCGTGGCGCCGTCGGGCGCCGTGAGCGCCACATCGTGGCGGTTGCCGCGCACATCGGCGGTGAACTCGATTCGCACGCGAGGAGTCTGCGTCGGCGGCCCGACAGTCCGCTCGGGCGGCGCCGCATGCTGTGGATAACTTCGGCGTTCGCGAACGGCGCTCCGGAGTTGTCCACAGGACGGCGACCGGTCTCGGCGGACGGGCGTTGGACCTCGTAGCGTTCGGCGCCGTCAACATCCGACCCTCCGCGACACCGACCGCACAGAAGGAGTTCATCGTGTCCAGCCTCAAGGTGACCCCGGCCCAACTCGAGGCGCTCGGTGGCACCACCCACCGCGTTTGCGCCGACGTGCGCGGCGAGCACCAGAGCCTCAAGACCCAGCTGTCACCGCTCTTCGGCGCCGAGTGGACCGGCGCCGCGGCCGCGCAATTCGCCGCCCTCTACGAGAACTTCGACCAGCACGCCAAGGGTCTGTGCGATGCGCTCGACGGGATCGGCGCGCTCCTGGTCCGGGCCGGCTCGGTCTACGCCGATACGGAGCAGGCGGTCGCCGCCACGTTCCGGTAGCCGGGCGCCGGCCGGGTCGACCGGGCTCGCTAGCGTCGAACCATGAGCTCACCGGCCGTTCTCACCGCGGTCGAGGCGGCGCTCGTCGAGCACTTCGGTCACCAACCGCAGCGGGCCTCGGTGTCCTTCGTCGGCGTCGACCCGATCGAGGTCCTCCGCTTCGAGCCGATCCCCGGCGAACGCGCCTATCTCTCCCTCGGGATGTCACGCCACCCGATGACCGGTGCCGCCGACATGGTCGTCTCGGCGGACGGCCCACGGGCGGAGCTGATGCTGCACCTGCGCGATCCCACCGACGAGCACGCGGAAGTGTGGCGCCGACTCGCCCTGCTCGCCGCGGCCCCGGCCGTCGAGGGTGTCGTCTACGCGCCAGGGATGAGCGTCGATCTCGGCGAACCGCTCACCGGCGGCTCGGCGTGCACCGGGGTGATTCTGGACGAGTCGGTGCTCGCCGGTATCGACGTCGACGCCGTGACGGTAACGGTGCTGCAGGTCGTGCCGGCCACCTCGACCGAGCTCGCCTGGTGCCGGGTGCGGGGGAGCGCGGCGCTGCGCGAGCGGTGGAACGACGAGGCCACCGACCTGCCCGACCTCGGTCGCCGGGCCGTGGCACTGGACTGAGCCGGGATGTGGGCTCCCGCACGCCCCGGCCGCGATCGCGCGGCTGCCCCGAACCGCCTGGGACACTGGGCCGGCCCACCATCCGCAGCGGAGGAGACGCATCGTGCAGTTCGGTCGGTACTACGAGGAGTTCGAGGTCGGCGCCGTCTACAAGCACTGGCCCGGAAAGACCGTCACCGAGTACGACGACCACCTGTTCTGCCTGCTCACGATGAACCACCACCCGCTGCACCTCGACGTGAACTACGCCGAGAAGACCACCGACTTCGGCAAGAACGTCGTCGTCGGCAACTACATCTACTCGCTGCTGCTCGGCATGTCGGTGCCCGACGTCAGCGGCAAGGCGATCGCGAACCTCGAGGTCGAGTCGCTCCGACACGTCGCGCCGACCTTCCACGGCGACACGATCTACGGCGAGACGACCGTCCTGGACAAGACGCCGTCGAGGTCCAAGACCGACCGGGGCGTCGTGTACGTCGAGACCATCGGCTACAAGCAGGACGGCACGATCGTCTGTATCTTCCGCCGCAAGGTCATGGTCCCGACGCAGGAGTACATCGAGGCGCGTGGCGGCGAGCAGCCCGGCCGCCCGGAGCCGATCCCGCGCGGCTGAACCGGGCTCACTCCGGCAGGACGCCCCAGCCGGCGAGGGTCGCGTAGAGCTCCGGCACCAGGTCCAGCTCGGCCAGCTCGGCGGGGGTGACCCACCGGGCGTCGGTCGCATCGTCACCGGCGCGCAATTGCCCTCCCTCGAGCGAGCAGACGAAGTCGTCGATCACGTAGATCCCGCCGTCTGGTGCGGCCCGCTCGACCCGTCCCGCCAGCCGCAGGACCCTCACCCGCAGCCCGGTCTCCTCGGCCACTTCCCGCACACACGCAGCGGCCGCGGCCTCGCCAGGCAGGCAGCGTCCGCCCGGTATCGACCACAACCCGGCCGACGGCGCCCGGCCCCGCCGGATCAGCAGCAACCGGCCGGCGGCGTCGTGCACGATGCCGCCGGCGCAGGGCACTCGATCCGGCACAATCACCTCCCGGGACGCCTGCGGCGCGGCTCCCGTGGAAGCCGCCGAATGTGCGGTAGGAACGACTACGAAGTACGCCAAACGGCGCACCGATCGAGCGAACGCCAGTCGAGGAGGCACCTGCCGATGGTCAAGACCGCCATCGCCGCACTCGCTGTCGCGTTCGTCATCTTCTACATCATGACCTCGCCTGCCCAGGCGGCCGACATCGTCAAGGGCATCGGGCACGTCACCACCGATGTCGCGCACGGCATCGGCGACTTCCTCAACAGGCTCGCCTCCTAGCGGCGCGGTGCCGGCCTTCCTGCCCTCCGAACTGCCGGTGCGTGCCAGCACCCGGCATCACTGGATCGTGCTCCTGCGCCCGCCGCACAAGATCCTCGCGCTGGCGATGGTCGTCTTCCTGCTCGCGGCGATCGCCAAGCCGGACCCGATTGCCTGGGTCTTCGCGCTCATCGCGGTGTCTCTGGTCTTCCTGCGCTGGCAGACGTGGCGGGCCGAACGCATCATCCTCACCGGCAAACGGATCATCCGCGTCCAAGGCATTCCCGAGACGACCAGCAGTGAGGCGTCGCTTCGCATCGATCGCATCTCCGGCGCCCGGCTCGTCGAGACCGTCCCCGGCAAGATCCTCGGCTACGGCACGATCGAGCTCGAGGCGCCGGGCGACCACCCGGGTGTGCGCCGACTCAAGCGCATCGCCCAGCCGAAGGGGTTCTACCTGCAGCTGCGGGGCGTGCTCTTCGGCGAGCCGCACCAGCCCGACCCGAACGACGGTCTGGGCATCGGTGACTACATCACCGAACCGCTGCCGTACCTGCCGACCGACAAGGACCTCTTCGGTCGGCGCGACAGCTGACGATGCGGATCGATCTGCACACGCACAGCACCGCCTCGGACGGAACCGACACTCCGGCCCAACTCATGGACGTCGCCGCCCGCGCCGGACTCGACGTCGTCGCGATCACCGACCACGACTCCACCGCAGGCTGGGAGGAGGCGTTCGCCGCCCGGCCGCCCGGTCTCACCGTCGTGCCCGGCGTCGAGTTCTCCTGCGTCCACCACGACGCGGACGGCCGGCGCATCAGCCTGCATCTGCTGGCCTACCTCGTCGACCCGGACGACGCGGCCATCCAACGTGAGTGGCAGCGGCTGCGGGACAGCCGTTGGGTCCGCGGCCGGGCGATGGTCGAGAACCTGGCCGCCGACGGGTACCCGATCACCTGGGAGCAGGTCAGCGCGCTGGCCGCGGGTGGGTCGGTCGGTCGTCCGCACATCGGCCGCGCCCTGGTCGAGTCCGGCGTCGTGACCGACGTCGACGCCGCGTTCCGTGACCTGCTGTCCTCACGCCGGCCCTACTACGTCCGCAAGCCGGACACCGACGTCTTCGAGGCGATCCGGCTGGTGCGCGCGGCCGGCGGCCTGCCGGTGTTCGCCCACCCCATCGCTCGTCGCCGCGGCCCGGTGGTGTCGGACCAGACAGTGGCCGAGATGGCCGCCGCCGGACTGGTAGGCCTCGAGGTCGACCACCCCGACCATGACCCGGACGACCGGGCCCACGGCGCCGCGCTCGCCCGCGACCTCGACCTGATCCAGACGGGGTCGTCGGACTACCACGGCACCAACAAGCCGACGCCGATCGGCGCGCGGTTGACCGAGCCCGAGGCCCTGGAACGGCTGCTCGCACTGCCCACCGCGCGGCGGCCGGTCAGTGACTGAGAACCTGTCGGCCTCGGCGCATACGGTGGAAGCCATGAGCGAGCAGCTGACCCTCGGCGCGATGCCGACCCGGCTGTTCCCGTGCACGCCGTCCCGGCTGGCCGCCTACGACTGCCCGCGCCGCTACCGGTTCACCTACGTCGACCGGCCACCTCCGCCGCGCGGGCAGCCCTGGGCCCACAACATGGTGGGGGCGACGGCCCACCTGGCGCTGGCGAAGTGGTGGCTGCTACCCCTGGCCCACCGCACACCCGACGCCGGCGCCGAGCTGGTCGAGCGCCACTGGCAGAACATCGGCTTCCGCGACGACGCCCAGTCGATGGAAGCGTGCGTGAACACCGCGGCCTGGGTACGGCAGTACCTCACCTCCGTCGATCCGCGAGTCGAGCCCATCGGGGTGGAGCGGACCGTGGCTACCCGCACCGATCGGCTGGCGGTGTCCGGCCGCGTCGACCGGGTGGACGACCGCGGCGACGAGCTGGTCGTCGTCGACTACAAGACCGGGCGCCGTGAACTGGACGAGGACGACGCCCGCGGCTCGCAGGCGCTCGCGCTCTACGTGCTCGGCGTGCGCCGCACATTGCGCCGGCCGTGCCGCCGGGTCGAGCTGCACCACCTGCCCACCGGCACCGTCTCGGCCTTCGAGCACACCGACGCATCGCTGCAACGGCACCTCGACCGCGCCGAGAGCACGGCCGAGGACGTCGTCACGGCCACCGACACGCTGGCAGCGGGTGCTGACGTCGACGACGTCTTTCCGCCGGCCCCGTCGAACGCCTGCGGCTGGTGCGACTTCCGGCGGCACTGCCCCGAGGGTCAGGCGGTCTCGCCCGACCTCGACTCGTGGGCCGGCCTGGGCCAGCCGGTCGGGCCGTAGCCGACCGGTCCGGGCAGAGCCGAGCGGCGCCGCTCAGCCGCGCCAGAACTCCCGAAGCATGGACACCGTGCCGGGGACGTTCTCCACCGCCGGCGAATGGGCAGCATCCGGGATGACCGCGTACCGCGCACCGAGCCGCTCGGCCATCTCGAGCTGCACCGCCGGCAGCCACGCATCGTCGTCCACCCCGTGGGCGACGAGCACCGGCACCCGCGTCGCCGCGAGCTCGGCCACCCGATCGGGCTCGGACCGCAGCGCGTCGGCCATTCCCTGCAGCATCTGCGGCGAGCTGCCAAGGAAGCGTCGCTCCAGGAAATCGGCGAGCGCCGGGTCGGGCGTCACGAACTCCGGGTCGCCTGACGCGGCGGTCTGCATCGCCGCGTACACGCCGGGCAGGCCGGCGGCCGCGAGCACCGGCTCCAGCTGGTCCATGGTCACCCGGCGGGTGCCGTCCAATGCCGCCGGTCCGGACGACAGCAGCACCACCGACTCGAACAGTGCCGGTTCGGCGATGACCGCCGCGCGGGCGACCAGGCCGCCGAACGAATGTCCGAGCAGCAGCGTCCGCGGCCCCAACCGGCGCGCCACGTCGCGGACGAAACCGGCCAGTCCGTCCGGTGAATAGTCGCCGCCGGGGGCCAGGCCGGGCGACTCGAACTGCCCCGGCAGGTCGATCGCGGTGACCCGGAATCCGGCCGCGGCGAGCGGGTCGAGGATCGGCCCGAAGTCCTCCTTGCTGCCCGTGTACCCGGGCAGCATCAGCACCGGCGGGGCGTCCGGCGAGCCGGCCTGCAACGCGGCGATCCGCTGGTCGGGCAGAGCGACGTCGAGCCGCCGGGCGGCCCCGACCTCCAGTTGGGATGGAGCACTCACCGGTAGGCCACGACACCGGACAGGCCCGAGACGAGGAACCCGGTCCCCAGTGGGTGGACGAGGCTGCCGGGCGCGGGGGCCTGGACCGTAAACCGGTTGATCGTCCGCCCGTCGTTGCCGTCGAGGATCCCGATGCCGGTTGCGGTCGGCACGGTGATGCGGGCGGTGGCGAGCGTCGGTGTGTCCTCGCCGGCCGTGGACACGATCGTCGGCGGGGACGACGTGGCCGCCGTCCAGTCCGGTCGGGCCGCGCCCGCCCGGATCGCGTACGCGCGGCCGGCGAGCCAGATCACCTCGTCGCCGGTCGTGGCGATGGCACTGATCGGGCCCAGCTCACCGGATGGGGTGTTCAGGGCGACCTGCTGCGTCTGGGTGCCCTTGCCCGGGTCGAGCAGGTGCAGCCGCGTTCCGTCCGGCTCGACGGTGCTGACGACCTGATCGGCCGAGACCGGGACCGTGCGGTCGTCCGCCTTGAGCCATTTGATCTTGTCCGGGTTGTCCTTCGACTTGTCGTCCGTTCCGGCGTCACGGTCGCGCAGGATGAGCTGCGGCCCGCGGGCGCAGAACTTCAAGCCCGAACAAACCACCTCGTCCGAGCAGTTCTGACTGATCAGGGCACCGGTCGAGCCCAGGACGGCTCGACCGATGCGGCAGCCGTTGCGCTGATAGGTCCAGCGCTGGTATCCGGTGACCGGGTCGAGCGCGTAGATCACCGAGTCGGTCGTGACCATGAACGTGGACGGCGTCGTCTGGAACGCCGGGCGACCGTTCACCGGCTCCCCGTCGAAGTCCAGAGTGCGGGTCCAGCGGCGGCCGCCGGTGCCCGAGTAGAACGCGTCGACCTCGTCGCAGTTCCCGCGGTTCTCGAACACCGCGACGGTCGTCCCGGCGGCCTGGCCGACGGTGCAGATGGTGCGGTCGGTCCGGGTGTAGGTCCACGTGCGCTTGCCGGTCCGGGCGTCGCGTCCGCCGACGGTGTGGTCGGAGAAGGTGATCACCGTTCCGTTCCACTGCGGCACGCCGTCGGCCAGCCGGTCGGTCGTGTGCCACGACTCCTGCTGCGTCACCGACGGTGAGCCAAGCGGCAGGTTGCCCGGCGGCGGGCGGAAGGTGTGCAGGGAGGCGTGCGCGACCTCTCCGTGCGACCACGCGACGCCGACGACGGTGCCCACGGCGGCCAGGAGAACGGCCAGGACGGCGTAGTAGACGATCCGGTGGCGGCGCAGTGAGTGCTGGTAGCGGGACAGCGCAGCGTCCGAAGGCGACACGGGCGGCTGCGCATCGGCCGCGGCGACCGCCGGCGCGGAGTCGGCAGCGTCCGGGCCGGATTCCGGCAACGCCGCCGCGTCCTCAGGCGCGGAGGTGCCTGCCGTTGGTTCGGTCACGCGTCAATCCTGGCCTACGCCCGGATTCAGTCAGTGGGGGGCGCGCCGTCACCGGACGCCGAGGTCCCGGCGGACGACGCTGCTTCATCAGCGGCCCGACCCCGACCGCGTGAGCCCCGACGCCGCCGGCGGTTGCGCGCCGCGCCGTCGCCGGCTTCGCCCGCGGTGTCGCCGGGCTGATCGGCAGTGGCCGGCGCGGTCTCGCCGTCGAGCGGCTGGCCGGCTCGGGTCCGGGTGCGACTGCGGTTGCGGGCCGGCCGGTCGGGACGCTCGCCCCGGTCGGGACGGTCGCGGTCGCCGCGGTCGCGGGCGGGACCGGAACGCCCACCGTTGCGGCCGCCGCCCTCGCTGCGCCCGCCCTCACTGCGCCCGCCCTCACTGCGCCGGCTGTCCCCACGCTTCGCCGAGTCCCGGCCGCCGAGGTCCTCGAGCTCCTCGGCGTCGAGTCCCGCGCGGGTGCGGTCGCCGCGCGGCAGTGTGCCCTGCGTCCCCTCCGGGATGTCCAGCTCGAGGTAGACGTGCGGTGACGTGGAGTACGTCTCGACCGGCTCGTGGAAGGGCAGCTCCAGCTCGTCGCAGATCAGCTTCCATCGGGGGAGGTCGTCCCAGTCGACGAAGGTGACCGAGCTGCCCCGCTTGCCGGCTCGCGCGGTACGGCCGATGCGGTGCACGTAGGTCATCGCGTCCTCGGGTGCCTGGTAGTTCACCACGTGCGTGATCCCGTCGACGTCCAGACCGCGGGCGGCCACGTCGGTGGCCACGAGGACGTCGACCTTGCCCGAGCGGAACGCCCGCAGCGCCTGTTCCCGCGCGCCCTGGCCGAGGTCGCCGTGGATGGCGGCGGCGGCGAAGCCACGGTCGGCCAGGTCGTCGGCGACCTTGGCCGCGGTCCGCTTGGTGCGCGTGAAGATCAGCGCGAGGCCGCGGCCGCGAGCCTGCAGCACCCGGCTGAGCAGCTCGGCCTTGTCCATGGCGTGGGCGCGGTAGGCGAACTGGTCGACGTGCGACGTGCTCGGCTTCTCGCTGCCCTGCTCCGCCCGGATCTGGATCGGCTGGATGAGGAACTGCCGGGCGAGAGCGACGATCGGGCCGGGCATCGTGGCCGAGAAGAGCATCGTCTGCCGGGCCGCCGGCACCATCGCGAGCAGCTTCTCGATGTCGGGCAGGAAGCCCAGGTCGAGCATCTCGTCGGCCTCGTCCAGCACGAGAATCCGGGCGGACGAGAGCTTGAGGTGGCCCTGCTGAGCGAGGTCGAGCAGCCGACCGGGCGTGCCGACGACGACGTCGACGCCTTTCTTGAGCTGCTCGATCTGCGGTTCGTAGGCCCGGCCGCCGTAGATCGTCAGCACTCGCGCACCGAGGCGCTTGCCGGCCTGCGCGAGGTCGGCCGAGACCTGCACGGCGAGCTCGCGGGTCGGCGCGATGACCAGCGCCTGGGGCAGGGCGCCCGACCCACCGGGCAGCTCGAGGCGGTTGAGCAGCGGCACACCGAAGCCCAGCGTCTTGCCGGTGCCGGTGCGGGCCTGCCCGATCAGGTCGTTGCCGGCCAGGGCGATCGGCAGGGTGAGTTCCTGGATCGCGAACGTGCGGGTGATCCCGACGTCCTCGAGGGCCCGGACGATCTCCGGCTTGATGTCGAACTCGCTGAACGCCGGGCTGTCCTCGCGCACGGGGGCGCGGGCCGCCAGCGGGGCCGCAGGCTCGGGGGTCACCACCGCGTCGGGCAGGTCGGTGCGGTGGTCCACCTCGGCAGGGGACAGCTCGGCAGCGGGCAGCGTGGTTGTCTCTTCGGTCATGCGCTTCCTCAGTACGGGTGCGCCGACCGGCTTGTGGAGAAGTCGTGCGCCTGCGACCCGCGTGGAGGAGGGAGGCGCCAGAATGCGGTCAACGCGCAGATTCGTGGTGCTTTCGGGTCCAGTCTATCCGGCTGCCAGATAACCTGCCGACGTGCCGCCCCACGATGCCGTCGTCGACCTTCTCGGAGCCCTCGCCTATGGCGAGCTGAGCGCCTTCGACCACCTCGCCGACGACGCCGGGCTGGCGCCGACGCTGGCCGGCCGGGCGCAGATGTCGGCCATGGCCGCCGTCGAGTTCGGCCACTACCAGTGCCTCGCCGATCGTCTGGTCGAACTCGGTACCCCGCCCGACGAGGCGATGGCGCCGTTCGTCGCCGCGCTCGAGACCTACCACTCACTGACCAAGCCCTCCACGTGGCTCGAGAGCGTCGTCAAGGCCTTCGTCGGCGACGGTATGGCCGCTGACTTCTATCGCGAGGTTGCGGCATTCGTCGACGACGCGACCGGTGAGCTGATCCGCGACGTCCTCACCGACGCCGGTCGCGCCGAGTTCGCGGTCCGGGAGGTGGAGGCGGCCGTCGCCGAGCAACCGGCGATCGCCGGCCGGCTGGCGCTGTGGGCGCGGCGGCTGGTGGGCGAGGCGTTGAGCCAGACACAGCACGTGCTCGCCGATCGCGACTCGCTGATGCTGCTGCTCGTCGAGGGCACCGGCGATCTCACCGGCGTGGCCGCGCTCATCACCCGGATCACCGATCGGCACGCCGAGCGGATGACCGCTCTGGGCCTCGCCAGCTGAATCGCACGGATTGTCCGGGACGCAGTGTCCGGGTTACTGTTCGGTAACACCGATCTCGGTAAGACCGATCCCCGGGAGCTCCGCGATGCGCCTGACCATCCCCGCTCGGCTGCTCGCGCTCGGTGGAGCGGTAACGGCAGTGCTCACCGCGCTTGTCTCGGTGCCCGGCGCCGGTGCCGCGACGTCCTATCCCGTGGTCTACAACGTGAGCGCGGCGAGCGGCGTCCTCGCCCACCCGACCGCGCCGCCGGCCGGCGCCAACGACTTCTCCTGCACGCCGAGCCCGGCCCATCCGCGGCCGGTGGTGCTCGTCCACGGTCTGGGCGCCACCATGGGCCAGAACTGGGCGACGATGTCGCCGCTGCTGGCCAACAACGGCTACTGCGTCTTTGCGCTGACGTATGGGACCAATCCGGGGAACCCGTACGTCGGCGGCCTGGCCAAGATGGAGCAGAGCAGCGCCGAGCTGGCCGCCTTCGTCGACCGGGTCCTCGCCGCCACGGGCGCGAGCAAGGTCGACCTGGTCGGGCACTCCGAGGGCACCGTGATGCCGCAGTACTACCTGAAGTTCCGCGGCGGCGCGGCCAAGGTCGACAAGTACGTCGCCATCACCCCGATCTACAAGGGGACGACACTGCTCGGCATCGGCTCGCTGATCACCGCGCTGACGACCGCGTTCCCGCAGTACGCCGGCCCGATCACGCAGGGGTTCGACCGGTTCTGCGGCTCGTGCCAAGAGTTCCTGAAGGGCTCGCCGTTCCTGACCGACCTGTACGCCGACGGCGTGTACGCGGTGCCAGGCGTCACCTACACGACGATCACGACCCGCTACGACGAACTGGTCACCCCGTACACGTCGGGCCGGTTGGACGCGCCGAACGCCACCAACATCGTCGTGCAGGACCAGTGCCCGATCGACTTCGCCGAGCACGTCGCGGTCGCGTTCGACCCGACCGTCGCGCAGGACATCCTCAATGCGCTCGACCCGACGCACCGCAAGCCGGTGCCATGCCGGCTGGTGCTTCCGGCGCTCGGGGCGCCGCTGGGCTGACGGCGGTCAGGTGTTGGAGAAACCCACTCGCCGTACGTCCGCCTGCGCGATATCGACGTAGGCGATCAGATTGCCGGGAACGATGACCTTGCGGCCCCGGTCGTCGGTCAGCACGAGCTGCTTGTCGACGCTCTTGACCGCCTCCGCGACCGCCTTCTCGACGTCCTCGGGTGTGTCTGGGCTGTCCAGCACGATCTCGCGAGCCGTGTGCAGCACGCCGATCTTGACCTCCACGCCGGACCTCCTGCTTTCGTCGTCCGCGGCGCTCGCCGCGGGTGTCGTGGAGGTCAACGCTAGTCGAGCGTGGTCAGTGCCCTCGCCACGCCCGCTGCGCCGAGAGCGAACGCGCCCTCAGGACTGGCGCGGGAAGTTGGAGATCCCCCGCCACAGCAGGGACTCGAGCAGGTGGATCGCGTCCTCTTGCGCCACCGGACGGTCGCTGGCCAGCCACCACCGCGCCGCGACCTGGGCGGCACCGGTCAGCGCGGTGGCGAGCAGCTGTGCCTCGGCAGTGCTGAGTCCGGTATCGGAGGCGACGGTGTCGGCGACGGCCAGCATCGTCTTCTCGGTCACCGACTCGACCCGCTGCCGCACGGCCGGCTCGTTGACCAGGTCGCTCTCGAAGATCAGCCGGAACGCGCCGTCGTGATCTGAGCGGTCGACGAACCCGAAATACGCCGACAGCACGCCGTGGATGCGCTGGTGGTTGTCGGTGGTCCCGGCCAGGGCCGCGATGACGGTGTCGGCCAGCGCCTCGGCCTGGGTGTCCAGCAGCGCCAGGTACAGCTCGAGCTTGCCCGGAAAGTGCTGATAGAGCACCGGTTTGGAGACGCCGGCCCGCTCGGCGATGTCGTCCATCGCGGCCTGGTGGTAGCCGTTCGCGACGAAGACCTCCTGCGCCGCGGCGAGCAGCTGCTTGCGCCGGGCCGATCGGGGCAGCCGGCCACCACGGCCCATCTCTGCATCAACGGCGCGCGACACGACACCTCCCACCGGATCGGGGACTTTCAGCTCGCGAAGCCTACTCGTCAGTCACCAGAGCCGACCGGATGCGCACCCGGTTGGCGTCGTCCAGCGCGCCGGCGAACAGATCCCCGTACTCGTCCACCCGATCCAGGACCTCCGGCGCCGTGAACGACAGGTGCCCACCGGCCGCCACCTCGTCCCAGGCCAGCGGAGTGGACACCGTCGGGTGCGCCTTCGCACGCAGCGAGTACGGGGCGACCGTCGTCTTGGCCGGATTGTTCTGGCTCCAGTCGACGAAGATCTTGTCCGGTCGCAGCGCCTTGGCCATCCTGGACACGACGAGCTCGGGCATCGCCTTCTCGAGCCGCTTCGCCACGGAGTGCGCGTACTTCGACGTCAGCTCCGGGTCGTCGACCTCGATCGGGGCACTGACCTGCATCCCTTTCGACCCGGAGGTCTTCGGGAACGAGGTCAGGCCGTCGGCCTCGAGGACCTCGCGCAGCCGTACGGCCACCTCGCAGCACTCGGCGATGGTCGCCGGCGGCCCCGGGTCGAGATCGAAGACCAGCAGGTCCGTGCGCGGCTTGCGGGCGCGGGGCGGAACCCGCCACTGCGGGACGTGCAGTTCGAGGGCGGCGAGGTTGGCCAGCCACACCAGTGTCGGCAGCTGCTCGACGATGACGTAGTCGATCGTCTCCCGGTTCTTGGTCGACCCGGGGACGGGCAGGGTGATCGTGCGGACCCAGTCCGGCGTTCCACGCGGCGCGTTCTTCTCGAAGAAGAAGTGCTGGTCGACACCGTTCGGGTAGCGCTTCACGGTGAGTGGGCGGTCGGCGAGATGCGGCAGCAGCACCGGCGCGATCCGGCTGTAGTAGTCGATGATCTCGCCCTTGCTGAACCCGGCCTCCGGGTAGAGCACCTTCGGCAGGTTGGACAGGGTGAGGTGCCGGCCGTCCACGTCGACGGTCACCTTCGTCTTGTCAGCCATCGCCCCTCGCCTGCTCGACCTGCTTGTCGCTACGTATCCCGCGGAACACCGGCTGCCGCAGCCGGCCGTCACCCGTCCACGCCGAGAACTCCACCTCGACCACCAGCTCCGGCTCGACCCAGCGCAGCTTGCGACCACGCATCGGAGGCGCGACACCGCCGATCGGCGGCGTGTTCCGCTCGGTGAGCATGCCCTTGATCTGGGCCGCCACGCGGCCGGCCAGCCCGCTGCCCACGCGCCCGGCGTACTGCAGCCCGGCGTCGCCGACCATCCCGAGCACCAGCGAGCTCAGCGAGTTGGGGTGCTCGGCGGCGGCCTCCCAGCCGATCACGACGAAGTCGCCGGCCCGGACGAAGCGCAGCTTGCGCCAGTCGTCGCTGCGCAGCCCGGGGCGGTACACCGAGCTGATGCGCTTGGCGACCACACCCTCCAGCCCGTTGGCCCGGGCCACCGCCTCCGTCGCCGGGCCGTCGTCGAACGACGGGCTCAGCGTCCAGCCGTCGTGCTCGGCGGCGAACCGCTCGAGGGTGGCCCGCCGCTCGGCGTACGGGCGGGAAGTGAGGTCGACGCCGAAGCGGCGCAGCACGTCGAAGGCCACGTAGGTCACCGGTGCGTCCGCTGCGGCCCGCGCAACATCGGTCTTGCCCCGCAGGTGCATGCGCGTCTGCAGCCGGCCGAAGGACGGGACGCCGTCCACGAACGCCACGATCTCGCCGTCGAGCAGCGCGTCGCCGACGTCGGCGGCCTGGGCCACGATCTCCGGATAGCCCGCGCTGACGTCGTTCCCGGCCCGGCTCGCGAGTCGTACGCCGCGTTCGGAGACGTCCAGCAGCGTCCGGACACCGTCCCATTTGAACTCATACGCCCACCCGTCCCCAGGCGGCAATGTGGTCACCGCGGTGGCGAGCATCGGATCCACCCACCAAACTTATGTGCATGCGGTCGATCTGGAAGGGCAGCGTCTCGTTCGGGCTGGTCAGTATCGGCGTCAAGCTCTACTCGGCCACCGAGGAGCGGGACGTCAGTTTCCACCAGGTTCGGCGCGGCGACGGAGCACGTATCCGCTACAAGCGGATCGCCGAGACCGACGGTGAGGAGGTCGCGTACTCCGACATCGCCAAGGGCTACGTCCTGCCGAGCGGCGAGACGGTGGTGCTCACCGATGAGGATTTCGCCGACCTGCCGCTGCCCAGCGCGCGGGTCGTGGACGTCATGCAGTTCGTGCCGGTCGAGCAGATCGACCCCATCTACTTCAACAAGAGCTACTACCTCGAGCCGGAAAAGACGGCGGTCAAGCCGTACGTCCTGCTGCGCGATGCGCTGGAGGAGAGCGAGACCGCAGGTCTGGTGAAGGTCGCGATTCGCAACCGGGAGCAGCTCGCCACGCTGCGGGTGCGCGACGGCGTCATCGTCCTGGAGACGATGATCTGGCCCGACGAGGTGCGCGAGCCCGACTTCGGGTTCCTGGACGAGGACATCGATCTACGCCCACAGGAGCAGGCGATGGCCCGCTCGCTGCTCGAGAGCATGGCCGGTGACTTCGACCCGACGCAGTACACCGACGACTACCGCGCCGCTCTGCAATCCGTCATCGAGGCCAAGATCGAGGGGCGCGAGATCGTCGAGACGGAAGAGCCGCAACCCAACGCCGGCAACGTCGTCGATCTGATGTCGGCGCTGCGGGCCTCGGTCGAGGCCGCGAAGCAGAGCCGCGGCGAGTCCGGCGCGGCGCCGAGAAAGCAGGCGGCCGACAAGCCGGCGAAGACGGCGGCCGCGGGCAAGCAGGCGCCGGCGAAGAAGGCGCCGCCCGCGAAGAAGGCGCCGGCGAAGAAGGCGGCGACCGCCAAGAAGACGGTGGGCAAGAAGGCGCCGGCGAAGAAGGCTGCCACCAGGAAGACAGCCTGACCCGGCCGCTACCTATGGTGGACGGGTGCCCAAGCCCCCGTACCGCGACGCTCCGATCGCGCGGCTGTCCGACGCCGACCTGGCCCCGGTCGACGACGCGGTCCACATCTGGCCCGGGCACCACGTCGAGGTCGGCGGCACGCGGATCCACATCCGAACCACGCCCACCGACAATCCGGACGCCGAGCCGGCGCTGTTCGTGCACGGGCTCGGCGGCTCGGCGCACAACTGGACGGATCTGGCCGGCGTCCTGCGCCACCGGTTCGCGATCGACGCGATCGACCTGCCCGGGCACGGACGATCGGGACCGGCGCCGCGCAACGACTACTCGCTGGACGCCCACGCCGAGGTGGTGATCGGCTACCTCGAGCAGTCCGGGCGCGGGCCCGTTCACCTCGGCGCGAACTCCCTCGGTGGGGCGGTGTCCGTCCGCGTCGCTGCCCGGCGACCCGACCTCGTCCGCACCCTCACCCTGATCTCGCCGGCCGTCCCGGACAACCGGATCCGTGCCTTCCCGCTGCGCAACGATCCGCGGACCGCCGTCCTCGGCATTCCCGGGCTCGGCGAGCTGGCGTTGCGCTACATGAACTCGAAGTACGCCCCGGAGCAGCGCGTCGCCGGGACGATCGCGCTGTGCTTCGCCGACCGCACCCGGTATCCGCAGGCGCGGCGCCGCGAAGCGGTCGAGGAGACGCGGGCGCGGCTGACGATGCCCTGGGCCGACACCGCGTTCCTCCGCTCGATGCGCGGGCTCGCAGTCGCCCAGTTCCTCAAGGCTCGGGTCGGCTGGGCAACGCTGCGCAAGATCGAGGCGCCGACGCTCGTGATCTGGGGGGACACCGACCGGCTCGTCGCCCCGGACCTGGCGCCCTACGTGGCCGCCGCGATCCCGGACTCCCGGCTGCTCGTACTGGAGAACGTCGGTCACACGGCGATGATGGAAGTTCCGGAGACCACTGCGCGGGCCATGGTGGCGCTCACCGAGGACGCTGCGAGGATCCGATTCTGAGATGGCCGGTACGGCGTTCCGCGGATTCCACTGCCGCTGTGGGAGCCTGAGATCGTGCCGGCTGCGAACGATCCCACGCGTCGCGGCGCCTCGACCATGACCAGGGACGAGCGCGATGACGTCGTGCGCGCCCGACAAGGCGTCGATCACGCCGGCGCGACTTACGGGCCGCCGCGGCAGTCCCGACGCACCATCGTCGACTCCTGGCACGACTTCACCGCCCGGTACGGCTGGCGGGCCTACGCGCTGCCGGTGCTGCTCGTCGTCACGGTCGGCGCCCTGCTGAGCTCTACCGAGGTGCGCAAGCACGTCACGCCGCAGAGCCACCCTGCCGGGAAAGCGGCACCGCCCGAGGCCTCGTCGAGCTTCACTCTCAAGAACGACGCCGCTGCCGGTCGGGTGAACGACATAGTCCTCAAGGCAGGCGCCCTGCCGTCCGGAGCGCCGTATACCGCGAAGGGCACCGGTACCTACCGGGTGCTGAAGGGCACCACACCGGTGGTCGGCAAGGGGCGGCTGTACCGCTACTCGGTCGAGGTCGAGAACGGCATCAAGAACGTCGACGTCACCCAATACGCGAACCTGGTGGTCAGCACGCTGTCGGACCCGCGGAGCTGGGCCGGGCACGGCGTGTCGCTCGAACGGGTGGACAGTGGGCCGATCGATTTCCGCGTCTCGCTCACCTCGTCCATGACCGTTCGCACTCTCTGCGGCTACGACATCAAGGTCGAGACGTCCTGCTACGCCCCGGCCGGCGGGGCGTCCCCGGTGAACCGGGTCGTCTTCAACGTGGCGCGCTGGGTACGCGGATCGGCCGCGTACGTGGGTGACCTGGCGGCCTACCGGCTGTACATGATCAACCATGAGGACGGCCATGCGTTGGGGCACGAGCACGCTCATCAGTGCCTGCCCGGTGGCCTCGCGCCGGTGATGATGCAGCAGACGTTCGGCCTGAAGTCCGCGGCCACCGGCAAGCTGTGCGAGGCCAACCCCTGGCCGTACCCGACCGGCGCCAAGGGCGCCCCGGGTGCCGAGCAGCCGGACACGCCGGCCAACGACGAGTACGGGCTGGGCGACTGACT
>JAVHVD010000186.1:0-7647 GCA_032160745.1 Pseudonocardiales bacterium
CACCCGTGGCAGCTCGGCATCTACGACGACAAGGCGCAGCAGGAGGTCTGGGGCGACGACCCGGCCACACTCATCTCGTCCTCGTACGCGCCGATGGGCCGGGCCACCGCCGTTGACGGCGGCTTCACGTTCAGCGGCCGGTGGAGTTTCTCGTCCGGCTGCGACCATGCGCAGTGGATCTTCCTCGGCGGCCTGATCATCGGTGACGAGGGCGCTCCGGTCGACTTCCGGACGTTCCTGCTTCCGCGCGCCGACTACGAGATCGAGGACGTCTGGGACACGATCGGCCTGCGTGGCACCGGCTCGAACGACATCATCGTCAAGGACGCCTTCGTGCCCGAGTACCGCACGCTGTCGTTCATGGACACCGGGCGCTGTTACGGGCCGGGCCAGGCGGTGAACGACGCGCCGCTGTATAGGCTGCCGTTCGCGTCGGTGTTCTCGTGCTCGATCTCGGTGCCGGTGCTCGGCATGGCCCAGGGCGCGTACGAGGCGTACGTGGGCTGGACGAAGGAGCGGGTGCGCGCGTCGACCGGTGGCAAGGCGGCCGACGACTCGTTCAACCAGATCCGGATCGCCGAGTCAGCGGCCCAGCTGGATTCCGCAGTGCTGCAGATCGAGCGCAACATCGCCGAGGAACTCGAGTACGCCGAGCGCGGTGAGCGCATCCCCACGTCGCTGCGCGTGCGGGTGCGCCGCGATCAGGTGAACGCAACCGCAGCCGGCATCGCCGCCGTCGACCGGCTCTTCGAGAGCGCCGGCGGGCGAGCGTTGCGCTCCGGCACGCCGATCCAGCGCTTCTGGCGCGATGCGCACGCGGGCCGCGTCCACGCCATCAACGACCCGGAGAAGGTGCGCGTCATGTACGGCCAGTACGAACTGGGCCTCAAGATTCAAGACGCATGGCTCTGACCCCACCCCGTCGAGGACGGGATACCGTGACCGCAGTGCTCGACGCGGAGACCACGAGCCGGTACGCCGACCTGCCGTCCGGACTGCGCCTGCACTACCACGAGGCGGGCGACCCGTCGGCCGGGACCGTGCTGCTCCTGCACGGCGGCGGCCCGGGCGCATCGGCCTGGTCGAACTTCGGTCGCACCCTCGGCGTGCTGGGCGAACGGTTCCACGTGCTCGCTGTCGATCAGGTCGGCTTCGGCCGCTCGTCCAAGCCGGCCGAGTTCGCCAAGCAGTTCTTCGCCGCCAGTGCCGACGCCTTGGCCGAGCTCTTGGACGTCCTCGGCATCGAGCAGGCGCACTGCGTCGGGAACTCGCTCGGCGGCGGCACGGCGGTGCGCCTCGCGCTCGACCATCCGGGCCGGGCCGGCCGGCTCGTCCTGATGGCGCCCGGCGGTCTCGGGCTGAACGTGTTCGCGCCCGACCCGACCGAGGGCATCAAGAAGCTGTACGCCTTCGGCGCGCCGCCCGGGCCGTCCAAGGAGAAGCTCGCCGACTTCCTCCGCACCCTCGTGTTCGACCAGTCGATGATCACCGACGAGCTGGTGGCCGAGCGCTTCCGGTACGCCGCCGATCCCGAAACGCTCGCCTCGATGCGCGCGATGGGCGCGTCGTTCATGGCCCCTGGCGGCGCCGAACAGTCGATGCTCTGGCGCGAGGCGTACAAGCTGCGGCAGCGGGTGCTTCTCATCTGGGGCCGCGAGGACCGGGTGAACCCGCTCGACGGGGCGCTGGTCGCGCTGAAGTTGATCCCGCGGGCTCAGCTGCACGTCTTCGGCGGCTGCGGGCATTGGGCGATGCTGGAGAAGTTCGACGAGTTCAACCGGATCACCGCCGATTTCCTGGGGGCTCCCTGATGGCTCTGCGTTCGTTGGGTTATCTGCGCATCGAGGCCACCGACGTCGGCGCGTGGCGTGAATACGCGCTCAAGGTGCTCGGCTTGATCGAGGGCGACGGACCGAACAGGGACGCGCTGTACCTGCGGATGGACGACTTCCCGGCCCGCCTGGTCGTGGTGCCCGGGGAGCGCGATCACCTGGTGGCCAGCGGCTGGGAGACGGCCGACGCCGCCGAGCTCGACGACATCCGGGCCCGGCTCGACGGCGCCGGCGTGCCGTACAAGGAGGGCACCGCCGAGGAGGTCGCGGACCGGCGGGTCGACGGGTTGATCTCGTTCGAGGATCCGTCCGGCAGCCGGCTCGAGGCGTTTCACGGCGTCGCGCTGCAGCACCGCCGGGTCGTGTCGCCCTACGGGCATCGGTTTGTCACGGGGGAGCAGGGACTGGGTCACGTCGTTCTCTCGACGACGGACGACGAGGCGTCGTTGCGTTTCTACCGGGACGTACTGGGGTTCCGGCTGCGCGACTCGATGCGGCTGCCCCCGCAAATGGTCGGTCGGTCGGCCGGCGGCAAGCCGGCCTGGCTGCGGTTCTTCGGTTGCAACCCGCGCCACCACAGCCTCGCGTTCCTGCCGATGCCCACGGCCAGCGGCATCGTCCACCTGATGATCGAGGTCGAGCAGGCCGATGACGTCGGCCTCTGCCACGACCGGGCGTTGCGCCGCAAGGTCCCGATGTCGGCGACACTGGGCCGCCACGTGAATGACCTGATGTTGAGCTTCTACATGAAGACGCCGGGCGGATTCGACATCGAGTTCGGCTGCGAGGGGCGCACGGTCGAGGACGAGTCGTGGATCGCGCGCGAGTCCACCGCGGTCTCGCTGTGGGGTCACGACTTCACGATGGGTGCCCAGTACAAGTGAGCCGACAGCCGGGCGTCATCGAGCCGGACGCGTTCCGGCATGCGCTCGGCCACTTCTGCACTGGAGTCACCGTCGTGGCCGCCGTCGGCGTCGACGGCGAGCCATTCGGGTTCGCCTGCCAGTCGTTCGCCGCGCTGTCGCTCGACCCGCCGCTCGTCCTGTTCTGCCCTGGCAAGACCTCACGTACCTGGCCGCTGATCGAGGCCGCCGGCTCGTTCTGCGTGAACGTCTTGTCCCACGAGCAGCGCGACGTCAGCGCGGTCTTCGGTCGGGCCGGCGAGGACAAGTTCGCCGCGGTCGACTGGTCGCCCGCCCCCTCCGGAGCGCCGGCGCTGACCGGGGTGCTTAGTTGGATCGACTGCTCGGTCGAGTCGGTACTCGACGGTGGCGACCACTACATAGTCGTCGGCCGCGTCACGACCCTCAGCGAGCCGGTACACGGCCGGCCACTGCTGTTCTACCGCGGCGCCTACACCGCGACCGAGCAGGCCGAACCGACCCCGGGTGTGCTGGACAACCTGATCACCTGGTCGAGCGACTGGTCGCGAGCCGACACCTGGTTCTAGAGATCGGTTGCGCCGCCCCGGCACGATGGGCGGATGCACGCCATGCAGTACGAGATCACCCTGCCCGCCGACTACGACATGGACATCATCCGGCACCGGGTCGCCACCCGCGGAAACGCTACCGACGACTTTCCAGGCCTCGGCTTGAAGGCCTACCTGATGCGGGAGAAGGGTGTCCACGGCTCGCCGGTAAACCAGTACGCGCCGTTCTACCTGTGGGCTGATCCGGCCGGCATGGATGCGTTCCTTCTCGGCCCGGGCTTTGCCGGGTTGTCCGCCGACTTCGGCCGCCCCGCCGTCCAGCATGGACGCGGCCTCGCATTCGCAGCCGGGCCGGATGTCGACGCGGACCCGGTCGCCGCGACCCGCTCGATCACGCCGTGGGGTGCCGAGCGGTCACTCGCCGACGTCGCCGACGCCGCGGCGGCCGCAGTCGAGGGGCTCGGGGCGACACCGGGCGTCCACTCCGTCGCCGCCGCGTACGACCCGACGTCGTGGCGGCTCGTGCTGTTCACCCTGTGGACGGGCGAAGTACCGGTCGATGCGAGCGACCGGTACCAGGTGCTGCACCTGTCCCGCCCACACCTCGAGGAGCTGCCGCGTGGCCGGCAGCAGTGAGCCGACCACCTGGCTGCTCGTGCACAGCCCACTGCTCGGGCCCTTCTCGTGGACCGGCGTCGCGAAGGAATTGCGAGAGCGCGGCGCCACCGTCCTGGTGCCGGATCTGCGCTCAGCCCTCAAGGGGGGCGGAGCGTATGCCGAACGCCAGGCCGAGCTTGCCGCCGCGTCGGCACCGGAGTCTCCGGTGCTGCTGGTTGGCCACAGCGGCGCCGGCCCGCTGCTGCCAGCCGTGGCGGCGGCGCTGGCCGAACGCGGCGCCCGGCTGACGGCCGCCGTGTTCGTGGACGCCGGGCTGCCCCATCCCGGCCGCTCCCGTCGCTCGACCCTGCCCGAGGCCCTGGCGGCGCACCTCGACGGGTTGACGATCGACGGCTGGCTGCCACCGTGGCCACAGTGGTGGGCGCCCGAGGAGCTGGCCCAGCTGCTGCCCGATCCCACGAGCCGAGTCGCACTCGTTGACGACTGTCACCCCCTGCCGATCGGGTTGTTCGAGGAACCGCTTCCGGACGGTCCCGTGCTCACCGGCGGGTACGTCCGACTCAGCGAGACCTACGCCGACGCCGCGGATCAGGCTGAACAACTCGGCTGGCCCGTCATCCGCCTGGACGTCGACCACCTCGCCCTGTTGACCCGCCCGGCCGAGCTGACCGAGCGGCTCATCGACGCCGCGGCCCATGCATCCCCGGCGCAGAACGCTGCCCGGCTGCACGTGCGCCGCTTCAACGAGGCCGTCCGCAGCGGCGAATGGCGCGAGTTCGCTGACGCGTTCGCCGACGACGCCGTCATGCGGTTCACCAACGTTCCGGTTGGCCCGTTCGTCGGCCGCGACGCCATTGCGCGCGGGTACCTCGAGCAGCCGCCCGACGACACGATGACGGTCCAATCCGTCGACGAGACCGCCCCGGACACGGTGCGCGTCCGATTTCGATGTGACGCAGGCGGCGACGGCACGATGCGGCTGCGCCGACGCGACGGGTTGATCTTCGATCTGGCGATCACCTTCGACTAGTGACCACCGTGCCCGGCCGGTGGTGACCCTGCTGGCGACCCTGCCGCCGCCCGGCCGGCCGGTCCCGGGGTAGGTCTCAGCGGCCGGGCAGGCCGTGCATGTAGCCCTTCTCCTGCACCCGGCTGGTGATCCGCCAGCCCTCGGTCGTGCGGGTGAACTTGTCGTGGTACCAGAGCCCGACGTAGAACACCTGCTGCGCACCGTCCTTCTCGGGCAGGTACATCGGGTTGTGGCACAGCGTGCGCGACGACGCGATGTCGCCGTCGAGGCTCACCTGGCTGGTAGCGACCAGATGCTGGTGGCCGGCGAAGTGCACGAGTACCGACGCCAGCCAGGTCTTGATCTCCGGCAGCGGACCGGCGATGCCACCGGTGGCGGTGAAATCGAGCGTGGCGTCGGGGGTGAAGATCGCGTCGAGGTCGTCGAAGCGGTGGAAGTCGATCGCGTAGCTGTATGCGGTGATCAGGTCTTGGATCTCGAGGCGGTCGGAGAGCTCTTCGACGGTGCGCGTCATCGCTTGTCCTTCTGTCGGTCGGCGAACTCCGCCGCGTGCTTCTCCGTACCCAGCCGGCGAGCCAGCGCGGCGGCCAGGCCGGGCGCAAAGCCGCTGAGATGAGAGCCGATACGCAGGGCGACCGGCGCGACGTTCGCCTCAGCGCGATCACGCTCGATGCAGGCCAGCACCGCGGCGACGACCTGGTCGGTCGAGACGGTTCCCGCGCCGCGCGGCGGCGCCAGCCCGGTGTCGGCGAACATCCCGGCGCCCCGGATGAATCCGGGCTGCACGATGGAGATGCCGACTCCCGTCCCATGCAGGTCCTGACGCAGGCCGTGCGCGAACCCGCGCAGCCCGAACTTGGTCATGCTGTAGACGCCGGTTCCCGGGGTGGCCGCCAGGCCGGACAGCGAGCCGATGAACACGATGTGCCCGTGCCTGCGGGGGACCATGTCCGCCGCGACGCGGCGGGCCATCAAGGCCGGCGACAGCACGTTCACTCGCAGCGCCCGTTCGATCTGCTCCGGCGTGTAGTCGAGGACGGCGCCCGAGCCGGGCAGCGCCGCGTTCAGGACCAGCACGTCGATCCGGCCCGCCTCACCCAGCAACCGCTCGACGTCCTCGGCGGAGTTGAGGTCGGCCGCGATCGCCGTCGCGCCCAGCTCGTCGGCGAGCGGCCGCAGGACATCGGTGCGCCGCCCGGTCAGCACGAGTTCCGCTCCGCGTGCATGCAGCGCCCGCGCGATCGCCTGGCCGAGCCCACCGGTCGCGCCGGTCACCAGTGCCCTGGCGCCGCTCAATTGGAAGCGTTCACTCATCAGTGCCTCGTTCCGTTGCGTTGTCGGCTAGCTGCGCGACGTGGTGACCGGGTGAACCGAACAGCTCGCCACTGTTGTGCGCGCGCTTGAAATACAGGTGGGCGTCGTGCTCCCAGGTGATCGCGATACCCCCGTGCAGCTGGATCGTCTCGGCGGCGATCGTCCGGAACGCCTCCGAGCAGTGTGCCTTGGCCACCGACGGGTGCACCGAACCGTCGGCTGCGGCGTACGCCGCCGAGCGCGCGGCCTCCAGCAGCACGTGCAGGTCGGCCATCCGGTGTTTGAGGGCCTGGAAGCTACCGATGGGACGGCCGAACTGGTGCCGCACCTTCGCGTACTCCACCGTCATCTCCAGCGCCCCGGCAGCAGCACCGACCTGCTCGGCGGCCAGGGCGACGATGGCCGCTTCCAGGGCTGCCGCGAGGCCGTGGGCAGCGTCGGCGGGTCCGATTCGGACGCCCGCGGCGCCGTCGAGCCGAATCCGGGCCAGCCGACGGGTGAGATCCATCGTCGGGGTGTGCACCCGCTCCGCGTCGGACGGGTCGACCTCGTACACGGCTCCGCCGGCAACCACGAGCAGGATCTCGGCGATGTCGCCGTCGAGGACGTAGTGCGCCTCGCCGGTCAGCCGGTCACCGTCGGCCCGCATCGCGCCGGTAGCCCACTGCCCGGCTGCGCCGGACCAGGCGACCGCGGTCACCGTTCCTTCGCCGATGGGCGGCAGCAAGCGGTCGGATGCGTCGTCGTCGCCGAGTGCCACCAGCAACGACGCGCTCAGCACGGAGCCGAGCATCGGCGAGGGGGTGAGCGCGCGGCCGAGTTCCTCGGTCACCAACTGCACCTCGCGAAGCCCCGCTCCGAGGCCGCCGAACTTCTCGGGGACGACCAGCGCGGCGACGCCGATCTGCTGGCAGAGCACCTGCCAGAGGTCCTCGTCATAGCCGGCCGGAGCCTCGAGGGCCCGGCGCACGGCGGCGCCGTCGGACCGCTTTCCGAGCAGGGTGTGGACGGCGTCGCGCAGTCCGCGCTGCTCGTCGGTGAGGGCGCCGGTCACCGGCGGATCGCCCCCAGAACGCGGTCGCGGTGCAGGCGTTGGGTGCCCCAGGCCGAAGCCAGTGCCCGAACCTTCGTCAGCCACAGCGCCAGGTCGTACTCGGCGGTGTAGCCGATTGCGCCGTGCACCTGCAGGGCGGCCCGCGACGCGCGGTAGGCCGCGTCCGTGCAAGCGACCTTCGCGGCCGAGACATCCCGAGCGGCCGTCGCGGTGTCCAGTGCGAGCGCGGCGCCGAAGAGGAGTGGTCGGGCGAGGTCGAGCCCGACCGCGGCGTCGGCCAGCAGGTGTTTGACCGCCTGGAAGCTGCCGATCGCCTTGCCGAACTGCATCCGCTGCTTCGCATATGCCGTCGAGCGCTCGAGCAGCA
>JAVHVD010000187.1:0-9614 GCA_032160745.1 Pseudonocardiales bacterium
GCTGACGTCGCCGGCATCGCCGAGGTCACTGCGGAACTCGCCGACGTCGTCGATTTCCTCAAGCATCCGGAGAAGTACCAGCGGCTGGGTGCCGTCGTGCCCCGAGGAGTTCTGCTCGCCGGCCTGCCGGGCACGGGCAAGACGCTGCTGGCCAGGGCCGTCGCCGGCGAGGCCGGCGTGCCGTTCTTCTCCGCGAGCGCCGCGGAATTCATCGAGATGATCGTCGGAGTCGGGGCCAGCCGGGTTCGCAAGCTGTTCGATGAAGCGCGCAAGGTAGCTCCCGCGATCATCTTTCTCGACGAGATCGACGCGATCGGACGGGCGCGAGGGGGCACCGTCCTGGGCGGCAATGACGAACGGGAGCAGACGCTCAATCAGATCCTCACCGAGCTGGACGGCTTCACCGGTCGCGAGGGAGTCATCGTGATTGCCGCGACCAACCGGGCCGACGTGCTCGACCCCGCGCTGCTGAGACCCGGTCGGTTCGACCGGGTCGTCGAGGTGAGCGCGCCAGATGCGGCGGGCCGAGCCGAGATCCTGCGGGTCCACACTCGCGCCGTCCCGCTCGCAGAAGGTGTCGACCTGACAGAGGTTGCCAGGGCCACACCAGGAATGACCGGAGCCGACCTGGCGAACCTCGCGAACGAAGCCGCGTTGCTCGCCGCCAAAGTCGGCGAGGAGACGGTCACCGCGGCCGACTTCGCCAACGCGTTGGAAAAGATCCAGCTCGGCGCGGCCAGGTCGGTCGTCATGGCCGACGATGAACGGCGTCGGACCGCGTTCCACGAGGCCGGGCACGCACTCCTGGGAATGCTTCTACCCGGCGCGGACCCGGTGCGCAAGGTTTCCATTGTTCCCCGCGGCCATGCACTCGGCGTGACACTGTCCACGCCCGACGGCGATCGGTACGGCTACGACGAGAACGACCTGCGCGGGCGCATCGTCGGCGCCCTCGGCGGGATCGCCTCCGAAGAGCTTGTGTTCGGGGTGACCAGTACCGGTGCGGAGAGCGATCTGGACCAGCTGACCCAGCTTGCCCGCTCGATGGTCGGCCGGTGGGGAATGTCCCCGGTGATCGGGCGTTGGGCGGCGCTCAAGGACGAGAATCCGGTCACCGCGGCCTACACGACGGCGCCGGCCACCCTGGATGCCGTCGACGCAGAGGTTCAGCGGATCGTGGGCGAGTGCTACGCGCACGCACAGCAGTTGCTACGCGGCAACCGTGATCGCCTCGAGGGGCTGGCGTCGGCCTTGCTGGAGCGCGAGACGCTCGACGCTCGCGCCGCCCGCGAGGCGGCGGGCTTCACCTCCGATCAGTCGCCGGCCGCGCCGCCCGAGGTTGTCGCGCTCGAGAAGCGGATCGTCAGGGCACGACCGTGATCGGCCAGGTCGCGTCGCGCACCAGGCGCCCGGCCAAGGACCCCACGAAGCGGCGGCCCGACTGCAGGGACGCCCCGACGACCACCGCGTCCACCCGCAGCTCGTTGGCCACGGCGATCAGCTCGCGGTACGGATTGCCGCGTCGCATCACGAACTCGGCGTCGATCCCCACATGCTTCGCGCCCTCCATGACGGTGGTGCGCAGTTGCCGCCCGATCTCGTCCTGGGTCTGGATCATGGCCGCGGCGGTAGCCGCCATCTGTGCTGCCATGGGACTCGTGGTCGCGACGTAGAGCGCGATCAGGTGCGCGCCCTGCCGGCGGGCCATCCCCGCGGCGTAGGCGGCCGCCCGCATCGCCGTGTCGGTGCCGTCGAAGCCGACCAGGATCCGCGACGGCCCGTCCGTGCCGAGCTCGAACATGGTCCCGTCCACGCGCCCGATTGTGCCCTGTGGCCATCGGCGGGCCGCGAGGGAACACCGGTGCGCCTCCGACGGTTCACCGATTCGTGACAAGTCAACTGCCTGAACTCGCCAAGACCCTGCTGGACGCGGATACCTACGTGACGCTGACGACCATCGCGAAGGACGGTTTCCCGCACGCAACGACGATGTGGGTGACACGGGACGGCGACGACCTGATCTTCTCCACGGTCGTCGGCCGGGCGAAAGAACTCCATCTGCGCACGAACGACAGGGTCGGGGTGGCCTTCTTCCATCCGGACGAGCCGTACCGCGCGGTGTCCATCCGCGGTGCCGCCACGGTCACGCCCGAGGGTGGCGCCGAGCTGATCCAAGAGCTGTCCCGGAAGTACGGAAACGGTCCGTACACCGCGGACGAGGGCACGGGCAACGTCCGGGTCGTGGTGCGGGTGACACCGACGACGGTGCACACCCGCTGACCCGCGCCCGACCGCAGTTCGGGCTAGCGTGTTGCTGTGACCGACGCTGCCGAGGACGCGACGGCTGACCCCACACCGCCGCCGCTGCTGACCGATCCGATCGACCGGCAGATCGCGGCCGCGTTGCTCGCGGACGGCCGCAGCACGTTGAAGAGTCTGGGTGAGATCACCGGTCTGTCCGTGTCGGCGGTGCAGGCGCGGGTACGGCGGCTCGAGAGCGATGGGGTGATCCGCGGCTACACGGCGCTGCTCGACGCCGAGGCCATCGGGCTCCCGCTGGCGGCGCTGATCGCGATCACCCCGCTCGACCCGGCGCAGCCCGACGATGCGCCGCAACGTTTGATGCACCTGCCCGAGATCGAGGCCTGCCACTCGGTGGCCGGCGACGACGCGTACGTGCTGTATGTCCGGGTCACGTCGCCGACCGCGCTGGAACACCTCATCCGCGAGATCCGACGCCGGGCCAATGTGTCGACGCGCACGACAGTGGTCCTGCAGACCTTCTTCGAGCGCCGGGCGGCTCTGCAGGACCTTCCGTAGCGGCCCATGTCTCCGTTACGCCGGAAGAACAGCGCCCAACGGCGCTGTAGACAGGATATTTTCCGTTAGGATGGGCCAATGACAACGTTGCGTCCGGTCACCGCCGGCGATCTCACCGCCGCCCAGGTCCACTCGACCATCGCCGCGCACATGCTGGCCGACGGGTACGACCTCGTCCTGGACCTCGACGCTTCGCAGGGTTCGACCCTCGTCGACGCGCGCGATGGCGGCAGCTACCTCGACCTGTTCACATTCTTCGCCTCGTCCGCGCTGGGCATGAATCATCCGGCGCTCACCACCGACGAGGCCCGCGCCGAACTCGCGGCCGTCGCGATCAACAAACCGTCGAACTCCGACATCTACACCGTGCCGATGGCGCGCTTCGTCGAGACGTTCGCCCGCGTCCTCGGCGACCCCGCCCTGCCCCATCTGTTCTTCATCGACGGCGGCGGCCTTGCCGTGGAGAACGCGCTCAAGGTCGCGTTCGACTGGAAGAGCCGATGGAACGAGGGCCGCGGCATCGACCCTGCGCTCGGCACCAAGGTGCTGCATCTCGAGCAGGCCTTCCACGGCCGCACCGGTTACACCATGAGCCTGACCAACACCGATCCGAACAAGGTGGCGCGGTTCCCCAAGTTCGACTGGCCGCGCATCCCGTCGCCGTCGATCAACGGCAACACCGATGTCGAGGCGGCCGAGCGCGCGACGCTCGCGGCGGCCCGCCAGGCGTTCGAGCAGAACCCGCATGACATCGCCTGCTTCATCGCCGAGCCGATCCAGGGCGAGGGGGGCGACAACCACTTCCGCCCGGAGTTCCTGCAGGCCGTGCAGAAGCTGTGCCGCGAGTTCGACGCCCTGTTCGTGATGGACGAGGTGCAGACCGGTGTCGGCATGACCGGGACGGCCTGGGCCTACCAGCAACTCGGCGTGCTGCCCGACGTCGTCGCGTTCGGCAAGAAGGCCCAGGTCTGCGGGATCATGGCCGGCGGCCGGGTCGACGAGGTCCCTGACAACGTCTTCGCCGTCTCATCGCGGCTCAACTCCACCTGGGGCGGCAACCTCACCGACATGGTCCGCGCGCGGCGCATCCTCGAGGTGATCGAGCGGGACGGGCTGATCGAGCGGGCCGCCTCGCTGGGCGAGCGGCTCCTGCAGCAGTTGACCGAGATCGCCGGCCGGCACCCGGCGGTCACCGACGTGCGGGGGCGCGGGCTGCTCTGTGCGTTCACCCTGCCGTCGGTTGACGTCCGCGACGACGTGATCGCCCGGCTGCGCGATGACGAGCGGGTACTGGTGCTCGGCTGCGGCACGTCGAGCCTGCGCGTGCGTCCGGCGCTGACCGTGTCGGTGGCCGAACTGGATCGCGGCGTCGCCGCGCTCGACCGGGTGCTGTCTGCGGTCGGCGCCTGATCCACACTTTGTTGCTACCCGCTCTGGATAGCAACCGGAGCAAACCGTCCTATCGTTGGTGCAGCGGCTTGTGCCGTGCGAGAAGCGAGGTGGACATGACGATCCATCAGTGCCCCAAGTGCGATCTGCGTTTCAATTGGCGGACCGAGCTGGACGATCACTGCCGTACCGATCACCCGCAGTTCCATCATGATTATCCAGTGCGGGGGGTGCGCCACTTCGGTGCGGAGGTCGAGGCCGTCGAACAGGCGGTCACCGACGCTCGACCAAGGCCCCGGCGCCCGAAGCCCCACTGACCTCTGCGCTCAGCGCTGCATCAGCTCGCGCGCGACCGATTCGATCTCGGTCTCGCCCAGCAGCACGAGATCCGCGGCCGCGCCGAGCGGTATGTAGCTGTCCTGACTGGCCACCCGGGCCATCCGCCCGCGGTAGCCGGACTCGACCAGTCGGGCTAGCACGCCTTCGCCGACGCCGCCGCTGTGCCGGGTCTCGTCGACGACCAGCACCCGGCCGGTCCGGGCGGCCGCCAGGCGCAGCTCGTTCCACGGCAGTGGAGCGATCCACCGCAGGTCGAGGACCCGCGCCTGAATGCCGTCCTCGGCCAGGCGCCGCGCGACACGCAGGCTCATCCGTACGCCGTTGCCGAACGTGACGATCGTCAGGTCGGCACCGTCACCGTAGATGCGGGCCGTGCCGATCGGCGCTTCGGCGACGGGGGAGTACGCACCCAACCAGCCGCGGTCGTCGGGCTCGTACAGGTCCCGCTCGTGGTACAGCGCGATCGGCTCGAGAAATACGCTGACCTGGCCGTGGCTCGCCGCGGCGGCGAGGCAAGACCGCAGCATCGGTCCCGCGTCCTCCGGTCGGGACGGCACCGCCACCACCAGGCCGGGGATGTCACGGAGCACCGCCAGCGCGTTGTCGTTGTGGAAGTGGCCGCCGAAGCCCTTCTGGTACGCCAGGCCGGCGATCCGCACCACCATCGGATTGCTGAACGTGCCGGCCGAGAAGAAGCGCAGGCTCGCCGCCTCGCCGCGGAGCTGGTCCTCCGCGTTGTGCAGGTAGGCGAGGTACTGGATCTCCGGTACCGGCAGCAGCCCACTCACCCCGAGCCCCAGCGCGAAACCGAGGATCGACTGCTCGTCGAGCAGCGTGTCGAAGACCCGGGCCGGTCCGAACCGTTGGGCCAACGACCTCGTCACGCCGTACACGCCACCCTTGCGCCCGACGTCCTCACCGAAGACCAGCATCTCCGGCCGCGCGGCCAGCGCGTCGGTGAGCGCGGCGTTGATCGACTGGGCGAGCGTCATCGGGCCGGCGTTCTCGGGCAGCCGCCCGGCGAAGGCCGCCGACCGGGCGTCGGCACCGGCCGGTTGGGCGCGCTCGGTCACTCCCCGTGGAGCGAGCGGTTCGAGGACCTGTGCCGCGCTGGTGAGGGTCGGCGTGCCTGCCAGCTCGGCGGCCATCGCAGCGACTCGGTCGGCGATGTCGGCGTAGCGCTGTTCCAAGCCGGCCGTGCGCAGTCGCCGGGCGACGGCGATCAGTGGATCGCGTTCCCGATCGGCCGCGATCTCGGCGGCGCTGCGGTACGCCGTCTCGACGTCGCTCCCGGCATGGCTGAGATAGCGGACGGTTCGCAGGTGCAACAGCACGGGTCGGCGGGTACGGCGCGCGGTATCGGCGGCCTGCCGGGCCGCCGCCTGCGCGGCGTCCGGGTCGGCGCCGTCGGCGAAGATGTACTCGATGCCGGGGCGCTGCGCCGCCGCGGCGACCCAACCCTGCGGGGACGCGACCGAGATGCCGATTCCGTTGTCCTCGCAGACGAACAGCAGCGGCAGCGGCAGGCCCTGCGCAACGACGTAGCCGGCGGCGTTGAGTGCGCCGGCGGCGGTGGAGTGGTTGATGCTCGCGTCGCCGAACGAGCAGATGGTCACCGCGTCCCGCGGCCACCGCGACGCGACGCCCAGCCGCTTGGCTCGGCTCGTGCTGAGGGCGACGCCGAGCGCACGCGGCAGGTGCGAGGCGATGGTCGAGGTCTGCGGGATGACGGCGAGCGACGCGTCGCCGAATACTTTGTGCCGGCCACCGGAGGCTGGATCCTCGGTGCTGGCCAGCATGCCGAGCAGGACCGCGCACAGCCCGTCGTCCAGCGTCCGGCCGGCCTGCATCGTGCGGGCCAGGAAGAACGCGCCGGAACGATAGTGCAGCAGAGCCGGATCCGTCGGGCGAAGCGCTGCGGCCACGAACGCATTCGACTCGTGGCCGGCCGAACCGATTGTGTAGTAGCCCTGACCGTGTTCCCGCATGCGGCGGGCCTGGATGTCGAGCACCCGGCTGCCGGCCATCGCGTCGAAGGCCTGCAGCAAATCCGGGTCGGCCGAGGCCAGATCACCGCGCCCGTCGAGCGCGGCGAGCGACTCGCGGACGGAGCGGTCCAGCTCATCGTGCGGGGATGGGGCGCCGGACAAGGTCATTCCGGCGATTCTGCCGTAGCCGCCGCGTCAGCGCCGGGCGGGCGGGCGGGTGGGACCGGCCGCCCGCGCGGCGAGGCGAGGTGGCAGTTCCTTAGTTCAGCTAACTATTCTGGATGTGTGCCCGACCTGTCCCAACGCCGGAGAGTGCTGATCCTGGCGATCTGCTGCCTGAGCCTGCTGATCGTCGGCATGGACAACACGATCGTCAACGTCGGCCTCCGGACGATCCAGGACGAGCTGCACACGTCGCTCACCGATCTGCAGTGGATCATCGATGCCTACACGGTGGTGCTGGCGAGCCTCCTGATGCTGTCCGGTTCGCTGGCCGACCGATTCGGCCGGCGACGGGTTTTCCAGATCGGGCTGACGGTCTTCACGCTCGGCTCATTGCTGTGCAGCGTCGCGCCGAGCCTGGGCTGGTTGGTCGCCTTCCGGACCATGCAGGCCGTCGGTGGCTCGATGCTCAACCCGGTCGCGATGTCGATCATCACCAACGTGTTCACCGAACCGCGTGAGCGCGCCCGCGCGATCGGGGTATGGGGCGGCGTCATCGGGCTGAGCCTCGGCCTGGGGCCGATCGTCGGCGGCGCGCTCATCGGCTCCGTCGGCTGGCGCGCGATCTTCTGGATCAACGTGCCGGTCGGCGTCCTGGCCTTCGCCCTTGCCGCCCTCTTCGTCCCGGAGTCCCGCGCGCCGCACGCGCGGCGGCTCGACCCGTTCGGGCAGGTCTTGGTGATCATCCTGCTCGGTGGCCTGACCTTCTCGATCATCGAGGGGCCCCGCGCGGGATGGGTTTCGGCGCAGACGGGCATCGCCCTCGGCCTGGCCGTCGTCGCGGCGGTCGCCCTCGGCCGGTACGAGCCGCGCCGCCGCGAGCCGCTGATCGATCTGCGGTTCTTCCGCAGCGTGCCGTTCACCGGCGCTACGGCTATCGCCGTCTGCGGCTTCGCCGCCTTCTCCGGGTTCCTGTTCCTCACCAGCCTGTACTTGCAGGAGGTGCGGGACCTGAGCCCGCTCGCGGCCGGGTGCTCCTTCTTGCCGCTGGCGGTGATGACGTTGGCGCTGGCGCCGCTGTCCGGCCGGTTGGTCGGCACGCGCGGCCCACGGCTGCCGCTGCTGCTCGCCGGCGGGTTGCTGACCCTCGGCGGCCTGCTGCTGCTCTCGCTCTCGGCTGATGAGTCCTACGTCTGGCTCATCGCGAGCTTCGCCGTCTTCGCTGCCGGGTTCGCGCTGCTGAACGCACCGATCACCAACACCGCGGTGTCCGGGATGCCGCGAGAACAGGCCGGCGTGGCCGCCGCGGTCGCGTCCACCAGCCGCCAGGTGGGGGCGGCGCTCGGCGTCGCCATCGTCGGTTCGGTGCTGACCACCGGACTGTCCGGTCCGCTCCGGACCGGCTTCGTGCCGGCCAGCCACGCCGGATGGTGGGTGATCACCGGCTGCGGCCTGGCCGTCCTGGTCCTGGGCGCCCTCACCACGGGCCGACGCGCCGACGCGAGTGCCGAGCGCACCGCCCGACTCGTCGCCGAAGAGCCGGCATTGGCCGCCTGACTGCTACGCGGCGTTGCGTCGCACCTTCAGGGCCCACGCGATCAACGGGGCCTGCATCGGAAGCCGCAGGATCGTCCCCACCCGGTAGGGCATGGAGTCGCTCTTGCGCGCGTCGATCGCCATCTTGATGTTGCCCGGCAACACCGCGGCGAACAGCCCGGCCGCGGCGAGGCCGCCCACCCGCCGCGTGGGCGGCGCGACGACGGCGGCGGCGGTGGCGAACTCGACAACGGCCGAGCCGTAGGTCCACATCCGCGGCGTGCCCGGCAACTGTTCGGGAATCATCGCGTCGTAGAACATCGGCATTGCGAAGTGGGTCGCGCCGGCGCCTGCGAGCAGCGCGGCCAGACCGATCGCGCGGCGGTTGTCGGCGGACACGGCATCACTTTCTCACGAAGTTCGTTCGCGCGTTTTGTCCGGCAGGTCGTTGATACGCTCGCGGTCAGCTTCCGGGGAGGTCAGCGTGGCGATGTTGCGGCGGGCGAAGGGCGCCCGGAGCGACTTCTTCCCCGGGTTCACCGACATCGCCGAGATCGGCATGGGCAGTCTGGCCACGGTCTACCGCGCCCGCGAGATCGGCACGAATCGGCTGGTCGCCCTGAAGCTGCTGAACGTCCGGGACGCGTCGCCGCGCGCCATCGAGTCCTTCGAACGTGAGTCGATCGCGCTCGGCGCGGTGAGCTCGCATCCGAACATCGTGACGCTGTACCGCTCGTTCCGCGCGTCGGACGGCCGCCCCGTCCTCGTCCTCGAGCTGTGCCGCGGCGCGATCTCCGATCGCATGCAGGACGGCTTCGGGCTGCCCGTGTCCGAGGTTGTCGCGCTGGGCATCAAGATCGCCGGCGCGCTGGAGACGGCGCACCGCGCCGAGATCCTGCACCGGGACGTCAAGCCGCAGAACATCCTGGTCACCGAGTTCGGTGAACCGGCGCTCGCCGACTTCGGCGTGGCCATGCTCCAGTCCTCGACGCAGACGACGGCCGGATTGTTCGACTTCACCACCCTGCATGCGGCGCCCGAGCTGCTGGAGGGCGGCGAGACGTCCGCCGCGACCGACGTGTACGAACTCGCCTCGTCGCTGTATCAGCTGATCGCCGGGAAGTCGGCGTTCCGGGCCTACGACGGCGAATCGCCGGCCTCGGTAATCCTGCGCATCCTGCGCGATCCGGTGCAGCCGCTCGTCAACGTCCAGGTGCCGACGCAGCTGTCGGACCTGCTGGTGCACGCCATGAGCAAGGACAAGGACAGCCGGCCCCCCACTGCGGCCGAGTTCGCGGCCGGGCTGGCCGCGATCGAGGCCGATCAGGACTGGCCGCGCACCCAGTTCCTCATCCGCGATCCGAGCGGCTCGGCCATCCG